>WBUJ01000027.1 GCA_008933795.1 Candidatus Contendibacter sp. | reverse complement strand
CGGGGTGAGCGTGCGCGAAGCATGGAACACCAGCAAGTCGGCGCACGGGCCCTGGCGGCTGTCAAAGACCCCCGCGCTCGCACTCGCACTACCGGTACGCTACTTCAGCAATCTGGGGTTGCCAAGCTTCGCACCCCGGTAGGAATTGAATCCATCGAACCGCCGTGTACGTGACCCGTACGCACGGTGGTGTGGGAGGGGGGAGCCGTAAGGCTTCTCCCTATCCCGATTACCACGGGGAGTCCTCGCGGTGGGCGGCATGAGATGCATGGAGCGATCGGCTGGAAAAGGACAAGGGTAGCGCCGGCCACCCTCGAATAAAGCCGCCCGTGGGCGGCTACGGGTTGCCGGGCACGGATTGAGCGGTTATTTGACCACGCCCTGCGCGGCCTCGGCGGCTTTCTTCTTGGCCATATCCTCGGCCGTTCCAGTCACGGCCTTGGTGGGATCGGCGGGCATCTGAGCGGCGCCCTTGACGGCCTTGGTGGGATCAGCGGCGGGCGTTGTAACCGCGCCCGGCGCCTGCTTCTGAACCTCCTCTGTGGCCTTCTTCTTGACCGCGTCGGTAGCCGCGCCGGTCACATCCGCCGCCACCGCCGGGCCAGTGATGGCCAGGACCAGGATTGCACTGCTAATCAAGGTCATCAGTTTGCGTGTCATCGCTGTTGCTCCTCTGTGGGTTGGGGTCAGTCGTCAGTCTCGCCAGAATCAGCCGGGGCCAACAGGGTCGGGCCGGCCAGCATCGCCACGCTGGCGAGGAGAATCAGAACAATCTTTATCAAGCATGGCTCCAGGAAGTGGGTTCATGGCGCCACACGGTATCCCGCCATAGCTGAACCGGGATTGAACGCGATTCGCGACCTGACCGCGACCCGCCGCACGATCAGCGGCGCGAACCGCTCGTACATTCCCTGTTGCACCGCGCCCAGAGTGATGTCAAGGAAAAACACCGCCGGGGGCGAGTGAAAAACACCCGCCGCGTTTCGGGCTGGACGCCTCGGTTCAGCAGGTAGAGACCGTAGTCGAGGAGAAAAGCACCGTTCACCGTCCAGCCCCTACCGCAACAACTCCCGCTCGATAGCTTCCTGGATTTCCTGATGGGTCAGGGGACAGCCGCGCTCCCGCAGCAGCACGGCGCGGATTTTGTTCAACACTTCCTCGTTGAGGATCGCCGCGATCAGGCTTTCCGGACTCAGGGCCACCTTCTTGCGCCAGAGCTTTTCCAGCAGTTCGCAGCGGGCGATGCCGGCTTTCGAGAGCAACATCAGCCGGTAGGCGCTGTCGTCGTCCAGGCCGCTTTGCAAATCCAGGGCAAACACCAGATCGGCTTCGACCTTGTCCTCGGTGGCGACCCGGTAGAGTTGCCAGTTCACGACGTTGGTCAACAGCGCCCAGCGGATGCCGGCGTAAGCGGCGTAGGAAGTGGCTTGAAAGATTTGCTTGTCGCGTAGTGGAGCACCCAGCCGCTTGGCTTCGATTACCAGCGCATCCACCCCATCCGGCGCCAGCACGTAATCGGCAGCCCGCCCTTGAATCTTCTGCTCGGTCTTGATCTCGCTCAGGGCGTAGCCGAGCACGTCTTGCAAGATGCGGTCGAGCAGTAGCCGGCTCTGGCTCTCGTTGGGGCTGTCCTGTAGGGCACGTTTCAACAGCGGCTGGATCGCGCGGTAGCGGGTTTTGATCTCCTCTACCTGGACGGTGAGGACATCTTGCAGGGTGCGTCGGCGACGGCGTTTCGGCCCACTGGCAGCCTCCGATTCGGCGGTGTCCTTGTCCAGCGTGAGGGCGGGAACGGTCAATGCCTCCTCCTCGGTCGCCGCCAGGTTGGCGCTGGGCGACTCCGCATCGGCGACCAACACCCCAAAATGCGCGGCCAGCGCCCGCAAGCCGCCGGCGAAGCCCTGGCCCACAGCCCGGAATTTCCAGCCGTCGCGATGGCGGTAAAGTTCGGCAACGACGAGTGCGGTTTCCGCGCCCAGTTCGCCGCCGCTGCGGTAGTGGAGGAGTTCGCGTCCGCTCTCGTGATTGACGACACGGGCCTGCACCCAGGGCACCGCGCCAAAGGTGGCGTCGCCGGCGCTGGCGGCGTCCAGCGTCAGGCAAAAAGCCAGTCGCTGCACGTCCTCGGCCAGCGCCGGCAGGGTGATGACAAAGCCATCCCGGTCGTGGGCGGATTCCCGTTCGGCGGCGGGAAGTCGATACACCGCGCCGCTGGCGTCGGTTTCCTGGTTGTAGAACACGAAATCGCGGTCGTCGCGCACCACGCCCGCCGCATCGAGCAGGAACAGGCTGGCGTCGATCTCCACCGGCGAGGCGGTCGCGGGCCGTTCCCAGCTTAGGCCGATGAAGGTCGTGCGGGCGGTGGGGTCGGCCTGGGCCAGCGCGGCGTTACCGCCTTGGGGGAGAGATTGGGTCATGATCGATTCTTTGCCTGTCAGCGCGCGCCTAGATCAATTTCTCCTGCTTCCCCGCCGCGTTCATGTCTTCCTGGGCCGCTTTCTTGAAAGCGGTCGGGTCGAGCCACGGCATTTGTGGCTTTTTCCCGGCGAACAGGTTCTCGATGGTCAGAATCTGAATCTTGGGGAATTTGCCGTAGTCGGTTTGATAGAAACCAGCGGTGACGGCTTCCTTCTCCATCGGCTTCGTCGGCTCGGCCAAGGTGACGAACACGCCGATTTTGGCCTTTTCCCGGTCCACGGTGGCAATCAAGTCCTTGACCATCGCCACGCCCACGTTGGCCCCGCCCTTGACCGAGACGATGGCTTTCTCGGTGGTCTTGCCGTCCGGTTTGAAGTAGATGATCCCGTCGATGCCGGTATCCGCGCCTTTCTTCTTGCCGCCGTAGGGCACGGCGTTGACCAGCGACACCGCCCACCACTGGAATTGATACTTGTCGCGCTCGGCCAAATCGCGAGCGCCGGCCAAGTCCTTGGGCGTGCCGTGAACCTCGAAGGCAATGCCGGGAAAGGCGTTGTTCAGGCGTTGCTCGATCAGGCTGATGGCCAGGTGGGTGATGTCGATGCCGACCCATTGACGGCCTAGCTTCTGCGCGGCGTGAACCGCCGTGCCGCAGCCACAAAAGGGGTCAAGTACCACGTCGCCGGGGTTGCTGCTGGCGCTGATGATGCGTTCGAGCAGGGTCAGCGGCTTTTGGGTGGGATAGCCGAGGCGTTCTTGGGCTTGGGAGTTGATAGGCGGGATGTCGATCCAAACGTTACCCATCACGCCACCGCCTGACATCTCATCGAGATACCGTTTTACCTGTGGACGTCGGTGGAAATCAAACATTCCATCGGGAAGCTTTGGGTAAACAATACGGTCTTCACTATGTAGCTTTTCCATAGTTTCGCGCGAGAACCGCCAGCCTTTAGGGGGTGGTGGAAATCCCAACCACTCGTAAGTGAGATTTGGCCGAGGGTTAGGGCTGGTCATGTCATGTAGTCTATACCGACGACCATTCGATTCTTGATAGCGGTATTTTGTATCTAAATAGCTGTCTGTGTGTATGTCACGCGGAGTGTTCCAAGTAAAGGAGTTAGAGCCTTCCGTATAGAATAGGATAGTGTCTGATACTCGGCTCCATGTCTTGCTGTCTGAATGAGTGGTGGTCCGCTTCCATATGATTTCATTCCGGTAATTCTCCTTCTTAAACACCGCATCCAACATAATCTTCAAATAATGGCTTGCTGTTGGATCGCAATGCAAATACAAACTCCCAGTCGGTTTTAACACTCGATGTAGTTCCAGCAACCGAACGGCCATCATGGCAAGATACGCCATCATGTCGTTTTCTTTCAGGAACGCCCGCATGGCCCGCAGCATCTCGGCAGCATCCGTATTGCCGCTGGTCATCACCTCATCAAAAGCTTGCTCGGCGCTGTTGTTCCAAGCCCAAGTATCCTCAAACGCCTCAATCTGGGCCTGCGACTGCTCGCCTTTCGGCGAACGAAACAGCACGTTGTAGGTGGCCTGGCTGTTGAACGGCGGATCAAGGTAAATCAGGTCTACACTCTCGGTGGCGATGTGCTCGCGGAGGACTTGGAGGTTGTCGCCGTAGTACAGGTGGTTGGTCATTGGGCCGGATTGTTGTTGGTGTTTCTAGTCGTCGCTAACGCTCGGTAGCCGCGCCGCTCCAAGCGGATCGAGATTATCATCGCGTCAGCCAAGGCCGCTATTTCTTCCGCGCTTCAACGAAGGGTTATTTCTTTTGCAACCATAGCCCACGGAAAGCCCTGATGACAGGGTCCGGTCGAGTCAACCCTTGGCTGATTTCTGGCAAAGAGTCAAGGGCAAACCTCATGCCGCTATGGACGTGCGTTGATCCGGCACGGGTGGAGATCGGCTTTTTCAAGCTTGAGAGGACCGAATTGATGACTTGGCGGAACCCGGCGGCGTGGACGGAACTGGAAACTCATCGGGATGCGCTGGATTGCAACCTACAGTTGCTGAACCCGTTCATTGAGATCCACCGACACCAGGGCACGATTCCTGATGCGGTGGCGGAATCCTTGCTCGCAGGGCATCGAATCGGCGCGAACCGATAGCGAAGCGCTGGCGGCGACGATGAACCGCCTTGCAGCGGCGCGATGAAAGGGAATGGCGTTGCATTTTGCAATCAACTGGTTTCAAAATGAGCCGCCAACCCGGCATTGGCGCTACAAAAAACCCGGCTTGGAGAGCCGGGTGTAGGGGCGAGGTTGGCTCGCCCAAAGCGAAGACAAATTGAAGACGGAAAAATGAGATGGATTTCAGTCTAGCACGCGCCGGCGCACTGTCCAGCGCCGCGCTCCCCGCCCGATTGACGCCCGCCCCGCCTTGGCTTAGCGTTCCCCTCACTTACTTGCATATAGCGGCTACCGCACCGTGACGCGGTGGTTCGCGTTCGCGCGCCCGTGTTCTGGGCGTGTGGGCGCGGATCGGAGCCTTGCCCCATGGGCGTGGTCGATAGGGGGAGATAAGGTCCGGTTCGCCGCGCACGAATAACCCCAGCCGGCTATATGCGGTAAGTTGAGGCCACGCCGCCCTCATCGTGCGCGGCGTTGCACGGAATTCGCCGCCCATGTCCGAACGTCCCGCCGTTTATCCCGCCCTGCGCCTCGCGCCGTCCCCGGAAACGCGACGGGCGCGGCAAGTGCGACCGCGATGTCAAGCTGCACCTGCGCGAAGCCCTCTACAACGATCTGGCCCGCCAAGCCCGCGCCGACAGCCGCGCCTTTATCGCGTCGATGAAGAGGCGATGTTTGTGACGGTGCTCGCCGTGGGCCAGCGCGACCGCAGCTAGGTGTACAAAGCGGCCAGAACGCGACTGAAACAGCCGATCAGCGATGAATAAGGGAAATCCAAACTCTCACCGCGCCGTTGCCCGGTCGTCAGGACCGGCGCCGTGGCGGCCACACGGTAGCAACAGACCGGCTCGCCTTTGAACGGGGATGATTGCCCATGCCCCAACCCTGGCGTTACCGTCATACTCAGTTCGGCACGGTCATCGTCGGCTCGTTGGCCGCGTCCGCCGGTGGGGAGAGTTAGAAGGATAGTCGGTTGCGGCGAGGGTATCAGAGTTTGGTGTATATATAATGTGTGGTGGTTTGGTTGAGTAGGGTAGGGTATCAACAAACTACTTTACGAGTGAGCCGGATTACGTTTAGCGAGTTAGCCCCGCGTAGCCTTGGGGACGCCAATATAATCAGGTAGTTACCCGCTAAATCGCCGCGCTTTCGGGCGAGATGCCCCGAAATATGCCGAGAGTCCGCCACTCGTTCGCAGCGAGTATCTAGCAGAGTGCGTTGTGGAGTCAGGCTTTTCCATTGACGCCCTCGGTTGGCTTGGACAGCTACGACCAACCGCTGGCGGCCAAGCCGACCACGGCAATCACTAAACCCAAGGCCAGCCGGCCCGGCGTTTGCGACAGCTTTAGGCCGACTGGCCAAGCGATTTCACCCAGGCCGGCGGAGATAGATCCGGGCCATCGTAAAAAACCCCTAATGGAAAGTTAGCCCTTCAACTTCTCCGCCAGCAAATCATTGACCTGCTGCGGGTTGGCCTTGCCCTTGGACAGTTTCATCACCTGACCGACGAAGAAGCCGAACAGTTTGTCCTTGCCGGCGCGATATTGCGCCAGTTGCTCGGGATTGGCCGCGATCACGGCATCGATCACTTTCTCGATGGCGGAGGTATCGGTGATCTGCTTCAGGCCGCGTTTTTCGATGATGGCGTCGGCGTCGCCCTCGCCAGCCCACAGCGCCTCGAACACTTCCTTGGCGATCTTGCCGGAGATGGTTTGGTCCTGAATTCGCCGCAGCAGGCCGGCCAGTTGCGCCGCGCCGACCGGACTCTGCGCGATGTCCCGATTCTCCTTGTTCAGGAACGCCGCCAGATCGCCCATCACCCAGTTGGCGCACAGTTTCGGTTCGCCGCCCAGCGCCGCGACCGTCGCTTCGTAGTAGTCGCCCAGTTCGCGGCTGGCGGTCAGCACCCCAGCGTCGTAGCTCGATAACCCGTACTGCTCCACAAACCGCTGCTTTTTGACATCCGGCAGTTCCGGCAGGCTGGCGCGGGCGGCGGCGATGAATTCGTCGTCCAGCACCAGCGGCAGCAGGTCGGGATCGGGGAAGTAGCGGTAATCGTTGGCTTCCTCCTTGCCGCGCATCGAGCGGGTCTCGCCCTGGTCTGGGTCGTACAGCCGGGTTTCCTGCACCACCTTGCCGCCGGCTTCGATCAGGTCGATTTGCCGCTCGATCTCGAATTCGATAGCCCGCTCGACGAAGCGGAAGGAATTGAGATTCTTGATCTCGGCGCGGGTGCCGAATTTCGGATCGCCCGTGCGCCGCACCGACACGTTGGCGTCGCAACGGAACGAGCCTTCCTGCATGTTGCCGTCGCAGATGCCCAGATACACCACCATCTGATGCAGCTTTTTCATGTAGGCCACCGCTTCCTTCGCCGACCGCAGGTCCGGTTCGGAGACGATTTCCAGCAGCGGGGTACCGGCGCGGTTGAGGTCAATCCCGGACAGCTCGTGGAAATCCTCGTGCAGCGACTTGCCGGCGTCTTCCTCCAGATGGGCGCGGGTGATGCCAATGACCTTGCTGGAGCCGTCTTCCAGATCAATCGTCAACTGTCCCTTCTGCACCACCGGCAGTTCGTACTGGCTGATCTGGTAACCCTTGGGCAGGTCGGGATAGAAATAATTCTTGCGGGCGAACACCGAACGGCGGGCCACGTCGGCACCAATCGCCAACCCGAATATTACCGCCATCCGCGCCGCCTCGCGGTTCAGCACCGGCAGCACGCCAGGCATGCCCAGATCAATGGCGCAGGCCTGGGTATTGGGTTCAGCGCCGTAAGCCGTGGAGGCGCCGGAAAAAATCTTGCTTTGGGTGGCAAGTTGGGCATGGATTTCCAGCCCGATGACCGTTTCCCATTCCATCATGTTGCACTACCCCGAATTTTTGAAAGCAATACCCGCGCCCCCAGCCCCTCTCCCGAAGGGCGAGGGGAGCTTGTCAGGCAAACGCCACCGGCGAGCGCTGGTGCCAGTCGGTGACTTGCTGGTAGCGATGCGCCACGTTCAGCAGCTGATCCTCGGCGAAATAATTGCCGATCAGTTGCAACCCCACCGGCCGCTGACCGACGAAGCCCACCGGCAGCGACAGACCGGGCAATCCGGCCAGATTGACCGCGATGGTGTAGATGTCCGACAGGTACATGGTGATCGGATCGTCCACCTTTTCGCCCAGATTGAAGGCCACGGTCGGTGAAGTCGGCCCCGCGATCACGTCCACCTGGTCGAACGCCCGGCGGAAATCGTCGCTGATCAGCCGGCGAATCTGCTGCGCCTTCAGGTAATAGGCGTCGTAATAACCCGCCGACAGCACGAAAGTGCCGACCAGGATGCGGCGGGTGACCTCGGCTCCGAAACCCTCGGCGCGCGAGCGGGTGTACAGGTCCAGCAAATCCTTCGGATTCTCGCAGCGGTGGCCGTAGCGCACCCCGTCGAACCGGGCCAGATTGGAGGAACATTCCGCCGGAGCGATCACATAATAGGCCGGAATCGCCAACTGGCTGTTGGGCAAGCTGATTTCGACCATCTCTGCGCCCAGCTTGCGGTATTCGGTGATGGCGGCCTCGACCACCCGGGCGACCTCGCCGTCCAGTCCCTCGCCAAAGTATTCCCTCGGCAGACCGATTTTCAGCCCATGCAGCGGCCGGTCAAGCAGGGCGACGTAATCGGGCACGGGACGATCCACGCAGGTCGAATCGCGCCGGTCGAAACCGGCCATCGCGCCCAGCAGCAGCGCGCAATCCTCGGCGGTGCGCGCCATCGGCCCGCCCTGATCGAGGCTGGAGGCATAGGCGATCATGCCCCAGCGCGACACCCGGCCATAGGTCGGCTTGATGCCGGTGATGCCGCACAGCGCCGCCGGCTGGCGGATCGAACCGCCGGTGTCGGTTCCCGTTGCGCCTGGCGTCAGCCGCGCGGCTACGGCAGCGGCGGACCCGCCCGACGAACCGCCCGGCACCGCGTCCAGATCCCAGGGATTGCGCACCGGGCCGTAGAAACTGGTTTCGTTGGACGACCCCATGGCGAACTCGTCCATGTTGGTTTTGCCCAGCATCACTACGCCAGCGGCGGCCAGGTTTTCGACCACCGTGGCATTGTAGGGGGCGATGAATCGGTCCAGCATCCGCGAGCCGCAGGAGGTGCGCACGCCATCGGTGCAAAAAATGTCCTTGTGGGCGATAGGAACGCCGGTCAGCGGTCCCGCCTCGCCCCGTCGCCGGCGCTCATCGGCGGCGCGGGCCTGGGCCAGCGCGGATTCGGCGGTGACGGTGATGAAGGCGTTCAGCCCTGGATTGAATTGTTCGATGCGCGCCAGAAAGACGCGGGTCAGTTCCTCGCTGCTGAATTCGCCGGCGGCGAGGCCGGCGCCGAGTCGGGCGATGGTTTGGTCGTGCATGGCGGTAGGGGAAGGCAGGTTCATTCGATGACCTTGGGAACCAGATACAACCCGGCCTCGACCCGGGGGGCGATGGCCTGAAAATGCTCGCGCTGGTTGGCTTCGGTGACTTCATCGGCGCGCGGGCGCTGCGCCATGTCGAGCGGATGGGCCATCGGTGCGACGCCGGTGGTATCCACGGCGTTCATCTGCGCCACCAGATCCAGAATGGCCGACAGATTGCGGGCATAGGCCGGCGCATCCTGTTCGCGGATGGCCAGCCGCGCCAGATGGGCAATTTTGGCGACTTCGGCGGGTCCAAGGGACATCGGGCAAATTCTCCTGACAACGTGACAAAACCCTAACCTAGCACATTTCGTCGGCTTGCTCCTAACTGCCCCGCTTGCTAGCATTGACCGCTTTTGACAACCCGGTGCTTTCAACAACATGTTCAAATGGTTGCGCGGCAAGTTCTCCAACGATCTCTCGATTGATCTGGGAACCGCTAACACGCTGATTTATGTCCGGGGCGGCGGCATCGTCCTTAATGAACCCTCGGTGGTCGCCATCAATCAAGACCCGGTCCGGGGTATCCGCACCATCGCGGCGGTGGGGACTGACGCCAAGCGGATGTTGGGCCGCACGCCCAACAACCTGTCCACCATCCGGCCGATGAAGGACGGTGTGATCGCCGACTTCACCGTCACCGAGAAGATGCTCCAGCACTTCATCCGCAAGGTCCACGCCCGCAAGTTCTTCAACCCCAGCCCGCGGGTGCTGATCAGCGTGCCCTGCGGTTCGACCCAGGTGGAGCGGCGGGCGATCCGCGAATCGGCGATGGGGGCCGGCGCCCGGGTGGTGTACCTGATTCCCGAACCGATGGCGGCCGCCATCGGCGCCGGCATCCCGGTCGAGGAAGCGCGCGGGGCGATGGTGCTCGACATCGGCGGCGGTACCTCGGAAGTGGCGGTCATCTCCTTGAACGGCATCGTCTACGCCGGCGCGGTGCGCATCGGCGGCGATCGCTTCGATGAGGCGATCATCAATTACGTGCGCCGCAATTTCGGCGTGCTGATCGGCGAGCCGACCGCCGAGCGCATCAAGCACGAGATCGGCAGCGCCTATCCCACCAACGAGGTGCGCGAGATCGAGATCAAGGGCCGCAACTTGGCCGAGGGCGTGCCGCGCAGTTTCACCCTCAACAGCAACGAAATCCTCGAAGCCCTGCAGGAGCCACTGTCGGGCATCGTCAGCGCGGTGAAAATGGCGCTGGAGGCGACCCCGCCGGAACTGGCCGCCGACGTGGCCGAGCGCGGCATCGTGCTGACCGGTGGTGGCGCGCTGATGCGCGACATTGATAAATTGATTATGGAGGAAACCGGCCTGAACGTGGTCCTCGCCGAGGATCCGCTGACCTGCGTGGCGCGCGGCGGCGGCCGGGTGCTGGAACTGATCGCCAAAGATGAACGCGCGATAGACGCCTTCGCTATCGAATGAAGCGGTGGCCGCTCTTAAACCCAGCCGGCGCATCCACGATTTGTTCACGGTCAACCCCCGGGCCACGCTTCAGCTTGGACTGTGGGTGGCGCTGTCCATCGTCATGATGACGGTAGACCATCGCTACCATGCGCTGAATGGCGTGCGCGACGTACTGTCGACGGCGATGTATCCGGTGCATTACCTGGCGCGGTTGCCCACCGACATCCAGACCTGGCTGAGCGAGAACCTCGCCGGTCGCGCCGCCCTGCTGGAAGAGAATGCCCGCCTGCGCGAGAAGCAGGTGTTCCTCAACGCCCAGTTGCAGAAACTCACCATCCTGGAAGCGGAAAACCGCCGGCTGCGCTCCCTGCTGGAATCGGCGGTCAATACGCCGGAGCCAGTGTTGATCGCCGAACTGCTGGCGGTGGATTTCGATCCGTACCGCCATCACATCCTGCTCAACCGGGGCCGCCAGCATGGCCTCTACGTCGGTCAGCCCGTGCTCGACCAGCAGGGCGTCATCGGTCAGATCATCCATACCGACCTGTTGACCTCCACGGCGATCCTGATCACCGACCCCAATCACGCCCTGCCGATCCAGATCAATCGCACCGGGGCGCGCACGCTGGCGCTGGGGACCGGCCACTTCCAGGAACTGGAACTGCCGCACATTCCCAACAACGAGGATGTGAAGGTCGGTGATGTGCTGGTGACTTCCGGGATGGGCGGGCGGTTTCCGCGCGGCTATCCGGTTGGAACGGTGACCAGGGTGGAATTCGATCCCGGCAGCCCGTTCGCCCGCATCGTCGCCAAACCGGTGGCGCAACTGGACCGGATTCGGGAAGTACTGCTGCTGGAGAATGCGCCGGACGCCTCGAAACCCACCGCCCCGGCGCTGACCGGCGCCGCCGCCGCGCCGAAGAAGCCATGACCACGGCGCGCTCCACCGGCGGCTGGGTCATCGCGTCCAGTTTTCTGCTGGCCTTCGTCGTGGGCAGCATCCCGTTGCCGGGCGAACTGGACCGCTTTCGGCCGGACTGGGTGGCGATGGTGTTGATCTACTGGTGCCTGGCGCTGCCGTACCGGTTCGGGATCGGCACGAGTTGGTTGGTCGGCCTGCTGGTGGACGTGGGACGCGGCGCGCTGCTGGGCCAGTACGCGCTGGCGTTCGCCGCTTTGGCCTATCTGACCGTGCAGACCCACCGCCGCATTCGGGTATTTTCGCCCTGGCGGCAGGCGTTCAGCGTGCTGGTGTTTTTGCTGATCGAGCAGGTGCTGGTGTTCTGGATCAGTGGCGTGATCGGTTACCCGCCGCGCGATGGGTGGTATTTGGCCCCAGCGGTGGGCGGTATGATCGGCTGGCCCCTGTTGTTTATCGTCCTGCGCGATGCGCGGCAGTATTTCCAAGTCACCTGATTCACGCTGGCCGCCGACCATGAAAATCTGGCGTCCGTTCGCCAAGCCCCCCATCGACGAATTGCTGACCCGGCAAAAGGACAATACCGCCGAGAGCGAGCTGTTTTTCCGGCGCGCGCTGTTCGCGCTGTTCGCGGTGTTCCTGGGGTTCCTGGCGGTCGCGGGCCGGCTGGTGTATTTGCAGGTGCTCAACCACGAGCGTTTTACCCTGTTGGCCGAGGGCAATCGGATCCGCCTGCAACCGTTGCCGCCGACCCGCGGCTTCATCTTCGACCGCAACGGGGTATTGCTGGCCGACAATCTGGCTTCCTACCATTTGGAAATCACTCGCGAACAGGCCAAGGATCTGGACGCCACCCTGACCGAACTGCGGCAGCGCATCGAACTGACCGACGCCGACATCGAACGTTTTTACAGGCTGGCCCGGCGCGCGCCGCCCTACACTGGCGTGCCGCTGCGCTTCCGGCTGACCGACGAGGAGATCGCCCGACTGGCGATTGACCTGTACCAGTTGCCCGGCGTGGACATCAAGGCCGACCTGACCCGCCGCTATCCGCTGGGGGCGCTGGGCGTTCACGCCATCGGCTACGTGGGCCGCATCGACGAGACCGAGATGACCAAGCTCGATCCCGGCCAGTACAGCGGCAGCACCCACATCGGCAAAACCGGCGTGGAACGCTCCTACGAAGACGTGCTGCGCGGGCGCACCGGCTGGCGGGAAGTCGAAACCAACGCCGATGGCCGGCCGTTGCGGGTGCTCAGCCGCACCCCGCCGACGCCTGGCCAGCATCTCTATCTCTCCATCGACATCCGCTTGCAGGCGGTCGCGGAGAAAGTGCTGGAAGGCCACAACGGGGCCATCGTCGCCCTTGACCCGCGCAACGGCGAGATCCTGGCCCTGGCCAGCCAGCCGGTCTATGACCCCAATCCTTTCGTCAACGGCATCGACTTTGCCTCCTATCGCGCGCTGAACACCTCCAAGGACAAGCCGTTGCTCAACCGCGCCCTGCGGGGCATTTATCCGCCCGGCTCCACCATCAAGCCGCTGATGGCGCTGGCCGGGCTGGAGTATGGCGTGGTCAATCGCCACAGCGGCGTGTTCTGTCCCGGGTTCTACCGGTTGCCGGGTTCAAGCCACCGGTTCCGCGACTGGAAGCGCGGCGGCCATGGCAGTGTGAGCATGGACCGCGCGCTCGCCCAGTCCTGCGACGTGTACTTTTACGACTTGGCGCTGAAGTTGGGCATCGATCGCGTTCATGAATTCCTGGACAAGTTCAGCATGGGCCGACCGACTGGCGTCGATTTGCCCGGCGAAAAAGGCGCGCTGCTGCCGTCCCAGGAATGGAAGCGGCGGGTGCAGAAACAACCCTGGTTCGGCGGCGACAGCCTCAGCGCCGGCATCGGCCAGGGCTATTTTCTGGCGACCCCGCTGCAACTGGCTCACGCGACCGCCGTCATTTCCCAGCAGGGCCGGAGTTTCAAGCCCCGGGTGCTGCACGCCACCGAGGATCCCGGCACCCGGGTCAAGACGCCGGAGCCGCCGCGACCCTTGTCGCCGGTCACGGTCAAGAACCCCCGGTTCTGGGATGCGGTGATCACCGGCATGATTCACGTGGTCGAGGGCGGCACCGCGCACAAGATCGGCGCGGGCGCCAAGTATCGGATCGCCGGCAAGACCGGCACCGCCCAGGTCTTCACCCTGCGCCAGAATCAGAGTTACAACGCCCGGCGGCTGGCCAAGCATCTGCTCGATCATGCGCTGTTCATCGCCTTCGCCCCGGTTGATGAGCCGCGCATCGCCGTGGCGGTGATCGCCGAGCACGGCGGCGGCGGCAGTTCGACCGCCGCGCCGCTGGCCCGCAAGGTCATGGACGCCTGGCTGCTGAACAAATACGGCGATTTCGCCACGATTGGCGCGCAACCCGCTCAGGATGGCCAGCCGCGTGGAGACTGAGAACGGCAAGTTTTGCAAGCTGCTCTATCTCGACCCGCCGTTGCTACTGGGGTTGCTGGCGGTGTCGGGCCTGGGGCTGGTGGTGCTCTACAGCGCCGGCCAGCGCAATCCCGATCTGGTGATCGGCCAGGCCATCCGACTGGGCCTGGGATTCGTCATCATGCTGACGCTGGCGCAATTGCCGCCGCGCTATTTCCGCTTCTGGTCGCCGTGGATTTACCTGGTCGGCATTCTGTTGCTGCTGGCGGTCATGGTCGCCGGCGATATTTCCAAGGGCGCGCAACGCTGGCTGAATCTGGGCGTGGTGCGGTTCCAGCCCTCGGAGATCATGAAGCTCGCCGTGCCGATGATGGTAGCCTGGTTCTTCGCCGACAAGCCGTTGCCGCCGCGCTGGCATCATCTGCTGGGCGGGGCGCTAATCACCGTGATCCCGTTCATTCTGATCGCCGAGCAGCCCGATCTGGGCACGGCGCTGGTGGTGGGTTGCGCCGGGGCGTTTGCGCTGTTTATGGCCGGCCTGAGCTGGTTTCTGCTGATTGGACTGGCGGGTGCGCTGGCGGCGGCGATTCCGCTGTTCTGGATGTACGTCATGCACGATTACCAGCGCCAGCGGGTGTTGACTTTCCTGGACCCGGAAAGCGATCCGCTGGGGACGGGCTACCACATCATCCAGTCCAAGATCGCCATCGGTTCCGGCGGCATCTACGGCAAGGGCTGGCTCAACGGCACCCAGTCGCATCTGGATTTTTTGCCGGAGGGTTCGACCGACTTCATTTTCGCCGCGTTTTCGGAAGAGTTCGGACTGGTGGGCGCCTGTTTGCTGCTGGCGCTGTACTTTTTCATCGTCGCCCGGGGCCTGTACATGGCCAGTCGGGCGCCCGATACCTACACCCGCTTGCTGGGCGGTAGTCTCATTTTAATTTTTTTCCTCTATGCTTTTGTAAATTCCGGCATGGTGTCCGGCCTGTTGCCGGTGGTAGGTTTGCCGCTGCCGCTGTTCAGTTATGGCGGAACCTCCCTGGTGACCCTCATGGCGGGTTTTGGCATGGTGATGAGTCTCTATACCCACCGCCGAACCCTGACGCGATGATCGCCACTCTGGCCTACGACGAGACGAACGCGTGAAGAAACTCTATCCGCTACTCAGCATCGCCCTGCTGTTGAGCGCCTGCGCGCCGCCGGCGCCGGTCCGGCCGACGCCAGACCTGTCCAGTCAACCCGCCGCGCCCGCGCCGGAGACGCCCCCGCCGGGGTCTTCCACCGTTAATGCCGGCCAGCCGCTGGCCCGTCGGGCCGACGTGCAGGCGTTCATCCGCGAGATGACTGCCCGACACGGCTTCAACGCAGCGCGCTTGCAGGCGGTGTTCAGCCGCGCCCACGCCCAGCCCAGCATCATCGCCGCCATGTCCCGGCCCGCCGAGGCCAAGCCGTGGCGCGACTACCGGACCATTTTTGTCAATCCCAAGCGCATTCAAGGCGGGGTAGCGTTCTGGCGGGCCAACGAAGCGGCGCTGGCCCGAGCCGAGCAGGTCCATGGCGTGCCGCCGGAAATCGTGGTCGCCATCATCGGGGTGGAAACCCAGTACGGCGGCAACATGGGCAAGTACCGGGTGCTAGAAGCGTTGTCCACCCTGGCGTTCGACTATCCCCGGCGCGCGGACTATTTTCGCAAGGAACTGGAGAATTTCCTGCTGCTGACCCGGGCCGAAGGCATTGATCCGCTCGCTCCGCGCGGCTCCTACGCCGGAGCGATGGGCTACGGTCAGTTCATGCCGAGCAGTTTCCGCTCCTACGCGGTGGATTTCGACGGCGACGGCCACCGCGACCTGTGGCGCAATCCCCGCGACGCCATCGGCAGCGTGGCCAACTATTTCAAAAAACATGGCTGGCGCACCGGCGCACCGGTCGCCGCACCGGCCGAGGTCAGCGGCGCGGCCTATGCGACCCTGGTCAGCCGCAAGCTGGGCCAACCCCAGCACAGCGTCGCCAGCCTGCAAAGCCGGGGCGTTCGCCCCCAGGAACCGGTCGGCGGCGGCCAGGCGGCGATGCTGCTGGAATTCCAGGGACGGGACGGACCGGAATATTGGTTGGGGTTCGACAATTTCTACGTCATCACCCGTTATAACCACAGCCAGTTGTACGCCATGGCGGTGTACCAACTGGGCCAGGAAATCCGCGAGCGTTACGAGCGGCCTTATGCCGGCGCCCCCTTGCCGGAACGCCTGACGCGCGCGGACTGAGTCATCCGGAAAATCCACAAAAACCGCACCGGTTGGGCGTGCTCCCCGCGCGCCCACCGGTGGTAGGGAGGAATTTTTATGGCCAAATCTTCGTGGAGCCATACTTTGGTTTGGGTGTCATTGGCGGGCGCGCTGGCCGGCTGTAGCACCGTTCCCGACAGCCAGCGGCCAGCGGGTCCGCCGCTGGTCCTGGACGCTGCGACCAGCGGCGAACCGGTCCCCCGGGCCGAACCGCCCAGTCGCACCGGCAATGCCGATACCTATGTGGTGTTCGGCCGGCGCTACCGGGTCAAGGAGACCAGCGCCGGCTACCGGGAACAGGGCGTCGCCTCCTGGTATGGCCGGGATTTTCATGGCCGCAAGACTTCCAGTGGTCCGCCTTTCAACATGTTCGATCTGACCGCCGCCCACAAGAGCCTGCCGCTGCCGACCTACGTGCGGGTGACCAATCTGGAAAACGGCCGCAATACCGTGGTCAAGGTCACGGATCGTGGCCCCTTCGTCGGGACGCGGCTCATCGATTTGTCTTACGCTGCCGCCGACCGGCTGGGGATGCTGGGGCGAGGCACCGCGCCGGTGGAAGTGGTCGCGCTGGAGCCGTATCAGTTTTTGCCGAAACTGGCGGCTTACCGCGCCGAACGGCGGGAACGGTTGGCCAGCCGCGCCGAGCGGGTGAAACCGAAGGTTGAAGCTGCCGAGATCGAATTCGCCCGCGCCGCGCCAATCCGGCCTTCGGCGCTGGCGGACGTGGGGCGGAGCGCGCCGTCCACGACGGCGAAAACAGCGAACGTGAAGCTGGCGCGAGCAGACGTGGAGCGGAACCCACCCCCGGTTAAGGCATTGGCGCGGTTGGCGCGGGCGCCGGAGCGAACCGCGCCGCCCGCGGTGGCGAAGCCGCCGGTGCGGTTGGCGCTGGCGGACGTGGAGCGGAGCGCGCCGAAAGCAGTGGCGAAGGCCGCGAGCGTGAAGCCGGCGAGAGTGGAGGATGATCGCGGTCCAGGGCGCGCGGACATCCGTCCGCCGTCCGCCGCGCCGGCGGCGAAGGGCAGAGAAGCGGCAGCTAGGCCGCCGGTTCCCGCCACCAACAACCGCGCGGGCAAGCCGGTTTCGCCGCGCCAAGTCAGCGAGTCCAAGCCGACGACGGTTCGGTTGGCCAGCCTGAAGCTCAACCGGTCGCGCGGCGTCGTGGATTGATGCGGAGTAACCACTTGCTCCCCACTCCAACCCTCCCCCGCAACAGGGGAGGGCGTCTTACGGCCCAGGCGGTTTGTTTTTAAGCCGGACTTCTGGCTAGAATCCCCCGCTAACGAGTTTGCCACCCCG
Organism: Candidatus Contendibacter sp.; assembly: GCA_008933795.1. Lineage (GTDB taxonomy): Bacteria > Pseudomonadota > Gammaproteobacteria > Competibacterales > Competibacteraceae > Contendibacter. Next base: position 16,404 of record WBUJ01000027.1, on the reverse strand, counting down.
GAAGATCGCCGCGACATGCCGTATTCAACTGTAGTCCGCACCCTGTTGTTGCCGTTGCTCGCTTTCGCGCTGCTGACGCTGAACTGGACCGCCGCCCAAGCTGAACCGATCCCGCCGCTGTCGCCGTTGCCGGTGCGCGGCTATATCCTGCTCGATCACCAGAGCGGCAACGTGCTGGCCGAGATGAAAAGCGACGAGCGGATGGAGCCGGCTAGCATCACCAAGCTGATGACGGCCTACGTTGTCTACAAGGCGCTGAAATCCGGCAAGATTCATCTGAACAATCAGGTCACCATCAGCGAAAAGGCGTGGCGAACGTCCGGCTCCAAGATGTTCGTCAAGCTGGGCACCCAGGTGTCGGTCGAAGATCTGCTGAGGGGCATGGTGGTGCAGTCCGGCAACGACGCCACCGTGGCGCTGGCCGAGCATGTGGCCGGCTCCGAGGAAACCTTCGCCAAGCTGATGAATCAGGAAGCGGAGCGGCTGGGGATGAAGAACAGCCATTTCGTCAATGCGCCGGGCATGCCCGATCCCAATCACTACATGTCCGCCCGCGATATCGCCACCCTGACCCGGGCGCTGATCCGCGATTTTCCCGACCAGTACCCCCGCTATGCGGAGCGCAGCTTCAAGTACAACAACATCGAGCAGCAGAATCGGAACCGTCTGTTGCTGACTGACCCCTCGGTGGACGGCGTCAAGACCGGCCATACCGAATCGGCAGGCTACTGTCTGGTGTCCTCGGCCAAACGCAACGACACCCGCTTGATCGGTGTGGTGCTGGGCGCGCAGAAGGAAAAGGATCGCTTTCAGGCCAGCAAGACCTTGCTCGACTACGGCTTCAGCTTTTTCGAGAGCCGCAAGCTGCACGACGCCAATACGCCTATCGTGACGACCCGGATTTGGAAGGGCCAAGAGAACGAATTGCCGCTGGGCGTGGTTCATCCGCTGTACGTGACTGTGCCCAAGGGCCAGGCCGCGCAGGTCAGCACCACGACCACCGTGCAGCCGACTATCATCGCGCCGGCCCAGAAAGATCAACCGTTTGGCGAGATCGTGGTCAAACTGGGCGATCAGGAGGTCAGCAAGACATCGCTGGTGGCGCTGAAGGACGTGCCGGAAAGCGGCTGGTTCGGGCGGATGATCGACGCCATCCTGCTGTTCTTCCATTCCCTGTTCAGTTGAGCCTGAACGGCTGGGAAGGCTTCCGCCATGAATGATGAATCGCCGTTGCAATTCCCCTGCGACTTTCCCATCAAGGTCATGGGCGTTGGCGATGCGGATTTCCGGGCGCTGGTCATGGAACTGGTGCGCCGGCGCGCGCCTGATCTGGATGAGGCGTGCGTGCGGGTGCGGGACAGCCGCGCCGGGCGCTATCAGTCGGTGACGGTGATGGTGAACGCCCATGACCGCGCGCAGTTGGACGCCATCTACCAGGACCTCAGCGGGCATCCGCGAATCAAACTGGTGCTGTAATCCCGGGCATGACCGCGCCCGTTCCTCGTTCCGAACTTCTGTGGTTTCGCCGCTTGGGCCGCCGCGACTATGGCCCGGTATTGGACGCCATGCGAGCCTTCACCGAGGCCCGCGCCGCCGACACCCTGGATGAACTGTGGTCGGTCGAGCATCCGCCGGTGTTCACCCTGGGCTTGGCTGGTAAGACGGAACATCTGCTGGCGCCGGGCGATATTCCCGTCATTCGGGTGGATCGCGGCGGGCAGGTCACCTATCATGGGCCGGGGCAGGTGGTGGTGTATTGCCTGCTGGACGTGCGGCGGCTGGGTCTCGGCGTGCGGGGGCTGGTGACGGCGCTGGAGCAGTCGGCGATCGAGCTGCTCGCCGCGCATGGCGTCGCCGCTCACGCCCGCCCCGATGCACCTGGCGTGTACGTTGAGAACGCCAAGGTGGCCTCGCTGGGGCTGCGCCTGCGCCAGGGCCGCAGTTACCATGGCTTGAGCCTCAATGTCGCCATGGACTTGGAGCCGTTCACCCGCATCAATCCCTGCGGTTATCCCGGTTTGCGAGTGACCCAGTTGCGCGATCTCGGCATCGGTCTCAGCCCGGACGCCGCCGCCGGGGAACTGTTGCTCAATCTAGGTCGCCAGCTCGGCTACGCTCGCTTCGACCATGTCGAGGATCTACCCGTCCCGCCCTGATTCCAGCGCCCCGGCGTTGGGGTGAATTTCAGGGCGTCCTCCATTGTCCAATTCGGCTATTCGCCACCGATCCCGCCCAGGAACGCTCATGTCCGATTCTCCTGTTGCCGATACGTCCGCCGCGCCGACGCCCAGAACCGCTCTCCAGCCGGGCGAGAAGCTGCGCGGTGCGGACAAGGTCGCCCGCATTCCGGTCAAGATTGCGCCGACCGATCCCAAGCAGCGCTTGCGCAAGCCGGCCTGGATTCGCGCCCCGTTCCCCGGCACGCCGGAAGTCATGCGGCTGAAGCAGATTCTGCGCGACAACCGGCTGCACACGGTTTGCGAGGAAGCCAGTTGCCCCAATCTCGGGGAATGCTTCGGCCATGGCACCGCCACCTTCATGATCATGGGCGCCATCTGCACCCGGCGCTGCCCATTCTGCGACGTGGGCCACGGTCGGCCCAACCCGCTCGATCCCGAGGAACCGGACAATCTGGCGCGCACCGTGGCAGCCATGGGTTTGAACTACGTGGTGATTACCTCGGTGGACCGCGACGATCTGCGCGACGGCGGCGCGGCCCATTTCGCCGCCTGCATCCGCGCGACGCGCGCCGCACGGCCCGGCATCGTCATCGAAACCCTGACCCCCGATTTTCGCGGCCGGATGGATCTGGCGCTGGAGATTCTGGAACGGGAGCCACCGGATGTGTTCAATCACAATCTGGAAACCGTGCCGCGTCTGTACCGCCAGTCCCGCCCGGGCGCGGATTATCAGTACTCGCTGACCTTGCTGCAGCGTTTCAAGGGACGGCAGCCGCGCGTCCCGACCAAATCGGGGCTAATGCTGGGACTGGGGGAGACCACGGCGGAAATCGAAGCCGTGATGCGCGACCTGCGCGCCCACGACGTGGAGATGTTGACGCTCGGCCAATACTTGCAGCCCAGCGTCCATCATCTGCCGGTGGATCGCTACGCGCCACCGGAGGAGTTCGAACATCTGCGCGAGTTGGGGGAAACCATGGGTTTTACTCACGTTGCCTCCGCGCCGCTGGTGCGCTCGTCCTATCACGCCGACGCGCAGGCCCGGGGCGCCGGAGTCGCATAGACGCGCGTGGAGTCGGCGGCGGCACGGTGGCCCCCGGCGGTTTTTTTCCACCCCGTCCGCCCTTGAGGAAACTTGCGGGGCGCGTATTATCTAATGGAACGGCGCCGCCCGGGCGCGTCGTCGTCGGACGCTCGACAATACCACCTCTTTTTAAACGCATTGCCAACGCTATGAGCACGGAATACTCATCGTCATCCGATCCAGATCGTGGTCTCGTCGTCGAACCGGCCAAGCCCGAACTCAAACAGCCGCCGCTGTACAAAGTGGTCCTGCTGAACGACGACTACACCCCGATGGACTTCGTGGTACGGATTCTGGAACACTTTTTTGGAATGGGTCGGGAACAAGCGACCCAGATCATGCTGCACGTCCACACCCGGGGCCGGGGCGTGTGCGGGGTCTATACTCACGATATCGCGGAAACCAAGGTGGCGCAGGTGACCGAATTTTCCCGTCGCCACCAGCATCCGTTGCTGTGCATCATGGAAGAAGACTAACTTTCAAAACCACCGAGCGCGATTCGAGGGGCGAGTATGTTAAGCAAGGATCTGGAATTCTCCATCAATCTTGCGTTCCGCGAGGCGCGGGATCGGCGCCACGAATTCATGACCATCGAACATCTGCTGCTGGCCCTGCTGGACAATCCGGCGGCGGTGGAGGTGCTGCGAGCCTGCGGCGCCCACTTGGACCGGCTGAAGCGCGATTTACAGATTTTTATCCGCGACAACACGCCGATCCTGCGGGCCGACGATCCGCGCGAGACCCAGCCAACCCTGGGGTTCCAGCGGGTGTTGCAGCGGGCGGTGCTGCACGTGCAATCCTCCGGCAACCGCGAAGTCACCGGCGCCAACGTGCTGGTCGCCCTATTCGGCGAGCAGGAATCGCAGGCGGTGTATCTCCTCAAGCAGCAGGAAATCAACCGGCTGGACGTGGTGAATTACATTTCACACGGCATTTCCAAGGCAGCCGACGAACAGGAATCCGCCGCGCCCCAGGCCGAGGAAAACGCCGAGAGCCAGAGCGCCAAGCCGCTGGAGAATTTCGCCAGCAACCTCAACGAACTGGCGCGGCAGGGTCGCATCGATCCGCTGATCGGCCGACGCGAAGAGGTCGAGCGCACCATTCAGATTCTCTGCCGGCGGCGCAAAAACAACCCGCTGTTCGTGGGCGAAGCCGGGGTCGGCAAGACCGCCATCGCCGAGGGCTTGGCCAAGATGATCGTGGACGGCGAGGTGCCGGACGTGCTGCGCGACGCCACGATGTACGCGCTGGACCTGGGCGCGCTGGTGGCGGGCACCAAGTATCGCGGCGATTTCGAAAAGCGACTGAAATCAGTGCTGGCGCAGTTGCGCAAGGAGCGCAACGCCATCCTGTTCATCGACGAGATTCACACCATCATCGGCGCTGGCGCGGCTTCCGGCGGGGTGATGGACGCCTCGAATCTGATCAAGCCGATGCTGGCTTCGGGCGAGATGAAGTGCATCGGTTCGACCACCTATCAGGAATATCGCGGTATTTTCGAGAAGGACCGGGCGCTGGCGCGGCGCTTCCAGAAAATCGACGTGGTCGAACCGTCGGTCGAGGAAAGCTATCAGATCCTCAAGGGCCTGAAGACCCGGTTCGAGGAGCATCACGACGTCAAGTACGCCGACAAGGCGCTGCGGGTGGCGGTGGAACTGTCGGCGCGCTACATCAACGACCGTCACCTGCCGGACAAGGCGATCGACGTCATCGACGAGGCGGGCGCCAGCCAGCGGTTGCTGCCGGTCGCCAAGCGCAAGAAAGTGATCAACGTCGCCGACATCGAAACCATCATCGCCAAGATGGCCCGCATTCCGCCCAAGACGGTATCGTCGTCGGACAAGGACGTGCTGCGCAACCTGGAGCGGGATCTGAAACTGGTGGTGTTCGGCCAGGACGAGGCGATCGGCAATCTGGCCACCGCCATCAAGATGGCGCGCGCCGGCTTGGGCAACGAGCAGAAGCCTATCGGCAACTTCCTGTTCGCCGGCCCGACCGGGGTGGGCAAGACCGAGGTCACCCGGCAACTGGCCCGGATTATGGGCATCGAATTGATCCGCTTCGACATGTCCGAGTACATGGAACGGCATACGGTGTCCCGGCTGATCGGCGCTCCGCCGGGCTATGTCGGTTTCGATCAGGGGGGATTGCTGACCGACGCCATTCTGAAGCATCCGCACGCGGTATTGCTGCTGGACGAGATCGAGAAGGCGCACCCGGATGTGTTCAATCTGCTGTTGCAGGTGATGGACCACGGCACGCTGACCGACAACAACGGACGCAAGGCGGATTTTCGCAACGTCATTCTGGTGATGACCACCAATGCCGGCGCCGAGCAGATGGACCGGACCTCTATCGGCTTCACCACGCAGGATCACAGCAGCGATGGCTTGGAAGCGATCAAGCGGATGTTCACGCCGGAATTCCGCAACCGGCTGGATGCTATCGTTCAGTTCAAGGCGCTGACGCCGTCGATCATCGCCCAGGTGGTGGACAAGTTCCTGATCGAACTGGAAGCGCAACTGGAGCCGAAGAAGGTCACGTTGGAAGTCGACTCGGAAGGTCGGGAATGGCTGGCCAGGTGCGGCTACGATCCCAAGATGGGCGCGCGGCCAATGGCGCGGATCATCCAGGAGAACATCAAGCGCCGTCTGGCCGAAGAGTTGCTGTTTGGTCGGTTGATGAACGGCGGGCATGTGATCGTCACCGCGCGCGATGGCGATCTGCAAGTGGAAATCGCCGAGGAGGAAGCGGTGCCCTGAGATAGGGCCGTGGGGTCGGCGGCGCGCGGCCGCTGGCTGCCACGTTAGAGGGGGAATAACGACCGGAATGGGGGTGCCGGACTCAGCGCCCGCGATAAGTGATGCGGCCCTTGCTGAGATCGTAGGGGGTCAGTTCCACTTTCACCTTGTCGCCGGTCAGGATGCGGATGTAGTTCTTGCGCATCCGACCGGAGATGTGCGCCGTGATCACGTGACCGTTCTCCAATTTTACCCTGAACATGGTGTTGGGCAGGGTATCCACCACGGTGCCCTCCATCTCGATGTGGTCTTCTTTCGACATAAATCCTCGCTGATGCGCTGTTGCTGGCCTTGGTAAAAAGACCTGTCACCATAGCGAAAATCCCGGAGCGCGGCAAGTGAAGCTGAAGGGCTAAAATGAGCGCACCCCGCCATCTGCTGATCGTCTACCACTCCCAGACCGGCCATACCCGAACCATGGCATGGGCAGTCCTGCGCGGCGCGCGGCGAGTGTCCGAGGTCGAAACGCGGTTGAGGATGGCCTTGCGCGCGGGCTTGAACGATCTGCTGTGGGCGCACGGCCTGCTGTTGGGCACGCCGGAGAATTTCGGCTACATGTCCGGGGCGTTGAAGAACTTTCTGGATCGCACCTATTATCCGGCGCAGGGCAAGGTCGATGGTTTACCCTACGCGGTGTTCGTCAGCGCCGGCAACGATGGGCGCGGGGCGTTGACCAGCATCGAGCGCATCGCCCGGGGCTACCCGCTCAAGCCGGTGTGCGAGCCGATCATCGCCCGGGGTGAACCGAACGCCGAGGTTCTGCACCATTGCGAGGAACTGGGCGAAACCATGGCGTCGGGAGTGGCATGGGGCATTTTTTGAGGCTGAGGCAGCGGCTGCGCGGCTGGGCCGGGCGATGGCGAACCGCTGCCAACCGCCTGCCGGCGCCGAAACGGCGACTGCTATCCCGGATCGGTCAGGGCGCGTGGACGGCAGCGTGGGTGTTCGCGGTCGGGTCCGTGACGCTGGTGCTGGTGCTGCGCTGGGTTCCGCCGCCGACCTCCAGTTTCATCGCGCAGGGCTGGTCGAGTGCGCTGTGGGTGGGGAAGGGCGCGGCGTTTCGGTACGATTGGACGCCGATGGCGACTATTTCACCCCATGCGGCGCTGGCGGTAATCGCCGCCGAGGATCAGCGCTTTCCTGACCATTTCGGCTTTGATTTCGTGGAGATTCAGGACGCGCTGGAGGACCAGGACGAGGGCAAGCCGTTGCGCGGCGCCAGCACAATCAGCCAGCAGGTCGCCAAGAATCTCTTTTTATGGCCGGGGCGCAGCTTCGTCCGCAAGGGGCTGGAGGTCTGGTTCACCGTGTTGCTGGAGTTGCTGTGGTCCAAGCAGCGGATTTTGGAGGTTTATCTGAACATCGCCGAGTTTGGCGAATACACCTTCGGGGTGGAAGCGGCCAGCCGGCGGTTTTTTAACAAGCCGGCAGCGCGCCTGACCGCCGACGAGGCAGCGCGGCTGGCAGCGGTGTTGCCCAATCCGCTGCGCTATCGGGCGGATCGGCCCTCGGCCTACACGCTCAAGCGCCAGCGCTGGATCGAGCGACAGATGCGGCAGTTGGGCGGCGTTGCCTATCTCGATCAACTTTAGAGTGGAGAACGCATGGAACCTAAACCCCGGGTGAGCATCCTGTATTGCACTCAATGCCGCTGGCTGCTGCGCGCCGCCTGGCTGGCGCAGGAATTGTTGACTACCTTCGAGCAGGAATTGGGCGAGGTGGCGTTGCAACCGGGCGGCGGCGGGGTGTTCGAAATTCGGGTTGGCGAGGAACTGATCTGGTCGCGTCACCAGGAAGGACGATTCCCGGAAGCCAGGGAAATCAAGCAGCGGGTGCGCGACCGGGTCGCGCCGGAGCGGCCCCTGGGACATTCGGATCGCGCGACTATCCCGGTCTGATTGCAACCAATACCTTTATCGGGAGCGCCATGCAAGATTTACGAGTGATCGACGGGTTCACGCCGGATCGGTTTGGACCGTCATACCGCCGGTTGTTGAATGGCTTGGGTTTTCTGATTTGCGCGGGGGGCTTGGGGTTTGCCTACTACGCGCAGTTTTACCTCGGGCTGGAGCCGTGCCCGTTGTGCATTTTCCAACGGCTGGCCCTGTTGATCCTGGGCTTGGCATTTTTGCTGGCGACCGTTCACAACCCGAATGATTGGGGCGCGCGAGCGTATGGCGCGCTGATTGGCTTGGTGGCGGGCATCGGCGCCGGCATCGCCGCCCGGCACGTCTGGTTGCAGCATCTGCCGCTGGAGGACGCGCCGCGCTGCGGACCGGGGCTGGATTACCTGTTGGAAACCCTGCCGCTGAACGAAATCGTGCGCGAGGTGCTGACCGGTTCCGGCGAGTGCGCCAAAGTGGACTGGACCTTGTTGAGTTTGAGCATACCGGAGTGGACCTTGCTGCTGTTCCTCGGACTAGGCGTGCTGGGCGTGTTCGGCAACTGGCGGCGGCGTGACTGAGAGGATTCGGCCAGCCCCCGCAGGTCAGCGGGATGCTCCCGATCGGCTGCGCCGCCAGATCGTCCACCAGATCGATCGACCGCTGGGTCCGTCGCGCATCCCTCAACTCCAGGCCCTCGAACTTCTGCCCCGCCCAACTGATGCCACGCTCCCACAACCTCATGAAAAATTATAGCGTGACGATGAGTTGAAAATTGTGGGTAAACGGGTGGCCTGAAGGGCGCCACCGCCAGATGGTTGTTGGCGCGGAAGACGGCATCCACGGGGTCGTGCTTTTCCAGCAGGCTGGACATGCCGCGAATGCGTCCTCGGCTTGCCAGTTGGCGCTGACCGAATCCAGGATCTCGATACCGCCGCCGGCGGTTTTAACGAAACAGGCTGGAGGGCGCCATTCGGTCCTGGATATGCTAGGCTGACTCTATGACCAGCTTGCTCGGCGAATTTGAATGCAGCCTCGATTCCAAGGCGCGAATCGCATTGCCGACCGCGCTGAGAAAACAGCTTCCCGTCGAGGCGGAAGGCCGATTCGTGGTCAATCGCGGCTTCGAACAGCATCTGGTGTTGTATCCGCTGCATGAATGGCGGCGTGTCACCGCCGAGCTCGACCGGCTGAACCTGTTTGTCAAGAAAAACCGCGAGTTCGTCCGCTATTTCCACCGAGGCGCCACCGAGCTGGAACTGGATGGCAGCGGCCGGTTGCTGCTGCCCCGGCGGTTGCTGGATTACGCCGGCATCCGCGATACCGTGATCCTGCTGGCCTACGCCAGCCGCATCGAGTGTTGGGATGCGGTGTTGTACGAGCATCTCCTGTCCGACGAACCAGCCGATTTCGCCCGGCTGGCCGAGGAAATCATGGGCGGCGCAGGACGCGCGGAGCGGAGCGGGGAGCAATTGCCCGATTTCCGGGAACTGCCGCCGCTACCACCAAGTTCGCGGCATTAAAAACGCCTCGCGCATCCGCTTGGCCGATTATTGCGGTCCGTTCGCTCGAAACCCATCAGCCTTCAGTCCCGATCCGAAGGGTCTCGCCCGCGCGGAAGCGCGTGCTTGAGCGACCGAGCTGGCCGACCGACGGAACGGATCGGCGAAGCGTGGTCTATGATGAACGTCTTTCTCGGGAGCGCAACGTGATACGCACATTAAAACTGATTGTTTTGATGCTGGGGCTGATGCTGGCGGCGCCCTCGCTGACCTCAACGCCTTCGCCGGTGCAACGCTATTTTCAAAGCCTGCAATCGCTGCGGGCGGACTTCATCCAGCGCGTGTTCGACGAACGGGGGCAGGTGATGCAAACCTCCAGCGGTCGAATGTTGATGCGCAAGCCCGGCAAGTTTCGCTGGGATTATCGGACTCCCGCCGAACAGATCATCGTCGCCGACGGCGAGCGGCTGTGGGCCTACGATGTCGATTTGGCCCAGGTGACGGTGCGCAAGCTGGACCAAGCGCTCGGTTCCACGCCGCTGGCGCTGCTGAGCGGCGCGGCTCCCATCGAAGAGACTTTCGCCGTCAGTGGGGTCCGCAACCGGGATGGGTTGGACTGGTACGACCTGACGCCCAAACAACCACAACCCGAATTCCGGTTGCTGCGGGTCGCCTTCAGGGGCGATGCCTTGGTCAGCCTGGAACTGGAGGACAGTTTCGGCCAGCGCACCCGGCTGGATTTTCAGAAGCTGGAGCGCAATCCGACGCTCGACCCTGCCATGCTGAAATTTACCCCGCCACCCGGCGCGGATGTGGTCGGCGATCCTGGCTGACTGACGGGATGTCCGCCCCGGATCCCCGTCGGCCGCTGGCCGATCGGTTGCGGCCTTGCCGGTTGGACGACTGCGTCGGTCAGTCTCATCTGCTGGCGTCGGGCAAGCCACTGCGGGTCGCCATCGAGCGGGGCCAGCCGCACTCCATGGTGCTGTGGGGGCCACCCGGTACGGGCAAGACCACGCTGGCGGAATTGCTGGCCGGGGCCTGCCGGGCGGAATTTATCCGGCTGTCGGCGACTATGGCTGGCGTGCGCGAGGTGCGGGCGGCGGTGGAACGGGCCCAGGCATCGTGGCGCGAGCAACAGCGCCGCACCGTGCTGTTCGTGGACGAGGTTCACCGCTTCAACAAGGCCCAGCAGGACGCCTTCCTGCCCTACGTCGAGGACGGCACCCTGACCTTCATCGGCGCCACCACCGAGAACCCCGGCTTTGCCCTCAACAACGCCCTGTTGTCCCGGGTGCGGGTCTACGTCCTAAGCAGCCTGGACTCCGCCGCCATTCGCCAAGTGGTGGACCGCGCGCTGAGCGATCCGGAGCGGGGGTTGGGCGGACGCTGGCCATTGCCCGAGGTTGCGCGGGAACTGCTGGCCCAAGCCGCCGACGGTGATGCCCGCCGCGCCCTGATCTGGCTGGAGCTGGCGGTGGAACTGGCTGAGGCGCGCGGCGTTACGCTGGAGGCGGCGTTAGAAGCGGTGATGAGCGACGGGGCGGGACGGCGCTTCGACCGCGGCGGCGATCTGTTCTATGACCAGATTTCCGCCCTGCACAAGGCGGTGCGTGGCAGCAGCCCGGACGCGGCGCTGTACTGGTTCGCCCGGATGCTCGACGGCGGCTGCGATCCTCTGTACCTCGCCCGGCGGGTGGTGCGGATGGCCAGCGAGGACATCGGCAACGCCGACCCACGCGCCCTGCAACTGGCGCTGAACGCCTGGGAAGCGCAGGAACGACTGGGCAGCCCGGAAGGCGAACTGACCATCGCTCAGGCGATTGTCTATCTGGCCGTCGCGGCTAAGAGCAACGCGGTCTACACCGCCTTTGGCGCCGCCCGTCGCGATGTCGAACGTCACGGCACGCTGGAGGTGCCGCCGCATTTGCGCAATGTGCCCACCGCGCTGGCGCGGGAACTGGGGCACGGCGAGGGTTACCGCTACGCCCACGACGAACCGAACGCCTATGCCGCCGGCGAATGCTATTTTCCCGAACCCCTGAAGGACGCCCGCTACTACGAACCGACCGCGAACGGGCTGGAAGGGCGGATACGCGAGAAACTGGAGCGGCTGCGGGAATGGGACCGACACAGCAAACGGCGGCGGTATCGGTGACCACCCACCGCGCGCCGGGATCGACCGCAATCTGGCGCAGCTTCGTCCCGGCGCGTTCGCGCCCCTTCCTTAATGGCTAACCGCGATTTTTTTGCCCTTCGGCTGGCCGATGGCCGCCAGCATTTCGGTGAACCAGGGGGTATCGATGTCGAAGGGTTTGCCGCCCTTGATGCGCGGGAACTCGATGGCGCGCAGCACGCCGCCGCGATCCTCGTCGTGGCCGATGACGCCGGGTTCCCCGCGCAGGGCGCATTCGACCGCCAAGTCGACGCAGGACTTGATGAGACGGAGATCCTCGAGGTTGGCGGGGGCGGCGCGCGAGAAATAGCCGGATTTCTGGATCAGGGTTTTTTCCGAGCCGATCATCTGGGCGAACTGCTCGCCAAACCATTTGCCGGGGTTGATGGCGTCGAGCTTGATGTGGCCGAACGCATCGCGCGGGACTTCCTGACCCTTGGCCTGGAGTTCGGCCACGATCGCCTCCACGCCCGCGCCTTCGGAGACGAAGATGTTGATGTCGTCGATCTTGTTCATCAAGGCGCGCAGGCGCTGGGCCTCGGCGGCGAGGTCGATTTCCATCTCGGGGACGAAGACGGCATGGACATCGAATGCGGCGCGATCGAGCCCGATGGCGGGGAGCCATTCCGCGCGATTGAGCAGCTTGCGGTACTCCAGCGCGGTGGCGGCGGTGAGCCAGCCACAGTTGCGGCCCATGACCTCGTGGATGATCAACATGTGCGGGTTGGCGTTGTTCTCGGCGACGATGTTCTGGAAGTAGCGGGCGCCCTGTTCGGCGGCGGTCCAGGCGCCCAGCGACTGCTTGATCGGGTACACATCGTTGTCGACGGTCTTGGGCAGGCCGATGACGGTCAGGCCGTAATTGTTTTTCGCCAGGAAGGCGGCAAGATCGGCGGCGGCGGTATTGGTGTCGTCGCCCCCGATGGTGTGGAGAACGTCCACGCCGTCCTTGATCAACTGGTCGGCGGCGACTTTCTGTGGGTCATCGCCTTCCTTGACCAGGCCGCGCTTCACGCAGTCCTTGACGTTGGTGAGCTTGACCCGGCTGTTGCCGATGGGCGAGCCGCCAAAGGCGTGCAACAGCCGCGCCTTTTCGCGGATTTCCGGCGTGACTTGGTAGAAGTCGCCGAGCAGAAGGCCCTTGTAGCCGCTGCGATAGCAGATGATGTCGATGGTGGGGTCGATCTCGGTATAGCGCTCGATCAGGCCGCCGACGGCCGAACTGAGGCAGGGAGCCAGACCGCCCGCCGTGAGGATTGCGACTTTCTTGGGCTTGCTCATGGTTGGTATTGACCTCGTCGTTGGAAAAACAAACTGAAAGGGTAGGAGAAGTTTCGCCATTCAACAACGTCGAAGCTACCGGCGCAAGTACGCGATTTCCCGGGGCAGGGTAATGTTGTTGCCAAAACAGTCCTCGCCATAGCCCGATTTCGCCAGCAGCTTGAGATCGCTCAACACCCGTTTGTCGCCAGTGAAGGTGATGCTAAGATCGGTTCGGATGTCGATCTGCCCGGTTGCCTGCAAGCGGGCGATTTCGGCGGTGACCTTTTCCAACAGGATTCCTTCGCGGCCAAACTCCTCCGACAGTTGCAACGGCTGTTGGTAAATGACCAGCTTGCCCCGTTCGGCCAGCTTGAACAACACGTCCATGACCGCAGCACGGATTTGAACGGCCGACAAGTCGCCTTTGGGCAGGGGAAGGTGGCCGATTTCCGTCACCAGCCAGCGCCGTTTCTGGGCATTGATCTTCTCGTTGGCCCGGAACAGGTCCAGCGGCGAACTGGCGTCGTAGGATTGACCGTCCAGCTCCATGCGGACGTCGCTGCCGTAATGCTGGACGATCTTCGCCACCAGCGTGGCCGGGCGGACATGAAAGCCGCGATAACAGGGTACGGGCGCCTGGATCGTGCCGACCTCGGCGTAGTGCTTGAGCATGGCATGGCACAGGTGCCGGCCGAGGTCCAGGTAAAGCCCCGCGTAAGTGATCGAATAGCTCATCACCATGTCCAGCAGGGGGTCTGGGGTGATGACCGGCTTGCGGCGCAGCGACAAGTCGCCGGTTCGGACGTTCAGGTGGCGTTCGTAGTAATGGACGAGGTAGGTGGCGATTTCGAGCAGGTGAAAGGTGACGCTGATATGTCCGCGCAGGATCGGCAGGTTGGCATCCTGGTATTCGATTTCGGTCTCGGACACATGGGTATCGTAGAGGGATTGCAGGCAGTGAAACCGGACTTTCAGGTAACGCAGGCTATCCTCGCTCACTGGGTCTGGAAAGCAACCGGCGTAATCCGCCGGTTCGGTGCGTTCGACGACGCTGAGCAGTTTGCTCTCGGCGGCCAGATTCAGATAGGCGGTCGCGAGGTGAGTGATGGTTTCCGACGCGCTTTTGACCCGGCGCACCGGACGGTCGCTGATCAGGCGTCCGGGCGGGAGCGATTCGGCGTAATCCAGCGGGTCGGGCAGGTTGCCGGGTGGCGGTAAACCCAGCCGCGAGGCTTGCGCCAGGACCCAGCGCGTCGCCCGCGTCAGGATGTCGTCGGTCAGCGCCAACGACTGGGCGGTCGCCGCGGCGAAATCCCGCTCGCTCGGCAACAAGCGATAGCAGGGCAGGGAGTGCTGGATATGCAGGATTTCGTAGCCGACGCTGGCGAACAGTTTGATCGTGGCGGTGAGCGACCGGAATCGCGACCATTGCTGGTTGGTGCGCGCCCCATAGGCGTCCAGGAGTTCCTCGACCTGGGCCGATTGGGAGAGCAGGTCGGCCACCAGGGGGCGGGTCAGCATCAGGGAATCCGGACGATGCACCGCTAGGTAATGAGCGAGCCCCAGCAGTTTGCGGGTGCGTCCGACGAGCAGATCGGTGAAGTCGCGGTCGTCAATCGTCCCCCAACCCGGTGGTTGGGCCAAGCTTTCGTCCACTTCGAGAGTCATGTGGGCGTTCCCAATCGTTCCACGCGTTCTGTCTGTCGACCGCTCCATCATACCGGCGGCGAGCTAATCTTACATGAAACCTTATTTTAAGTCTGACGGGCAAGTTTTGTTTACCGACTAAATTTTTATACCATCATCTTAAGGCCAGATCCGGAGAAATCACTCGAGGGAAAATTGACATACGGCAGAGATAAGCTTTAATTTCCAAAGTTCATCCACGCGCTGCCCGCCGTGGCGGGCCCGTGGATACCCGCGGAAGGAACTTTAGGCAACAAGGCCCGGGACCGGCCATGCTAACGCACCAACACATCGTAACCACGCAAGTCGAGGAGTATCTGATGGGTCTCAAAGAAGTCGTGATTGTCAGCGCCGCGCGGACGGCGATCGGTAAATTCATGGGCTCCCTTAAGGACGTGTCGGCGCGCGATCTGGCGATCACCGCCGCCAAGGGCGCGATCGAACGGTCCGGCGTGCCGGCTGACCAGATCGACGAGATCTGCATGGGCCAGTTATACGGTGGCATGCAAGGCTCGCTGCCGGCGCGGCAGGTGAGCATGCGGGTCGGTCTGCCGCATCGCAGCAGCGCGGTGTCCGTCAACCAGAATTGCACCTCCGGCATGCGCGCACTGGAAATCGCCTGCCACAACATCATGCTGGGCCAGACCGAGATCGGGCTGGTAGTGGGCGTGGAGAGCATGACCAACGCGCCCTATCTGCTGCCCAAGGGCCGCATGGGTTACCGGATGGGGCAGGGCAACATCGAGGACAGCATGATCCACGATGGTCTGTTCGACGAGTTGGTGCCCGGTCACATGGCCATGACGGCGGAAAACGTTGCGGTCAAATACGGCATTACCCGCCAGGAATGCGACGAATTGGCGCTGATCAGCCACACCCGTTGCACCACCGCCACCAAGGAAGGCATTTTCAAGCGTGAGATCGTCCCGGTCGAACTCAAGTCCAAGAAAGGCTCGACTTTCTTCGACGCCGACGAGAACTTCATTCCCGACGCCAGCCTGGAGAAAATGGCCAAGCTGTCGCCCGCTTTCAAGAAGGATGGGGTGGTGACGGCGGCCAACGCCTCCAGCATCAACGACGGCGCCAGCGCGGTGGTGATCATGTCGCTGGACAAGGCCAAGGCCATGGGCATCAAGCCGCTGATGAAGCTGGTCAGCATCTGTAACGCCGGCATTGATCCGGCGGTCATGGGCCTCGGCCCCGCAGTGGCGATTCCCAAGGCGCTCCAGCAGGCCGGGCTGAAATTTGGAGACATCGATTACTGGGAAGTCAACGAAGCGTTCGCCGCCCAGTGGCTGGGCGTCGGCCGGATGCTGAAAGAGCAGGGCATGAGCCTGACTCCCGATATTTGCAACTTCAACGGCTCCGGCATCGCTCTAGGCCATCCGGTGGGTTCCACCGGTCTGCGCATCGTGGTCAGCCTGTACTACGAGCTGGAGCGGCAGGGCAAGACTACGGGTGGTGCTTCGTTGTGCGTTGGCACCGGCCCCGCCATGGCTTCATTGTGGACGCGCAGTATCTAAGCTGATCGCGTAATTCGACAGGGGCGGCTCGCTTTACGGGCCGCCTTTAGTAATACCTGCTTTTTATACCATCATCTCAATTTATCCACTCACCCAATCCGCTACAATCTCCTACAATCCCCTCTCCTACTCCACTCAACCAAGAGCTCCACCCTCGATGCTGGACCCAAAACTACTTAGAAACGAGCTGGAAGCCACCGCCGCCAAACTTACCCGGCGTGGCCACACCCTGGATATAGAACGCATCAACACCTTGGAAACCCAACGAAAAACCCTACAAGTTCGCACCCAGGAACTCCAAAACCA
>WBUJ01000026.1 GCA_008933795.1 Candidatus Contendibacter sp. | reverse complement strand
GGTCGTCCAGATCCTCGATGTCCAGGCTGTAGATGGACTTGCGGCTGAGATCGTTGAGGGTGCGCACGCTGGGAATGACCCGGTGGCGGCGGGCCTCGGCCAGCAGCGAGCAGTAGTAGCCGACGCTTAGGTAGCGATAGCTGCGGCAGAGATTGAGCACGCGCAGGTTGCGGCCGGCGGAGGAGTATTCGGGTTTGGCTAGATAGTCCTTGGCGGCGACGATGGGTAGGTTGGGAAAATGCGCTTTCCAGTCGGTGGGGTTTTCCACCAGGATGATGTGATCGGCCATCGGTTGAACTCGGCGCTCCTGACGCCGTGGGATACGGTTAAAACAGTGATGGCGCCGCCGGTTCCGACCGGCGGTGGGAACGGTAGAGAATCAGCACGGCTTTTTGCCCAGCCTTGCCGTAGCGGGCCATGCGCTGAAATTCCCGATGCGGGATGGGCATGTTGACAGAATCGCTGAGGGTCTCGCCGGCCTCAATGTTGACCAGCGGATCGTGAACGTAGATGTAATGGTCGTCGAAGCCGGTCACCACCACCCAGTGCGGGAAGCGCTCGCCATAGATGCGGTAGGAACTGATCAGCACCAGCGGAATGCCGCCAGCCTCGAACTTGCGTCGCAGTTCGTCCACGCCCAGGCTGCCGCGACGCAGCGCGACCGGCAGGCGGTTCAATTCTTCGATCCAATCTTCCTGCACCAACCGCATGACTTCCTTCTTCTCCAGGCTGCGCACCGAATCCACCAGGAACACACCGTCCTCGTTAACGTGGATTTCCAGATCGAAGCCGCGCTGGTAGGCCGACAGCGCCAAGCCGTAGGGGCCGCAACCGCCGTGGCCGGAGGTCATGAAAATGGTGGTGGCCTCGCGCCACAGCCGCAATTCCAGCGTGCGGTCGAGTTTGAGGGCCGGGTCCAGCGCCTTCATCGCCATCATCAGCGCCGCCGGCCCGCAAGTGAAGTCGAGGGTCTGCCGGTAGTAGGGCACCTTGACCAGATCGGCCTTCAAATGGGGAATCAACCGTTTTTCGAAGCGCAGGGCATCCATGTGATCTTCGTAATAGCCCAGCACTTCCTTGAACTGGCGGTAGCCGTGGCGGCGAAACAGGCCCAGCGAGGCGGGGTTGTCGCGGCGGACCTCCAGTCGCATGGAGACGCAATCGCGTTCCAGCGCGGCTTCCTCGGCGGCTTCCAGCAGCCGGTCGCCGAAGCCGCGCCGGGCGAAATCGGGGTGGACGGCGATGGAGTAAAGCCGGGCCATGGAGGTCCCTTGCGAGAACAACAGCAACACGTAGCCACGGATTCGACCGGCGGCCTCGTCCACCAGGGTGGTGGCCTTGCCCCGGGTCAACAGGTGACGAAAGCTGCGGCGCGACAGGCGGTCGGTGCTGAAACACCGCTGTTCGATGGTCAACAGGGCCGAAAGGTCATCCAGGGTGGCAAGGCGCGGCATGGCGAGTCAGGGGAATCCGGAACGGCTGTAGTCATTGCGTGAAGGGAAAGCGGGAAAACGGCTTGGAGACAGCGGCCAGGGCAAGCGCGGGGTACCTACCGACGATTATTGTTATTATCGCGCAGCACCAACCGTTATCGCCAGCGAAAACCTCATGCCGACCCTTTCATTCCCCCTGTTGGACCAGATTCGTCAATTGATCGCCACCCCGTCGGTGAGCAGCGTGTCGCCGCCGTTCGACCAGAGCAACCGGCCGGTCGTCGACCTGCTGGCCGGCTGGCTGGAGGACGCCGGCTTCGCGGTGCGGATCGAGCCACTGCCCGAGCGGCCGGATAAGGCCAACCTGATCGCCACGTTGGGCAGCGGGCCGGGCGGACTGGTGCTGGCCGGGCATACCGACACCGTGCCCTACGACGCGGGCCGCTGGCGCTACGATCCCTTCGGCGGTGTGGTGGCGGACGGACGGATTTATGGGTTGGGCGCGGCCGACATGAAGTCGTTTCTGGCCTTGGCCATCGCGGCGGCAATGGAGTTTCGGGCCGCCGACTTGCGCCAGCCGCTGGTGATTCTGGCCACGGCCGACGAGGAAAGCGGCATGGATGGCGCGCGGGCGCTGGCGGCGGCCGGCCAACCGCTGGGACGGTATGCGCTGATCGGCGAGCCGACCGGGCTGAAGCCGGTGCGGATGCACAAGGGCATCCTGATGGAAGCGATCCGCATCGAGGGCCGGTCAGGCCATTCCAGCAATCCGGCGCTGGGCGCGAGCGCGTTGGAAGGGATGCACCAGGTCATGGGCGAGTTGCTGCAATGGCGGATGGAATTGCAGGCGCGCTATCGCAACCCGCTGTTCGAGGTCGAGGTTCCGACCCTCAATCTGGGGCGAATCCACGGTGGCGACAACCCGAACCGGATTTGTGCCGACTGCGAGTTGCACATCGACATCCGGCCGCTACCGGGGATGACGCTGGCCGACTTGCGCGGCGAGTTGCACGGGCGGCTGGGCCGGCTGATGGCGGACAGCGGGCTGTATCTGAGTTTTTCGCCGCTGTTCGAGGGGGTCGAGGCCATGGAGACGCTGGCGACGGCGACCATCGTGCGGGCGACCGAGGAACTGACCGGCGCGCCGGCGGGTGCGGTGGGCTTTGGCACCGAGGGGCCGTACCTGAACGCGCTGGGGATGGAGACGGTGATTCTGGGTCCCGGCGGGGTGGATTGCGCCCATCAGCCGGACGAGTTTTTGCCGCTGGCGATGATCGAACCCACGCTGGATTTGTTGCGCAAGCTGATCGGGCGGTTCTGCGTCGAACCCTCATGAACCCTCTTCCCCTCATTGTCGGCGCGCTGGGGCCGATTTTCGCCCTGATTCTGCTGGGTCTCGGCCTGCGGCGATCCGGGTTTCCGGGCGATGGCTTCTGGCCGGCGGCCGAGCGCCTGACCTATTTCATTCTGTTTCCGGCGCTCTTGGTGCAGCGACTGGCGCTGGCGCGGCTGGGCGATTACGCGGTCGGGCCGGTGGCGGCGGTCATCGTGGCCATGCTGCTGGGAATGACAGCGCTGGTTTATTGGCTCCGGCCCTGGCTGAAGGTGGACGGACCGGCGTTCACCTCGGTGTATCAGGGGGTGATCCGCTTCAATACCTATGTCGGGCTGGCGGTGGCGCTGGCGATGTTCCACGCCGAGGGTGGCACGGTGGCGGCGCTGGTGATGGCGATCATGATTCCGCTGATCAACGTGCTGTGCGTGCTGGTGTTGAACGTGCACGCCGGTGGATCGGCGACGGTGGCGAGGATCGCGCGGGGGTTGGCGACCAATCCGCTGATCGTGGCCTGTCTGACGGGGATCGGGCTGAACCTGAGCGGAGTTGGATTGCCGTGGGGTTCGGCGGCGGTGCTGGAGATTTTGGCGCGGGCCGCGCTGCCGCTGGGATTGCTGGCGGTGGGAGCCGGGTTACGGCTGGAGGGTCTGCGGCGACCCGGGTTGCTGGCGGCGGCCAGCGGGCTGAAACTGCTGGTCCTGCCGGCGCTGGCGGCGGGGCTGTGCTGGGTGGCGCAACCGGGACGGCTGGAAACGGCAGTGCTGGTAACATTCGCGGCGCTGCCGGGGGCGTCCACCGCCTATATTCTGGCGCGGCAACTGGGTGGCGACGCGCCGCTGATCGCGGCCATCGTCACGGTGGAAACGGCGGCGGCGCTGGCGACCCTGCCGGCGGTGCTGGTGTGGGTGGTGTGAAATCATTGCCCCCCCTCGCCGGCTGGCGGGAGAGGGGTCGGGGGCGAGTCACGATCTCGTTGCCAGTTGCCGCAGCAGGAGTTGCAAATGCAAGGGAAACTCCTCGTCGATCGGTTTTTGATGCGCGTCAAAGAGTTCCAGCAGCGCATCGGCCTTCGCCTTGTCACCCATGGCCAGACCGGCAGTCAGGCCGGCGGTGAGTAGATAAGTCGCCTCGTGCGGAGAAAGCTTGTCCTTGGGCGTTGTTTCGATCAGACGCTGGGTTAGCGCTGCCATCGCCGGCGTGTCGCGCCGTCCCACCGCGCGGTGCAGGGTGAACCAGTCGCGCGTGGCTTCGGACAGGGCGTTGTAACCCGGCTGGCTGGCCAGATAATCCCACAAGGGCGTGGCCCGGCTGGCGGGTAAATAAGGATTGATCAGTTCGGCCGTCTTCAACAGCAGGGCGCGCACTATGTCATCCGCCGGTTGTTGCGGGGCGCTGACCGCCAACTCCCGCAGCAACAGTTGCAAATCGAATCCTGACGGACCCAGTTGCGCTGGCGTAATCGGTTGTTGAGTCAACAGGGTTTCGGCGATGCGTGCCGCTCGTTGCTGAGAGTCGGGCGCGCTGAAAAGAGGCGCCCTCGTGGCCGGCGTTTCGCCCGCCCGGCGCTGGCCATCGAGCATTTCCAGCACCGGGATGGGCGCCAGGTGCAGTTCGCTCAAGATCACGGCCGTTTCCTGCAGGTAGCGACTGCGGGGGGCGTTGAGGCTGAGATAGGGGAAGAAATCGGAATTAGCCGGCGCGTTGAAGGCCGCGAACAGCGGTTGCAACAGTGCCTTACTGCCGAGGCGGCGCACCTGGATATCCTGGAGCGAGCGGATTCCCACCCGGTTCAGCGCCTCTTGCAGCTTGGGTTCCGCCAGAATCCAAGGGTCGAGTGGGTTTAGAGGGCCGCCGTTGCTGGCGACGATCAAGATATCCAGACTGTCCGTATTGAAGACCACGTAATCGCTAAAGTGCTGGGCCAGGGCCTTGAATACCGACGAAGCCAGCATCGGATTGGATTCGTAAAACTGCAACCACTGGACCAGCAATCCGCGTTCGTTCAGGTGGTTTTTGATGTAGCGGTAGAACTCCTCGGAAAACAGGCTGGCGACGCCGCTGACCCAGGGATTGGACGGTTCGGAGATGATCAGGTCGTAGCGGGCGTTGTGGCTGGAAAAATAGGTTTTGGCGTCCTCGATATGAATGCGGCTGCGCGGGTCGGTGAAGGCGCGTTCCGCGAACCGCCCGAAACCCCGTGCGCCCTCCACCATCGCCGGTTCGATCTCCACGGTATCCACCCGTTCGATCCGATCCGCGCCCAGCAGATTGTGGGTGGTCATGCCGGAGCCGAAACCGATATTGGCGACGGTCCTGGCGTCGGGTCGCAGGGACAGCGGCAGTACGGCCGCCATGACCATGGTGATTTCGTCGAGCGTGCCGGTCGCTGTTCGGGTCTGGGCGCTGGCGTCCGGTTTGCCGTTGGTGGCGATCACCATTTGACCGTCCTTGAACAGGTAGCGGGCGATGCTGGCGGTCTTGCCGTCGCGGTAGTATTGCACCTCGGTGTCGGGCGGCAGTTGGGTGCGGCCATGGCGGTACACGCCGCCCGCCATTCGCAGGGGATCGAAGCGCACCGCCAACAGGACCACCGCGAACGCGAGCGCCGCCACACCCGCACTGGCCGGCAGTTCCCAGCGCCGGGATCGCGGCCGGGCCAGCACCAGCAGGGCGAGGCCCACGACCACATCCAGCAGCGCCCCCAGACTGACCAGCCCCTTGACGCCGATGGCGGGCATCACCACATGCACCGCCAGCAACACCCCGATAATCGCGCCGACGGTGTTGGCGCTGTAAACCCGGCCGATGCTGCGCTCGCCCGCGCCGCGTTGCAGCAGCGCGTAGGTGAACAGCGGCAGCGTCATCCCGGCCAGGAGGGTCGCCGGGATCATGATCGCCATCGCAATGGTCTGACTGGTCAGGTTGAACAGGGTG
Organism: Candidatus Contendibacter sp.; assembly: GCA_008933795.1. Classification (GTDB taxonomy): domain Bacteria; phylum Pseudomonadota; class Gammaproteobacteria; order Competibacterales; family Competibacteraceae; genus Contendibacter. The sequence continues at coordinate 28,192 of WBUJ01000026.1, read as the reverse complement.
TAGCCACTGTCGGTTTTGCTCAGGCCGCCCAGCATGAAGGCCATGAAATCGAAGCTGGCATTGTACAACGGTAGGGTGCCCACCGCGCACAGGCCCATGAGCACCTGCACGTAGCCGGCGTAGCGCAGCGGCACGGCGATGCGATCCAGCCGGCGGCGAATCCACAGTCCGCCCAGCGCCAACCCGAGAATAAAGGCGCTCAGCATCAACTCGAACGCTTGGGTGGAACTGCCCAGCACCAGGCTGAGCATCCGAATCCAGCCGATTTCGTAGAAGAACGACGCCAGGCTGGAGCCGAGCGCGAGGGTCAGCAGCGCCGCCGTCAGCCGCGAAGACGCCGGTTGGCCTGACTCGCTCGCGCTTTCCGCCGGCGCGGGAGCGCGGCGCTCCTTGGCGATGCCCCACATCACGATGGCCAGCAACACGTTCAAGATGCCAGCCGTCATGATCGTGCCCGGCAGACCCACCGCTGGAATCAGGACGAACACGCTGACCAGAACGCCCGCCGCCGCGCCGAGGCTGTTGGTGAAGTACAACATTCCCAGCGTCGCTCCAGGGGTGTCGGGGTACAGGCGAATGATGCCGGCGCTCATCAGCGGGAAGGTCGCGCCGAGCAGAACGGATTGCGGCAGGATCAGCAGCGCGGCGAGCGTCCATTTCAGCGCGTTGATGGTGGCGGGATCGCTCAACGCCGGAATCCAGCTCAGGTACAGCGCATCCAGCACGGTGGCGAACAGCGGGTGAAAGGTCAGCCCCAACAGACCGATGAGCCCCTCGGCGACGGCGTAGCCCAGCAACAGATTGCTCCAGCGCCGGGAGTAGCGGCTGGCCAGCCACGCCCCCAGCGCCATGCCGCCCATGAAGATCGCCAACACCAGGGTTTGCGCGTAGGCGGCGTGGCCCAGCATCAGCTTGAGGTAATGCGACCAGATCGATTCATAAATCAACCCGCTGAAACCGGAAAGGACGAATAAACTATATAATGCGATGCGTAGGGCGGGCGAGGTGGGGCGCGAAGTCATGTCGAGTCAATCCAGGTTTGTAGTGGCGCGGTCGGATCGGAAGTCAGCAAGCAATCGCTCGGCCAAGGCGCTTGCTTCAATCCCTGGCAAATACGGGCAGATCAAAAAACGATGAGTTCAGGCAATCGGTTGAGCATTATCCTGCCAGCCCGCAATGAAGCGGTCAATTTACGCCCTCTGCTGGGCAAATTGACGGAGCGGTTTCCCGAAGCGGAAATCATCGTGGTGAACGATGGTTCGACCGACGAAACCGTCGAGATCTGCCGGTCGTTCGGGGTGCGGGTAGTCACGCATCCGTACAGCCTGGGCAACGGCGCGGCGGTCAAGGCGGGCGCGCGGGTCGCCCGGGGCGAGACACTGGTGTTTCTGGATGCGGACGGCCAGCACGATCCGGCCGATATTCCCCGGTTGTTGGCGAAGCTGGAAGAGGGCCACGACATGGCAGTCGGGGCGCGGCGCGATCATTCCCAGGCGTCGTGGGGGCGTGGCGTGGCGAACCGGATCTACAATCGGCTGGCCAGTTGGATGACGAATTACCAAGTGCTGGACCTGACCTCGGGGTTTCGGGCGGTGCGGGCCGGACGGTTCCGGGAGTTCCTGTATTTGCTGCCGAACGGCTTTTCCTATCCGACGACGATCACTATGGCGTTCTTCCGCAGCGGCTATCCAGTGGCCTATGTACCGATCGTGGCGGGGCGACGGGAGGGTAAAAGTCATATCCAGCCGTTGCAGGATGGGGTGCGATTTCTGTTGATCATCTTCAAGATCGGGACGTTGTATTCGCCGCTCAAGCTGTTTTTTCCCGTCAGCCTGGGGTTTTTCCTGCTGGGGTTGGTCTACTACGTCCATACCTATGTGGTCGAGCATCGGTTCACCAATATGGGAACCCTGCTGTTTATCGTGGCGGTGCTGGTGTTTTTGATGGGGTTGGTGTCGGAACAAATCACCAGTCTATTCTATCAGCAATCGGGCGGCGCGACTGAGAGTAAAGGATGAATAGGGAATCAGTACTGGTGAAGTCGAAAACGTAGGGTTCGAGTTTCTTCAACACTTTGTTGATTAAGGAGTTCTCGCGTGCAAAAGCCCTTTTTGGTGTTTGGCGCTCCACAAATCGAGCAGGCGGAGATTGATGAGGTGGTGGATTCATTGGCATCCGGTTGGTTGGGTACCGGGCCGAAAGTGGCGCGCTTTGAACACGATTTTGCCGTTTACAAGGGAATCCATGAAGGCCAAGTGGCGGCGGTAAATTCCTGCACGGCGGCGTTGCACGTTAGTATGATTGCGTCCGGTATCGGGCCGGGGGACGAGGTGATCACTACGCCGATGACGTTTTGCGCGACGGTTAATGCAATTATCCATACGGGCGCAACCCCGGTGCTGGCGGATGTGGACCCGATCACGATGAACATTGACCCGGCACAGGTCGAGGCACGGATCACGTCGCGCACCCGGGCGATTTTACCCGTGCACTTTACTGGACGGCCGTGCGACATGGATGCGTTAATGGTGATCGCACAACGATATGATTTAAAAGTAATCGAGGATTGCGCCCATGCGATTGAAACGGAATATCATGGGCATAAGGCAGGCACCTTTGGAAATTTCGGCTGTTTCAGTTTTTATGTGACGAAGAACGTGGTGACGGGTGAGGGGGGAATGGTGATCGCCCGCGATGATCATGATATTGGGCGGGTGAAAATGCTGGCCTTGCATGGAATGAGCCGGGATGCGTGGCGGCGATTCAGCGATACGGGGTTTAAGCATTATCAGGTAGTGGAGTGCGGTTTTAAGTACAACATGATGGATATCCAGGCTGCAATAGGCATTCATCAGTTGGCGCGGGTGGAGAGTAACTGGATCAAGCGTCAGGCGGTGTGGCGGCGCTATAATGCGGCGTTTGAGGAGTCGCCAGTCAGTTTGCCAGCCGACCCTGCGCCTGATACCCGCCATGCCTATCATCTTTATTCGATCCTGATCGACGAAGCGAAGACGGGCATCGGGCGGGATGCGTTTCTCGATGCGATGACTGCCCGGAATATCGGAGTGGGCGTGCATTATCTGAGCATTCCCGAGCATCCGTTTTATCAGCGGACCTTGGGCTGGCAGCCGGAGGATTATCCAAATGCGATGCGGATCGGGCGGCAGACGGTGAGTTTGCCGATTTCGGCGAAGTTGCCCGACGACGATGTGGGGAGCGTCATCGAAGCTGTTTTTAGTGTTCTCGGGAAAGCGGGTGGATGAAGACGGATTCGTTGTTCTACCGACTGTTTCAGGCCATGCCCGCGCTGGCGTTGGAACTGGCGGGCATCCCGGTTTCCGGGCGGGCGGCTTATGAGTTTCGTTCCGAGGAAATCAAGCAGACTGCGTTTCGACTGGACGGTGTACTTATCCCAACAGCGGAGGTTCGGGAGGCGCCGGTGGTGTTCGTCGAGGTGCAATATCAGCCCGATGAATTGTTTTATGGGCGATTTTTTGCGGAGATTCTGCTGTATCTGTATCGGTGTCAGCCGCCGCACCCGTGGCGGGCGCTGGTGATTTATCCCAACCGTGCGGTGGAACGGCTGAACGAGCCGCATTACGGTTCATTGTTGAACCTGCCGGAAGTCCAGCGGGTGTATTTGGAAGACTGGGCCGGGCGACCGGCGACCACGCTGGGCCTGCGCTTGATTCAGTTGCTGATCGGCGATGTGCAGAAAGCCTTGCCGCAAGCGGTGGCGTTATTGCGGCAGGCGCGGGCCACGCCGGCTGCCGCACTGTCCTTTGAGCAGATGCTGGAGTTCGTGGAAACCATTCTGGTGTATCGGTGCCCTCATTGGGGCCGAGAGGAGATCAAGGCGATGTTGGGCTTGGATACCGAATTGAAGCAGACCCGGTTTTACCAGGAGGTGTTCGCCGAAGGTGAGGCCGAGGGCGAACTCAAGGGCGAACTCAAGGGCGAACTTAAGGGTGAACTCAAGGGTGAACTCAAGCTGTTGCGGCGGCTGTTGATCCGCCGCTTTGGAGCGCTGCCGGAGTGGGCGGAGGCGAAGCTGGCGGCGGCGGCGCCGGCGCAATTGGAAGCGTGGGGGGAACGGGTGTTGGACGCGGCGACGCTGGAAGCAGTTTTCGCGGGTGGGCTCTGATTCCGGGATGATGAACAAGCGACCCTTCTGGCGAGTGGTCGCTATTTCTTGACACGCTGACCGCCCGGAATATCGGGGTGGGGGTAAATGATTTGATCATTCCCGAGCATCTGTTTTATCAGCGGACGCTTGGCTGGCGGCCGGAGGATTATCCGAATGCGATGCGGATCGGGAGCCAAACGGTGAGTTTGCCAATTTCGGCGAACTTGTCTGATGATGATGTATACTTTAGCTAATGCCAACTTTTAATTCTTTGAACGATTGGAAGTTAAAAGTGAGCAATGATTTTAGGGTCTGTTTTTTCTCGACATGGGCGGTTTCAATGAAGTGGAGAATCGAGGTTTTAAAGTCCTGAAAGGTGGGGTAATAACGGGCGTGCAGGCAGCATTTTTTCACCAGCTTCCAGAATCGTTCGATCAAGTTGAACTGGGGCGAATACGCCGGGAGAAACAGCAACTCAATCTTGAGAGCAGCGGCGGTGTCTTGCACCAGCCGACAGCGCTGATAGCGAGCGTTGTCCAGAATGACGGTGATCGGAACCGGCAAAGCCAACGCGGCCAACTGGCGCAGCAACTGACAGACACTGGCGCTATTGATGTAGGCGTCGGTGGTGACGGTGATCAGTTCGTGGGTGATGGCGTTGAGCGCGCCCAGCCCGCTGAGCCGGTGCCGGCCGGCGGGGGTGGGCTGCCAGCAGCGGGCGACGCACCACAGCCAGCTCAGAAATAAGCCCTGCACAAAATGGGCGGCATCCACAAAAAAGACCGCGCGTTGACCCGCTTGCGCTTGGGCCAGACGCGGCTCCAGCTCCTGCTGCTGGAACCGCGCCCGCTCCGCCTGCCGCTCGGGGGTCGGCGCCGGGCCAGGGATCGCCCCGGTCTTGCGCCGCTTCAAACCGAACTGTTTGAGCACCTTACCGACTTGGGCGGGGCTGCGCTCGATCCCGGTCAGCTCGGCAATGCGGACGCTGGCCTCGGCCAAGGTCGCGGGCGGTTGCCGCGTGAAGGCCAGCATAATAGTCGCCTTGTGGGGCGCCAGCGCACTCTGGGTGCGCCGGAACCGGCAGGCGGTCAGCGCCGCCCAGCCCCCGTCCTGATAAAGACGCAGATAGCTGATCAAGGTCGGTTTGGTGATCCCCACCTGCGCACAAATGGCTTGATGCGACCCGCCTTCACTCTTGAGATACAGCGCTTCCAGGCGTTGCCGCACCCGAGGATGCGGGTGATGAATCCGCTCGTGCCGCAGGCGTTCCCGCGTCTCATTAGAGAAAACCAGTCGAATTATGGTGCGCCCTCCAGACCCTTCGATTAACCCTCAAAATACTATAAAATAAAACAATTAAAAGGTAAAATTTGGCTTAATTAAAAGTATACCTATACAGAATCCCGTCGCACGATACCTTTGGCTAGGTGTTTGCCTTAATTAATAGCAGGATTTTAAAATTCCACGACCTGGAAAGGAACGCTATATGAGTGTTAGTAATCAAGGCGGAAAAGAAGCTTGGGATAAGCGTGCTACCGTATACGGTTCAATGCCTTCTGGCGTTTTAGTGAAAGGGTTTCCACCTTTGCTTAATGATTATCTGGGAAATTGGCATGGTGAGGTTATACTTAATAATCTCTTATCAAAATTGCCAAAATACACGACAGTTCTTGATTTAGGGTGCGGTTACGGCAGAATCAGTGCTTTTCTAAAGAAGCATCGCCCTGACTTAACAATAATCGGATTAGATTTTTCTTTTATTTATTGCCAAAATTATAAAAAAAATATTAACTATTCGGTAGTTTGCGCCGACATTACTTCTTTGCCATTCAAAAAGGGGACCTTTTCAGCTATAATCGCGGTTACAGTTATTATGTACCTTGAGGAGGAGCAGGCTCAACGGATGGTAACCTATCTAATGAGTTTATTGACCTCGGATGGATATTTTCTGATGATAGAGCCAAGTCGAGAATACCTTACCCTTGCGGCTTTATTAGTCGGGAGTACATCCTCAACCGGAGGAAAGGGTTTTAGTCTGTCTTTTTTTTGTAAATTGACAAATTTATCATTTGTGCGAACGGAAGGGCAAGGTGGCATGCCAGGATTTTCCTGGTTTCTGCCGATCATGATGCTAGCAAGAAACAATCCAAAGTTCATTAAATTTATTCTTGGTATCGCCAGATTTATGGACTCGCGCTTGAGTTTTATTAAGTTTTTTTCGTTTCATCGTTGGCTGTTATTACATCGCTGTAAGCCAGATTATTTAAATGGTTAACTTATGGATGCTTTCGTGTGGGCTTTAAATTTTGAAAAAAGCATTTGTTATCTTATTTTTCTTTTATTTGTGATATTTAATTTTTCTAATGAGCCTTTCCGTTGGTGGCTTTTATTTAGGGGCAAAACCACCTTAAAATACAAGGAATGGTTTGGACTCTTTAATATCACAGCACTTTTTAGCTATTTATTACCAAAGTTTGGTTTTCCTCTCCGATTGTATTTTATCCACACCAAAACTGGCTTAAACTTTAATCATATCTCATCCGGAATTCTGGTTGATTCTTTGGTAGGATATACTACATGGATAGCAGTAGCCGGCATATCACTGGTGCTGCTGATTACTACAGGAGGTAATTCATCTAATTTTCAGGCGAAAACATTTTATTTCCAGGCTAGAAAGTTTTTACCTGCACTGATTATTTTAATATTATTATTGGCAATCTTGTATGTTGTAATACGCTTATCTAGAAAAACCAATTTTCTCAAAAAATTGCACGATACATTGAAAGAAATTCAATCAAAGCAAATTTTATTGCTGACCTTAGTTACACTGCTAGATATTGCTTTTCAAATAGGTCGTCACAATACCTTAGTTTGGGCATTTGGTTGCGAAGTTTCGGTCCTGAATGTCAGTATAGTTGCTATAATAAGTTGTTTATTTGGCATGTTGTCATTTATGCCCATGGGGCTGGGTGGTTATGATGTAACCCTGATTTTTGGATTAACCCAACTATCAGTTCCTTTACATATCGCAACGCTAGTAGTAGTGACCAACAGAGCAGCATCCTTCTTAGTTTGCTTTATGTTGGGGCTTTACGGAGCGTCTTCTCTCGGAATTCAGTGGTGGAATTTTTCCTACTATAAGAAAATCGCCATGAAAAGCGCGAAGGAGTTGCCTCAGGAACGATCCGCAACGCAGAATAACCAATAACCAAATCTGGAGCGTATTGGAATCTCGGGCAGAATTTGAATACGAAGTGGAAATGAGAATGACTCGATCAAGTTAAAGTTGACTCGGTTTAACAACATTTTGAGATTAAAAGAGTTAAAAGATAATAAATGCTCTTGTTCGATTTCAACTTCCTTTCCTAATAGAAGCCTAGCCAAGCGAACTAGAGAATAGTCATTTGGAACGGTAACTATAATACGCTTGCTCGATACTCTGGCCGCTTCTTGAAGAGCTACTAGGGGCATTTCTAAATGTTCCAGTATTTCTGCCAAGATGACTGTGTCAAACGACCCGTCCGAGAAAGGTAGTTTATAAGCTGAACAGTTGACTGCTCCTCCTTCAACGTCACTTCCTATATAGAAATGATCTTTATTCAGATACGCTGCTAGTTGCTGGAGCCCACAACCCACATCAAGAGTCTTACCTTGACAAAACTTGGCTATTAAAGAATAGCGCCACTTATCAATTTTCTGAACCCGTTGCTGTAGCATCTCAGTTTCCCAGAGATTTTAATAACTCGCTAATCTTCATAATCTGCTCTTTCAGCTGAAAAATATGACTAAACTTTTGTACATTCATTCTCAACTCTTCAACACAGTGGGGTTTTTCGATGATATTCAAAATATTTTCTTTGTGTCTTTCCAAGTTGCTAAATTCCGAAAAAACGCCTATTTTATAAGTATTAATCAATTCTTTCAGCGCTCCGTCCGGACCAGTAGCAATCAAGGGAAGTCCTTGACTAAGATATTGAAATACCTTTGATGGTATACAGTAGCTTTTGCTATTATATCTTAATGAAGTATAACCAAAATCCGCTTGTGACATCGCCAGCAGTGCTTCTGAGAAAATAACGTAACCCTTAAATTTTATAACTTGAGATAAGTAAGGTTTTAGAAAAATTTTTGTGTAGTAATTTTCTGGTCCATAATAATCAATACCCAATTTTTGCATTATATCAGGCCTTGTTTTAGACAGTTGTTTAATGCAACGAGCTAGTATTGCTGGATCTTGAGCATAATTTAAAAGACCCGTATAAATAATCTTGATTTTTTGATTGTTTTTCTTCTGTTTTTGCTGACTACCGATAACATCAGTAGAATTCTCTAAGAAGCCATTATAGGCCACCAAACTCTTGATCTGGTCACCTATTTGATAAAATTGAATCATTTCGGTAAGAGATTGTGGTGTTGATGCTATGATGGCTTGAGCTTTTTGAACTATATCCCTGTTTAAATTAAAAACATTATCGCGAAAATCAATCACTAAAGGCATCTGGTTATGTTGGCTAATATAGGAAGCAACGATTGCGTTTGTTACTGGAGGAATGACAGCATAAATCACTCCAAAATCTTGGACTATTTTTTTGCAGGCAGAGATTGCCGGCTTTATCCAACCCTCAAAGGCATCGGGAATCATACCAACAGCGGCGGCTAGCTCTCTAAAAGGACTCTGTTGGGGATTCTCTATTCTGTACAGAGCGACCTGCTCGCCCAACAATCGCAGCAGGGATGTATCTTCTTGAAAATTAAGGAAAGTACCCTTGTAGTTGGCACAGCTTACAACGTCAATTTTCCAACCTTGGTCGGCCAATCCTTTGGTAAGCAAGGTCCGATTGACACCATCAGCGCGACCTAGAGGCGCAAAATAATAAGATATTAAATATATTTTTTTTCCCATAATTTGGTTCTTCGACAGTTCTTGTGGAGCTAGGCGAAACTGATCATGATCCATTGCTTAAAATTGACGAAGTTACGGAACCCATAACCCATGCAGTTTCACTGCCTTTATAGAATTGTTATAGTCTGCCCAATTCACTTCAGTACATGCACTTAATATCAAGTGTATGATTTATAATAACTAATTTAAAATTATTCATTAGCAATGTATAGATCATAATTGGGCAGACTATAATCATGTGCGTTCGATAGCGGTCGCGCTGATGAAGCAATCCACAGGATGCTGTGGTGTTCGGGGAAGCTGGCGGCACGCACGGCGATAGGCCGGTCGACCGAAATACAAATCACGTCGGAAACCCGCAACGCCTGATCGAGCTAAGGACATCTCAATCTTCTTCCGGCACCGTGTGTGCAATCAGGTCATCGTGCATGACCACCGAACCGGCCAGCTTCGGCGATGGTTTACGACGTGGCCTATCCTCTTCTGGTCGCCGCTTGGGGACTACTGCATTCATCGCGTCGTCCAGGAGCAACAAAACCCGAAGCTTGATGCCGTTGGGTACCTGATCCGGCAGTCGCAGCATGTGCTGGTCGGCGATGGCTTCAAACTCAATGGCTTGCATGGTCAGGCTCCTTTCACAAAGACTTTAAACAGAGGAGAAGCCAGGATCGCTCAGTGTCCGCCGCTCGCCTCGAAAACCTCCTCCTGCGGCTGACTACCAGCAGACGTTCGGCCCAAGCCTCCAGTTGTTCTGGCGACGCATCCCGCAACCGGGTTTCCACCCAAGCCGGCAGTTCGCCAAAACGCTGCGTCATCTGTCGGCGCAAAACACGGATTTCACCCTGCTGCAAGCCCTGCTGCAAGCCTTTTTTAATCCCGATTCGCTCCACGCTCGTCACATAGCGCATGACCTGTTGCTCCTCATATTGTTGCAGTTCCGCCCATAACCGATCTTCCGCCGCTTCCGGCAACACCAGCACCCAATCCAGGAAGCGGAAGAGTTCGAGCACGTCCTGACGCGACCAGCCCCAGTGGTACAGTCCGCGCGCCAGCCGCCATTTCCAGTTGTAGCGCGCTTCCAGGTCCCGCACCGGGTCCTGGGCCTTGAGGTGCGCCAAGACCACGACCGCAAACGGGTTGGCATGAGTTTCCAACTCCGCTTCCCGATCCCGGTAGTCCAGCAGTTTGACCAGCGGATAACGCCAGTGTAGCGCACAGCCCCACAAATCCTGCCAGTACGCCGCCGGCCGCCAGCGGCGTCGGCCATCCGTTAGCACTGCCAGACTGACCACGGGGCGTTGGTAGCGATCCCTAATGCGGGTATGGTACATGAATATCCGCTCGGCGAAGCTCGCCTCGTACTGACCCTGGACCTCGACATGGACCAGCACCCAAACCTCGTCGCCGTCCCGCCGCCAAACCTGGATCAACTTGTCCGCGTAGCGCCGCCCCAGCCGCGCATCCCGCACGACCCGCTGCAATTCCTTGTCCAGAAAAGCGTACCCCCGCTCCCAGTCGATGCCTGCGTGGACGGCGGGGAAGAAAAACGTGGTGAAGGCGGCGAAGTACCGCTCCAACACCTCCTTCCAGGGCGAATCAACATCGGTCATCGCGCATTCCGCTCCAAAAGCGCAGCCAGATCACGCGCCGTGGCGACGACATCGAACGCGCTCGCGGCTGTGCCCAGCCCTGCCGCGAAGTCCGCCGGCGCCGCGATCAGTGCTTGACGCAGGGTCTGGGCGAGGCTGGCGGCGCTCACCGTCGCCGCCAGGATTCCGCAGCGATGCTTCGCGATCAGTTGCGGCAAATCCCCGATCGGCATGGCAAGCACCGGACACCGCATCTGCATGGCATCCGAAAAGATCACTGGAATACTCTCGATCCTTGATGGGATTACGACATAATCGGCCCAATTCAGCAAATCCCGTGCGCCCTCGCGATCCAGATAGCCGCCGACGATCACGGGTCGGCCCGCCTGAATGAGGGGGGTCGTTTGGGTTTGTACCTGGCTGGCGAGCGGTCCGCCACCGTGGATGCAGATCGCCTCGATGCGCTGCCAATCTTCTTCGCCCAATAATTCCAACGCCTTCACCAGCAGGTCGATGCCTTTGTTGGGATGCCAGCGGCCCAGAAACGCCAGACGATAGGGTGGATGGTCGCGCAAGGTTTTGACTCGACCGTCGGCCAGCGCGCGGCAACTGGGCAGAAAGGCGCAGGGTTTCCCGCCGATGCGTTCCACATCAGCCTTGAGCGCCAGGCCATCTGCGTAGCGGTTGGCGGCGTCGCACAGCACCCGCCGCAGCATCCCACGCACAATCGGTATTTTTCCCAAAGTCCAGATGTCGCTACCGAGCGCCCAAATGCTGTAGGAAACCCCGAAGCGCCGCTGAGCCTGCATGGCCCAATACCCGCTGGGCAGCGCCCACAAGGCCAAGCTATGGGTGATCGGTGATGTCTCACACGCCTGCTGAACCGCTTGGCCGCCGGCCCGTAGCGTCGTGATGATCGCCGGCCAATGCGTGGGATGAATCGGCGACAACAGGGACAGTGGCTGACGCGGGACCGCAAACCGCCGCACCTGGACCTGATGTTCTTGGCGGGTCTGCGTCTTGGCACCGGGCGCGACGACGGTGACTTGGGCGGCGGCGGACAGGGCGTGCGCAAAATCCTGCACGAAGGTTCCGGCGGCGGCGGCGCCTTCGCTCTCGTCCGGGTACGAGGTGGTAATAAGGAGGATGTGGTTCATACACCCTTAGTACAAATCAGGCTGGTAGCCGAACGACTCACAGTCGTCGGGGACAGGCCCCGAATTTTATTTTTCCAGCAACCCGTCAATTCAACCACCTGCTTATTTGTCTGTTTAATGAGGAGGTGGGCTAACTTCATAACGTCCCAGAACCACTTGAAATTCCTCGCCGATTTCCTCGAATCGAATCTCGCGTTGATTTTTTCGGGCGGTTTGCCAGACCATGGGCAAACCACGTCCCAGCCGATCCATGTAGCGCATATTCTCCATGAATTTGACAATGATGGGGTTGACCGCATAGGAAACCCCCATCGGCAGTTTGGCAATATTGACGGAATTCGGCAATCTTCCGGGGCTGATAAATTCGATCCGATCGGCAAACATTTGGATGCGGATTCGCGAGCCGGTAATGGCGTAGTTGCGATGAACCACGGCATTGACCAGCAACTCCCGAAATACTTTATCTGGATATTGGAAATGGGTGTCTTCAGCGCGCGACCCCTGAATCCGACTGGGGCGCCGAAGGTTGTTGCGAATCACCGCCAGGGCGGAATCGACTTCAAATCCCAGGGTGCCCTCGATGACCTGTTTGTCAATCAGTTCCTCGGTCACTTCATCACCGGCGAAATGCGCGAAGGAAATGCCGGCATATGACAGATGGCGTTGGGGATTGATGCCAAATAATAACAGGCCAGCGACCGTGGTTTCTCCTGTCTCGGTCATCACATCGGCATTGGCGAGAATGCGTGGTTTATCTTCTTCCGCGGTTAGGTCAAAACCATATTGACTGAAATAGCGATCCAGCGCGGCAAGATTGAGATCGGCGATACTGGTTCCATGAACCGCCGTGGCATCGTAGTGGAACAGGCCGGCCTGCTGAAAGAGGCGCAGGAGTTCACCTTGGGTGGCGGTGCGGTTGGTGGAGCCCACTCTAACCAGAAACTGGTTTTGCAGAGTCTGGTAGGGGCGGTCCCGGCCCCGGTCCACCTTGACCATCAAAGTTCGGCCTTCCGGCATGGCGACCACGGTGGATTCGATATTGATGGGTGGATTGACATTATTACGGGCGATACTGGCAATGCGCGCTTCGTGGTCCGTGGATTCGGTCAAGCCGGAAATGGAGCCATCATCCTCGACGCCGATCAACAGGGTTCCTCCCTGGGTATTGGCGAAGGCGACCAACTCCCGTGCCAGTGAATCGGGGTGGGCATTCGCCGATTTGAATTCAACCGAGCTGTTCTCACCTTGGCGAATCAACGCCAAGATTTCCGCAGTGTGATCATCGCCAACACTCTTGATCAGCGCCATGGCTTTCATGACCTGTTAGTCCAATGACGGCGGTGCTGGCGCTTGGCGCCCGTTCACCACTTCCCAAAGCTGGCCGATGATCTTGCGCCACTCGATCCGCAGCACCGGATTCAGGGGCAGGCCCCGTTGCGCCTGTTCGAGAAAGGTACGGGCCTCGTCGTACAATCCGGCACTGAGCAGGGTGCCGACGATCAGGGCAATAGCGCCGATATCAGGATCGGCGGCATAGGCGGCGTGCAGATGCCGCAAAGTGCCATCCAGATCGCCTTCATCGCGGTACAGCTCGGATTGAATGTAATGCAGGTGGCCAAGCCGGCGACTGGTAGCGACATAAGGCGGGTTGGTCATCAGTCGATCCGCCAGCGCGCGTAAATCCGTCGGTTCAAGTCCGGGGCATTGGCCCTGCTTGAGCATTTCCCGCAGGCGTGGCAACGAATTGGCGGCGGCCGCGCTGTATTCGCCGGTGGCGGCATGGGCTTCGGCCAAGCGATAGAGTGCCCGCGTTGCGTCGGGGTCGCCGTTCTTACAGGTAAGAGGCAGCGCCATGAGGGTGATGCCGACCGAGGCAGGGCGGGCATGGGCCGCCCGTTCCAGGATTTGCCGGGCGGTGTTGACGTTGCCGACCGCCAGATAGCTGGTGGCGAGAAAATGGGTGGCGCGGGGTGAATCTGGATGGCGCCGCGCCCACAGTTCGGCGGCGATCCGCGGTTGTCCCCAGAGCGTGGTCAACTGCCAGAGCATCACCGCCAGTAACAGCGTATAGCCGCCGAGGGCGGTCAGGGCGATCCGGCGCGGCGCGCTGCCTGGCTGAAGCGTCCAGACCCACCAACTCAGCGCCAGCATGGGACCGATCAGCGGCAGATAATTGCGATGCTCAAAGTAAAGTTCCAGCGGCAACACGGTGGATTCCAGCACGTGACCGCCGAGATACCACAAGACCGCCAGGGCGAACAGCGGCCAGCGCCGCCGTTGCTGAAAGGCCAGGGTCGCCGTCGCCAGCCAGCCTACCAAGGCGATCAACACCCAAGGTTGCTCGAACAGACCGCGCACCACCGGATAGTCGTCGTGAAACGGCGAGAAGGCGACAGGACGCGGCAACAGGGCCAAGCGCAGGTAGTCCCAGAGAATCACCGCCTCGGTCATCAGACGTTGGCCGAGGGTGAAATCGCGGCCTGCGTAGGCGGTTATCATGGACGGCCAAGTGAGGGCGATATAGGCCAGCAAGAACAGGGGTGGCACGACGAGTAGCCGCATTCGCCACCGGCGCGCGGCGCTGAGTTCCGTAACGCTGGCCAGCACAGTCCCTTCCAGGATCAAAGCGTAAAGCGGGAGCAGGATGCCATTTTCCTTGGTCAGCACCGCCAACAGGGTTCCCAGGCCGATTCCGCCGGCTTGCAGCCACCGTCCGCGCTTGACCCGGCCGGACGCTTCCCACGATAACCCGATCAGGTAACTCAACAGGCCGGCCAGCACGAAGGTCGCGCACAGGCTGGTCATGCGTTGAATGATGATGAGTGAGGTCGAGGCCAGCAGCGGGGAGAGCAACCACAGGGCGGCGGTGCTGACCGCGATCCATTCGCCGCGCCGGGCCAGCGTCGGTTGCGCCAACCGCGTCAGGCGCAGGACCAACCAGGTCAGCAAGACGCCATTCAACAGATGAACCAGGATATTGATATACAAAAACCCCTGCGGATTGCCGGGCCAGTCGTTTAGGTTGAGGAGAAAACTGGCCAGCGCCACCGGTCGGGACAGGGTGCCGGCTTCGCCACTGGCCAGGAAAACCAGTGTGCTCCAGCCGTCCTGGACATTAGCCAGCCCTTTTAGGTTAACCGAGTCGTCGAAATTGAACATGCCGTGCTGGCCAGGCAGATACAGCGCGTACCCTACGGCCAGCACCAGCCATACGGCGAATCCGGGCAGGAGCAGAGCGATTTTTGGGCGCATGGAGCTGATCATTAGGGCGATTGCAGTGGAGAAGTCACGGGCTGGCCGGTTTTAGTGAGATCATCCAGGATGATTTTTTCCAGCCGGGCGGTTTCGGCAATAAAATTGGATTTTTGAACCGTGGAGGCTTTATCCGAGTTTTTCCCCAGATCACGTTGCAGCATTTTCAAATGCGTCAGGGCTTCCGCCAACATGCCGTTGCTGGCCAGTAATGAAACTTGCGCCAAGCCGGCTTCGATGTCAGGCGCGAGTTGTTGCGATTGTTGAAAGCTGCGCAGAGCCAGCGCCGGGTTGTGCTGCTGCAGGTAAACCAGGCCGTGCAAATGGGCAATCTGTCGTTTGGAACCTGCGGAGTTTTGGGCGGTGCGATTTTCCAGCAGAGCGTCCAGCAAGCGATGCGCATCGGTTGTGGTGGCGCCGAGGCAACGATCCTGGATCAGAGCATTGATCAATTCTTCCAGCAACAGATAAGTTCTGAAGTCGTAAGAACCAAATCGGGCCACATGGTCCAGTTGGGTGAGTGTTTTGGGATCGATACCCGCGTATTGACAAAGCAATAGTGTGCGGTGAATCCAGAGTTCGAAAAAGTCGGGGAAATCAACAAGGGTTTTATTAAGGTGTTGCAAGGCTAGATCGGGTCTGCCGCGTGCTTCCAGTCCCATAGCCAAAACTCGTTGGGCTCTGATGGAATAAGGATTTTTCTGTGCCCAATGGAGAAACAGCTTTCCTTGGTCGCCCCATAAAATGGCTTGCTGATAAGTTAAAAAGGCAAACAGTGTAAGAAACAGGGTTGGTATGCAATAAAGCCAGCGCCAATGTTGAGCCTTTTTAACCAGCCAGTGCGTCAGGGGTAGAAAGAGAAAAATGGCGGGTAGATAGTTGCGATGCTCAAAATAAAGTTCCAGCGGTATGAAAGTGGATTCGAGCAGATGTCCGGCAAAGAAAAACAGCACCGCCAGGCTGAGCAAAGGATAACGGGCCCGTAGAATCCAGGCGCCAGCGATTAAAATGAAGATCGCCAGGATTGCGGCCAGCGTGGTGGGAGGATCGAACAGACCGTGCGAAAGAGCAGGATTTTCGTTGAAAATGCCACTGGCACCGAGATTGGGCGTGAGCAATTGCTGAAGATAGCCAAGGAGAATGCGGCTTTCGGTCAACAGCCGTTCACCAAGCGTGAAGGGGCGGAGGCGATAGCCATGCAGGATAGCGTTCCAGCGAAAAGCCAAATAGCCGATGATGAGCAGGTTCGGCAGGCCTAGGAAGAGCATCAGCCAGCGGGATGAAGGGGCCGGGGAGAGAGAATCCGTTTTGGAGTCGGTATAATCACGCCCCTCTCGCCTTGAGGGAGAGGGGTTGGGGGTGAGGGGATTCAAACTGGGATGGCGCAAGGCGGTGTATTCCAGCACCGCGATGAGCAACGGCAGCAACGCGCCATTTTCCTTGCTGAAAACCGCTAGCGGGGTAAAAATGACCACGCTGGTCGTCATCAACAGGTAGGCGCGGCGTGGCTGGCAGGCCAGCAAGTCGCGCCCAGCGACGTAAACCAGCAGGCCCACGATGCTGAACAGCGCCGAGAGAATGGCCATCCGTTGCACGACGTACAGCGTGGTCGAGACGTTGAACGGGTGAAGCAGCCACAGCGCGGCGGTGAGCAACGCCACGCGAGCGGCGAGTGCGTCGTTACGTTGCGGATCACGCGCCAGCAACAGCCGATAAATCAGCCAAGTCAGCAGAACGCCGGTCAGTAGGTGTAGGAGCAGGTTCGTGTATTTGAAAGAGTGGGGATCGGAGGGCCAATTATTATCGTTCAGGAGGAAACTGAGCATCGACAAGGAACGGCCGCCGACGCCAGAATTATTACTGAAAACGTAGAGATAAAAGGTATCCCAGTTGCGAACCCCGCCCAATTTGCCCAGTTGATCCAGATTGGCGAAATCATCCAGCAGAAACGGTCCATGGACTCCTGGCCAGTAGACGATCAGCGTTAGCGCCGCCATCAAGGGGAACAGTAACGCCAAGAAGGCGGGTGAACGGGCGGTATGATGAAAACTAAAACGGGTCGCTTGCTGGCAACCCGTGCATTTTAGAGGAAATCGAAAATACGGCATGATGATGCGGCATCAAGTTATCGGCAGGCTTTCGGCGCATATTGTGGCGGCCCGCTGAAACGGCATTGCCACTCCAGGGAACCGGCGTTTTGGATCGGCGACAGCACAAGGGTTTTACCAGTAACTATCGCGTTGGCTTCCTTGCCCATATGCGCGGCGATCAAGCCGGCGGTCACCACTACCTTGGCGGTGTATTTACCAACGATGCTGGTTGCGGCGGGTATGCCCAGTTTACCACTGTTCATGCTCGCCAATTGCCCTTCGTTGGCGTAGATGTCCGCAACCTGCGGTTTGAGGCCACCCGCCAGAACATTGGCTTCCGAGACTTGGGCGCGGATGACGTAATCCTGATAGGCGGGGATGGCGATGGCAGCCAAGATGCCGATGATGGCTACGACGATCATCAGTTCGATCAGGGTAAAACCGGCTGTCCTTCTTTTGGATAATGGGCGCATCTGGATGATCTCCCATAAAAAAGGCCCCATGGGGCCTTTTTCTGCTTCCGTCGCTCCAGACCCCAACGCGAGAGGTCTAGAGCACGACAAGGATTAATTAAGTACGACACGCTTTGGGCCGATACTTATCGGCAATGGTTCCCAGCCCCCGGCAGTTCCACTGAATCGAACCAACCTGGGTTACAGGACTAAGTATGATAGTACCACCTTGAACTAGCAGGTTCGCCTCCGTAGCATTCATTGTGGCGGTGATGACGCCGCCAGCAACCCCAACGGTCGCCACGTATTTACCTATCACCGAAGTATCTGTGGGAATGCCCAAAGTGCCACTGACGGCGTCGCCCATATCACCGGTATCGTTGTAGATGTCGGCGACCGCGGTCTTCAGACCATCGGCCAGATTGTAGGCTTCCGACACCTGGGCGCGGATGGTGTAATCCTGATAGGCCGGGATGGCGATGGCGGCCAGAATGCCGATAATCGCGACCACGATCATCAGTTCGATCAGGGTGAAGCCTTGTTGGAACTTCTTCATGGGGTGACTCCTCGTTGCTTTCGAAAAAACCCGTTCAGGGGCTGGGGAAGCTGGGGATCGGGCCGCGATCCCTTTGCGGCTTGATAATGCAGAGGGCGTGCCAAGGAGTGGAACGTGGCGCGATGCGCGTCCAGGCGCTCGGAAATGGGGGGAAATCAGGAAATTATGGATGATGCAGTCCGAAAATCAGGCTCATCGATGGGATGAACGCTTGCGATAAGCGACATAACACGGCGCGAGGTGACCATTTTTGTCAGGTTTGGACCGGTGGGGAAGAACGTGGGCGGTCCTGAAGTAGTTCCCTTGGCCGCTGTCGTGCAGCAGGCGAGAACTAAATGGATTGACGCATAAATTCCGATAGGTAGCGCCTGGCTCCCGCGCTCCAGCGTGGGAGCAGGTCCAGACGCTCCAGCGTCTCGGGTCAGCCTTCGGACTCGTGCCGCTGGCGCGGCTCGACGGCATTCCCACGCCGGAGCGCGGGAACGAGAACCCGTCAAAACACTAGACCCGACACCCGCATCAGGCCACGTAGAACAAAATCGTCACGTAATGGCTGACGCTGCCGGCCAGCACGAACAGGTGCCAGATGCCGTGGAAATGGCGAATCTTCTCGTCGAACAGATAGAACGCCACGCCGCCGGTATAAAAAATCCCGCCCAGCAGCAACCAAACGAAGCCCGCCCAGGGCAGCGCCTGGAGCAGGGGTTCGAGCGCCAGCACCACCAGCCAGCCCATCAGGATATAAACCCCCAGCGACAGCAGGCGATTCCCGCTCTGGGGCAGGGATTCCACCGCGATCCCCACCACGACCAACCCCCAGATCACGCCGAAAATGGTCCAGCCCCAGGCGCCGCGCAGCGTCACCAGGGTAAACGGGGTATAGGTGCCGGCGATCAGGAAATAAATCGAATAGTGATCCAACTTGCGAAAAATCCGCTTCGCCCGACCGCGCAGGCTGTGATACAGGGTAGATACGGTGTACAGAAAGAACAGGGTGGCGCCGTAGACGCTGAAACTCACGATTTTCCACGGATCGCCCTGTTGCGCAGCCACGACCACCACGACCACCAGGCCCGCCAGCGCCGCCACCGCGCCGATCAAATGACTGATACTGTTGAAGCGTTCCCCGTAATACATGCGCACCACGCTTTCTATCAGGAATGACGCGCGCGCCGGCTGCCGCCGACTCGCTTCCGCCCCGCCGCGCGGGCGGTCGCTGCTTCGGTCAAGCGCACCGCTCCCACCGCACCGACCCCGCCGGCCCGACCGGCATCGGTGAGATACACCCGCCAGAACGGAATCACCTTGCCGTCGCGGCTGAACGTATCTTCCTGAATCGCAATCAACCCCGCCCCGGCCAGACCCTCCAGCAGTCGCTCGAACGTCCGTCGCTCGCCCGGCTCTTCCAACCGCTCGTGCAACTGGCGCACAGTCTGTCCCTCGCGCCAGCGCAACGCCTCCAGCACTTGCAGGGCCAGCCGCGATTCGGCGGCGATCAAGCGGCGCGACCGCCGCGCCGTCGTGGCCTGGGGCGCGCACACGTCGCACACCCCGCAGGGCTGGCTGTCCTCGTGGTCGCCGAAATGCCGCACCAACCGCACCATCCGGCAAGCGGTCGCCTTGTCGGCAAACTCCAGGATCTGCCGCAATTCGGCCAGCTTGTGGGCGCGTTGCCGCTCGTAGGAGGGCCGCCAGTCGGCCGCGCCGCGCCCCAGATCGCCCTCGGCGTCGCGCCAGGCGCCGCCATGCACCAGCAGTTTCTCCACCGCCGCGTCGAACTCCTCCGGCGCCATCGCCAGCCACTCGCGCAGCAGCACTCGCGGCTGCGGGTCCGCGCCCAGCGCCGCGAAAATCCGCTGCAACTGGTCCGGTTCGGGATAGCCCCGCCGGTGAAAGAATTCGTGGGTGCGCAGATCGGCGTAGGAATACAGCAGAATGGCGCGGGCCGGTTGGCCGTCGCGCCCGGCCCGGCCAATCTCCTGGTAATAACCCTCGATGCTGCCCGGCAGGGCGGTGTGAACCACGGTACGGATGTCGGCCTTGTCGATGCCCATCCCGAACGCAATCGTGGCAACGATCACCGCCAGTTCCCCGGCCCCGAACCGGTTCTGCGTCCGCTCGCGCTCCTGCGGCGTCATCCCGGCATGATAGGCGGCGGTCGGATAATCCGCGTTCAGTTCCAGCGCCAGCGCCTCGGTTTCCTTGCGGGTCGGGGCGTAGACGATGGCCGGCCGCCGCGCCGGGTCGGCCAGCATCCGCCGCACTGCCTCGTGCCGGTCGGTCACCCGCGTCTCCACCGTCTCCACCGCCAAGTTGGCGCGACGGAAGCCGTGGATGGAGCGGATGGCGTCCGCCAGACCGAGTTGCCGGACGATGTCGTCCTGCACCAGCACGGTCGCGGTCGCGGTCAGGGCGATCACCGGCGCGGGCCGCAGCAGCGGCAGATGGCGGCCCAGCATCCGGTAATCGGGCCGGAAATCGTGGCCCCACTGGGAAATGCAGTGCGCTTCGTCCACCGCGATCAATGCCGGCTTGCGCTTGGCCAGCATCTCGGGAAAGCCCGGCACGCTGAGCCGTTCCGGGGCGATGAACAGATAATCCAGATTCCCTTGCAGATACTCGACGCAGACCTGGCGCGAGGTCAGCCGGTCGCGGCCCGAGTGAATGCGCTCGGCGCGCAGGCCCAACTCGCTCAGCTTGGCGACCTGATCCTCCATCAGCGCGATCAGCGGCGACACCACCAGGGTCGTTCCCGCCCGGGCGATGCCCGGCAACTGAAAGCACAGCGATTTGCCAGCCCCGGTCGGCATCACCAGCAACACGTCCCGCCCCTCGGTCACGATGCGGCACACCGCTTCCTGATAGGGCCGAAACGAAGGCAGGCGAAACACGGTTTGCAACAGTTCCAGCAGGCGGTCCACCGGCACCGGCTCCCGGCGCGGCGCGGCGACCGCCGGGGCAAGAAGACCAGCGGACGCGGGCAGAGGAGCCGGCGGCGCGGTTGCCGCCGCCGCGAACGCCCCGGTCACGGCGGTGCGGACGTAACCGGCGATGTCCGCCATGAACCCGTCCAGATCCGCCTCGCCGCGCTGGATGCGTTTCAGCCGCGCCTCCCATTCGCCGGTCATGGCCGGACTCTTGATTGGCGGCTGCACGAGCTGAATCAGGCGCAGGCCGCGTTCGGTGGGAATCAGGCTCTTGCCGTCGCGGGTCAGGTACTGGCGCTTGAGCAGGGTTTCGATGATGTCGGCGCGGGTGGCCGGCGTGCCCAGGCCGCGCTCCTTCATCGCCGCCGACAGTTCCTTGTCCTCCAGATGCCGGCCAGCCGTTTCCATCGCGGTCAGCAGACTGGCCTCGGTCAGGCGCGGTGGCGGGCGGGTCTGCTTGGCGACGGCGCGGGCGTCCAGCACCCGTTGCCGCTGGCCGACCGCCAGACCCGGCGGCAGGCTTTGCTCGGTCTCATCCTCAACCGAAGGTTCGGTGGTGGATGGAGCCTTGCGCTTGCTAATGGCCTTCTTCGCTGGCGCATCCGCGCCCACCTCCAGGATTTTCCAGCCGACCTGTTCCACCACCGTCCCGCTGCTGTGATAACGGTCCACGACGGTCTCGCCATCCGATTCCAGCGAGGTCAGCGCCGTGATGATCGTGGTGACCGCCCAGACGTGGTCATCGTGCCAGGCCATCAGCAGGCGGCGGCAAATCAGGTCGTAAAGCTTTTTCTCGTCGGCGGCCAGGGTGCGAGCGGGCGTCGGCGTCGGGATGATGGCGTGATGGTCGCTGACCTTGGCGTCGTCCACGAAGCGCACGCTCAAGGGCCGCTGGCCCGCGCCCGGCGCCAGCCGGTCCGCGTAGGGTGCCTGAATCGCCGCGACCACCGCACCCAGGGTCGCCGCCACCGAAGCTGAGAGATGCCGGCTGTCGGTGCGCGGATAGCTGATCAGCTTGTGTTGCTCGTACAGCGCCTGGGCGAGGTCGAGGGTGGTCTGGGCGCTGAAGCCATACAGTCGGTTGGCGTGGCGCTGCAACTCAGTCAGGTCGTACAACAGCGGCGGCGGGGCGCGGCGGGTTTCGGCGGCGCGAGATTCGATGACGGCGGTTCCCCGTCGGGCGCGGGCGACGATGCAGTCGGCTTCCTGACTGTCGGCGGGCAGGCGACGAGCCTTGGGATCGGTCGGCCGTTCGCCGCGGAACCAGACACCCGCGTAGCGAGCCTCGGCGGCGCTTCGATCCGGCGAATTTTCACCGGCGACTCTCGCTCCTGGCCCCTCTCCCGCCAGCGGGGGAGAGACGGGAAACGGCGCGAACGTCGCCATCACTTCCTGGTAGTCCTCCGGCACGAAGGCGCGGATCGCCAGTTCCCGCTCCGCCACCAGCGCCAGGGTCGGGGTTTGCACCCGTCCGACCGACAGCGCGTCGTCGCCCGGCGCGCTACAGGCCAGGGTATAGGCGCGCGACAGGTTCATCCCCACCAGCCAGTCGGCCTGGCTGCGACCTTTCGCTGCGGCTGCCAGCGGATCGAATTCGTGGCCGTCGCGCAGTTGCGCGAAGCCCTGGCGGATGGCGTCCGGCGTCAGCGAAGAAATCCACAACCGGCTGAACGGCTTGCGGCAGCCGGCGGCTTCGTACAGGCAACGGAAGATCAGCTCGCCCTCGCGGCCGGCGTCGGTGGCGCAAACGACCCGTTCGATGGCGTCGTCGGTGAGGATGCGACGAACCGCCTCAAACTGCTCGCGGGTCGGGTCGCTGACGATCAGGGGCCAGCGCTCGGGCAGCATCGGCAACAGCTCGCGCCGCCAGCGCTTCCAGGCCGGGTCGATTTCGTGCGGCTCGGCCAGCCGGGTCAGATGGCCGATGGCCCAGGTCACCACGTAGCCGTTGCCGTGCAGGTAACCCTCGCCCCGCTGGCGGGCGCCCAGCACCCTGGCGATGTCGCGAGCGACCGCAGGCTTTTCGGCAACGACCGCGATGCTCATGCGGCCGCGTCGGTCCCGGGCCGCCGTTCCGCCACGGAGCGATCCATGGCCAGCCGCCAGCAGGTTTCCAGATGCCGCCCGATCATTTCCACCAGGTCGCTGTCCAGATGATGGTCCTGGGCGAAGGCGCGCAGCATTTCCAAAATGTGAACGGGGGGCAGCGGTTGCCGGTAGGGTCGGGGCTGGGCCAGCGCCTGAAACACGTCGGCGACCGCGATGATTCGAGCCTCGATGGTGAGTTCCCCGTCACGCCGGTGGAATGGGTAGCCCCGGCCATCGAGCTTTTCGTGGTGATAGGCAGCCCACAGGGCGATGTCTTCCAGCCCGGTGATGCCGCTCAGAATCTGGTAGGTCTCGAAACTGTGGTGCTGGATCACCGCCCGTTCCGCTCGAGTCAGCGGGCCGGGTTTTTCCAAAACCTCGTCCGGCACCCGCAGCTTGCCCAAGTCGTGCAGCAGGGCCGCCACCTCGATCTTGTCGCGGGTCTCGGGCGACAGCCCCGCCTGTTCAGCCAGAAATCGCCCCACCCGCGCGGTCCCCAGGGAATGCTCCAGGGTGTACGGACTCTTGGCGTCCACCGCGAGGGCGAACATCAGCGCCAACTGCTTCAGTTCGGCGAAGCGGATGGGAACAACTCCGGTCTTCCGTTCGCGCTCGTAAATAAAGCGGATGAGATAGCGGGTCTCCAAGCGCAGCCAGAACGCTTCGTTTTCGGAGACATCCAGGAACAGCGCCACCAAATCGGGCGCGAAAAACGAGCCCCTCAGGCGCTGGATGGTATTCCGAATGTCGTGCCGGGTCAGCAGGATATCCCGGTTGCCATCCGACGCCGCCAGCGCGTCCACCCGGTCCACCAGATAGATCAGATTGGCCCAGCGGGCGATGGGCTGGGGAATGTTCAGCGCGTTCAATACGTCCCAGTGGGTGTGATGATAGCGGACGATGGGCGCCAGATGCGCCAGGGGTGCAAACCGGCTTAGCAGTTCGCTGCCCTTGACGCAATGGAATTCCACCCCTTTCCAGTCCAGTTCCTGGATCAGAAAGCGATGCGTCTGGGTGGACGAGACCCCGCAGTCGTGCAACAGGCCGACATGGAATAAATCATCCAGTTGCCGGGGGTCCAAGCCCAGCGCCTCGCCGCAGAGCAGGGCCATGAAACCCACCCGCTTGCCGTGCAGCACATGATCCACACCCACCAGGTCGAGCGCGTCCGACAGGGCGTGAATCGCCTGGCCCAGATCAATGCTGACGGTCATCGTTCGATCTCCGGGGGTTCGCGGTTCCGGGAGCACTGGCCAGTCCGGCCAGCCTGCCCTGGAGGGCCTAGCGTGGTTGCAGCGGCATCTCGAACCGGTCGACGCGGTGGTGAAATTGCCGATAGGCCGGAATGGCGATGGCGGCGAGGATGCCGACGACGAAGACCACCGGCGCCACCAACGCCAGGAGGATGACGCCGGTGGTGTTGGGCGGCGGCGGGTCGCCAAACCGGTTGGCCGACCGGGTTCCCGGCATGATCAACAGCACCAAGTACAACACGACGTTCGCCAGCGGCGCCAGCGCGAATGCCGACCACCAGCCGCTGGCGTCGAAGTCGTGCAGGCGCTGGATGCTCAGAAGGATGGACCCCGCGAGCGCCAACAAGATCAGGATGACGATGGCCCCAACGGCCAGCGGCCCAGTCCGGACGCCGCCACTCGCCAGCGACGCACTGGCGCCACCCACCAGGATCATCGCCAGATTGGCCAACAGACCCAGCCCGACCGAGTACCCGATATACCGTACCCGTCCCAGGCGACCTCGGTGGGAAAAGGGATGAATTTCGCTGTATCGCGTCGGCGCCGTCGGGGTGATGGCGCCGCGCGGCGGCCGATAGGGGCTGGGATCGATCATGTCGTCGTCTGGGTTGATGCGCACCATCGATTTTAGGAGTCGCAACGCCGGGCCGCAACGCGGCTAACCCACCGCGCCCAGCGCCAGCACGTAGCCGCCCGCCACCAGCAACTCGCCCGGCTTGGCGGCGCCGGCGGTGTTGGCGCCCGGACTCAGCACGTCCAGCAGTTCGCCCGAGGGCGCCAACCGGTAGGCTGGCATGTTCTGGCTTTCCAGTTGCACCCACCAGTCGTCGCGGCGGGCCTGCAGGCACAGGTGGCGGCGCGATAGCCCCAGATACTCGGCGTTGACCCCAACAGTCTTGGCGGGGTTGCCATCCCAACGCAGCGAGCGCGGGTCGGCCAGCAGTCGCGGCGCGATGTCCGCTTCCGAACCGCGCCCGAAGCTCACCGCCCGCTCGCGCGGCACCGGCACGTTCAACGGCGTCGGCAAGCGCACCCAGCCCAGATAATGCGTCGTCATCGATTGCGGCGCGGCGTGCAATTCCAGTTGCAGTTCCGAGAAGGGTTGCCAGGTTCCCGGCAACTCCAGCGGCGTCGCCAGCCCCACCACCTCGCCGAACAGCCGGTCGGCGTTGTCCACCCGCAACCAGGCGGCGGCATTCGGATGACTGCTGGGAATCAGGCCGCCGGCGCGGTCGAAACCGATCCGCCAGTCGCTGATGCCCGCCGCCGCGTAGGTCGACAACCGTTGCAGGGCAATCCCCACCACCCGCACCTGGACCGCCGGTCGTTGCGGAATCCAGGTGTGCTGATCCAGCGCCGATGGCGCGGGCGGTTCCGGCGGGATGTCCGCTGGCGTGGGTGGCGGCGGTTCCCCCGCGCTCGCCGGCGACGGATCGAGCGGTGTCGGAACCCGTGGCTCCGCCGGTTCGGCGAATGCGGTGGGCAGGCCCAACTTCGGTTGGCGCCGGCCCCAGGGATCGATCAGCGGACAGGTCTGGTCCGCCGCATCCAGCGCCGGTTCCGGCGCCAGCGCCGGTTCGTCGGCGCGCGCGGACGGCGCGGGACGGGGTTGCGGCGGAGTTCGCACCAGGGCCGGTTTCCCGATCCTCCCCGAGTCCGCGCCGGCCGCCGCCACCCGCAACCGCAGGCCGCGCCCGCGCCGGTCGCGCACCGTGAAGCTTCCCGCGTCATCCTCGACCAGGATCAGGCCGCCCGGCGGCTCCGCCATCATGTCCACCAAGGCCGGCGTTCCCGGCTGGAGCATCAGCAATACCGACTCGCCGCCGGGAAACGGCCAGGCCGCCACCGCGAAACTGCTGGCCCGCCGGTCGCCGTTGAGCAGGGTCAGCCGCTGGCCGGGATAGATGGGTCCCACCTCTCGCCAGTCGCCAGCGCCATCGGGGGCGGCCTGAATCTGGAATACCGGGGTTTCATTCCCATCCGGCAGATAAATCGCCCGGCCGAACAGAAATTGCACCTCGCCCGCCCGCAGCGTCGGGTCCGACTCCAACTGGTAGCGGATCGTGGCGTGCTCGGCCAGATAGCGGGCCAACTCCTGTTCGTGCAGCCGGTGCAATTCCCGCAGCAGGGTCCGGCGGCCGAAACCATCCTCCAGCCGTTCGTCGCGCACGTAATCCCGCTCCGGAATCCGGACGACGATATGGCTGTAGCGGGTCTCCTTGCGTTGGCGCCCGCGCGGCGCGCGCGGGTGGCGCTTGAGCGCTTCCATCAGGAACAGGCCCTCCTGGCCGCCCCGGACCCGTTCCCACAGCAGTTCGACATTGAACACGTCCGGGATTTTGCGCAAGGTCGCGCAGACCACGTAATCGGAAGCGACCAGCGTATCAGGTTGGGTGGGCATGGCTTTTTTCCTCGACCGCGACGGCCAACGCCACGATCGGCAACACGAACAAGGTCAGATGACTGCCGGCGGCCGACAGCAACGGCATCGGCTGGCCCATAACCGGCAGAAAGCCCAGATTGGCGCCCCAGGACACCAGCATGTGCGCCCCGAGCAGGGCTGCGCCGCCATACAGGGTAAAATAGGCGAATCCGCCCAGCGCGGTCAGCCGATAATCGCCGCGCCCGGCCCAGTCCAGGGCGCGGTCGGCGATCGTCAGCAACAGCAAAACGAACGCCGCCTGCAATCCCGCCAGCCCCAGCGCCGCCACCCCACCCCGACGGTTCAGAAAGAACGCCGGGGTGAAATCGTTCTCCACCACCGGAATCGCCATGGCCCGGCCATTGGCTCCATCGCTCCAAGCTGCGCCCCACCAGCCGCCGGCGCGAATCGCCTCCAGCGCCCGCCGCAACTGGTAACCGGAGTGAGGATGCCGTTCCGGCGCGACCCAAACCTGAATGCGATCCGTCTGAAAATCCAGCGGAAAATCCTCGGGCCGGTCGTGCAGCCAAGCCACTCCCAGGGCCAGGAGCAAGATCAGCGCCAGCACCGCCGCCCCGCCGCCCCGGCGCCAGGCTGGCTCGGGGTGCGCCCGCAGATAAGCCCAGGCCAAGGCCAGCGCCCCGATCAGCAACAGCACCAGCGGCGAAAAGTCGCGCAGGAACACCAGGGCGAAGCCGCTCGCCGCCAGCAGCAGCGTCGCCGGCCCCAGATAGCGCAGCCAGAGCGAGGGCTTGGCGAAACTCCAGTCGCGCCCCCACAGCCGCGCCCGCAGCATCAGGGCGTAGGCCGCCGCCGCGACCAGCGCCAGCTTGGTCAGTTCGAACGGCTGGAAACCGCCCCAGCCGCCCTCGTCGCCAAACGCGGCCTGCGCGACCAGCAGCGCCAAGCCCAAGCCTCCCAGCCCGCGCAGACCCCAGCGCGCCCGCCGCACGTTCAGCCAGGGGTCGGGTCGCCGCCAGCGCCAGAACGTCCAGCCGGCCCAGGCCGCCCAGCCAAACGCGCTCGCCAGCGCCGCGCCGCTGCCGCCGTAGCGCAGCCAGCCGGATTCGCCGGCGCCCACCCCCAGTTGTAGCAGGGTCGCCAGCCCGCTGCCCAGCAGCAGAGTCAATGTCGCCAGCAAACCGGCGCTCCACGGCGAGCGCACCGTCCACAGCCAAACCCCCAGCGCCGGCCAGGCCAGCAGATACGGCCAAAGCGCCGGCGCGGTCAGGATACTCAAATGTAGGCCCAGACCGACCCCCGCCAATCCCAATCCCAGCGCGATCCGCCGCCGGATCGGCCCTTCCGGCCAGTGCCGGCGGCGCCCCGGCCAGACGAGGGCCAACATCAACGGCGGCAAGCCTAACAGCAGCGGCC
>WBUJ01000025.1 GCA_008933795.1 Candidatus Contendibacter sp. | reverse complement strand
GAGGCGTCGGTAATCGTGCCGGAGATCATCACCGGCAGGCGGATGCCAGAATCGTCGAAGAACCGCTGAATGGCGAACAGCGCCGCCTTGGCGTTCAGGGTGTCGAAGATGGTTTCCACCAGCAGAATATCGGCGCCGCCCTCGACCAGGCTCTGCGTCGCCTCGGCATAGGCGGCGACCAGTTCGTCGAAGTGGATGTTGCGGAAACCGGGATTATTGACATCCGGCGACAGGCTGGCGGTGCGGTTGGTGGGGCCGAGCACCCCGGCGACGAAGCGCGGCCGGTCGGGCGTGCTGTAGGCATCGGCCACTTCGCGCGCCAGTCGCGCCGCCGCCCGGTTCAATTCCGGCACGAGACTCTCCATGCCGTAGTCGTGCATGGAAACTGAAGTGGAATTGAAGGTATTGGTCTCGATGAGGTCCGCGCCGGCCTCCAGATAGGCGGCGTGAATCTCGCGGATGATCGCCGGCTGGGTCAGCGCCAGCAGATCGTTGTTGCCCTTGAGATCGCTGGGCCAGTCGCGGAAGCGTTCGCCCCGATAATCGGTTTCCTGCAAGCGGTAGCTCTGGATCATGGTGCCCATCGCCCCGTCCAGGATCAGGATGCGGCGGACGAGCAGTTCTTGCAGTTGGGCGGTGCGGTCAACGGTCATGGTGGAGTACTCGGCCACTGGGGCGGAAAAATCGGTCATTCAGTTCAGTTGAAAGGCGTCCCGAATCCATTCTATCTGCGGCTCGCCGTCGGGTTGAAGAATCGCCACCACGTCGAACCGGCAGGGCAGGTCAAGGTGCTGGCGTTGCAGGTAAAACGCCGCCGCGCGCAACAGGCGTTGCTGCTTGGTCCGGGTGACCGATTCGGCGGGCGTGCCGTAGCGGGCATGGCGGCGGCTGCGCACTTCCACGAACACCAATTGTTCGCCATCGCGCATGATCAGGTCCAACTCGCCGGATCGGCAACGGAAATTGCGCGTCACCAAGCTCAGTCCCCGCGCTTCCAGGTAGCGGAGAGCCAAATCCTCGGCGGCGGTTCCCTGTGCGACGCGGCTGATCAACGGGGTCGTCCAACGGTGAAGGGATTGATAATCGTGATCGGGGTTCCACTGTCCATCCATCGGTTGACGGGTTCTCGGGCCGCCAAGCCACCGATCAGGGAGCGGTCGGATTGTCTTGCATCATACCGGGAATGCACCAGTCGTTCATGCGGGTGGCCAGCGCGGCGATTTGGCCACCGTGGGCGGCATGGGCGATGAAGACCCGATCGGCCAGGGCGGCGACCAGTGCGTTGCGGCGGCGGGCGGAATCGGCGGTGACGCGGCGCGGGGTTTTCTCGAACGGGGAGAGCAGCAGCAGGCGTCCGGCGTTGATGGCGGTTTGCCAGGCGCTGGGGAGGCGCATCCCGTCGAGGGCGCGCGCCGGGCAAATGATGAGGGGTTGTCGGCCACGCAAGAGGATATTCAGGCAGTCCCGTTCGACTGGGGAATGGAAGCCGCTGATAACCGTTTCGCCCTGGTCGCGGAGCCGGGCGGCGGTATCGTGGGCGCGTAGGAGGGCGTCGCCGGGACAGCGGGCGGAGCAGAACAGGGCGGTTTTGCGAGCGGCGAGCAGGGCTGGATCGCCGAGGAGCCAGAGTTGCCGGGGGGCGTCTGCGCCGAGCCGTTCGGTCAGGGAAGGAGGCCAGTCAATATTGGTAGTTGCTATCGTTTCAAAGCTCAAACCAGTTTTCCACGATTAACCCGTCGAAAATCCGAAAGTCACTGATATTCCGCGAAACCAGTACCAGACCATGAACTGCGGCAATCGCGGCGATCTGTCCGTCAACAAATGGCCGGGTTTGGCCAGCAGCGCGTAGACGGGAATGTTCCAGGGCGTGCCATCGAGCAGCTTGTTGATCATAAGGCAGCACCTGTAAATCAGAATCGCCCAACTCCTGTATATATTGCATCAGTCGATCTCGACGATGGGAAACAGGCATCTGCTCCACGCCTTGCAGCAGTTCGAACCACACGGGGGCGGCGGTCACTGATTCGCGCTGGTGTCGTCGTAATTGCTCCATCACCTTTGGCGATGGGTTGGGTTTAACCGGTTCTGACAGGATATTGGTATCCAGCAGATAACGCGCCTTCACCAGACATCCTTCCGGGGTGGACTGCGATCCCGCCAGGAATCTACTTCCTGATCCTCCAATTCTACCAAGTCGCCCTGCTGGCGGAACTGCTCGATGACTTGCCACCACGGTTGGCGTTGCTTGCCGGCTAAACGAGCGTAGTCATCGGGTGTGAGTAAGACTGCAACGGTTTTACCACGCCGAGTAAGAGTAATGCGCTCGCCCGGTTCGAGATCGTCAATTAAACGGCTGAGCGATTGCTTGGCTTCAACAATCGAGCATTGTCTTATCATTAAGTTTTCCTCTTAAATTGAAAGAAGATTCTTTCATTCTTCCTCGCTTCCCGCATCCCGCCCCATCCGGTATTTGATGTCGTAGTTGATGATGAAATCCAGTTCTTCGG
Organism: Candidatus Contendibacter sp.; assembly: GCA_008933795.1. Classification (GTDB taxonomy): domain Bacteria; phylum Pseudomonadota; class Gammaproteobacteria; order Competibacterales; family Competibacteraceae; genus Contendibacter. The sequence goes on along the minus strand of WBUJ01000025.1, from coordinate 32,097 downwards.
TAGTGAAATCGTAGTGTTTTGCAAGAGCGGTATCTATTTGATCAATAATAAATTTTGCGGTTTTTGGCCGAAATTTTTCATATTTTATTGCACCAGTTATACTATGAGATGCAGCTATTATTTCAGTGGATTCATCAAGCCGCTTTCTAAGTTGATCCGCTAAGAAACTCATATTTTCTTCAGCAAGAAAGTTAGGATTAGGAACGGGAAAAGTTTTATAGTCTGATGGATTAAAGTCACGACAATTAGTACGAATTTGGTAAAACCAGTAAAAAAGGGTACTATTAAAAATACAGAAAGCTAGATCACGAACTTTTTCTGAGAAAAAAGCTATTTGATTTTCTCGTGTTGAAGAAGATTCCTCACCACTGCGGAAAAATTTTGGAGGGCGTGGTGTAATTGTAAACCAATTACCAACGCCAGTAATTTTATAATAAAGTTGATATGTTGGGTTATTATTGGTAGTCCAACTTCCAAGTTTATCTGGGCATTTAAATAGCTTATCAATAATTTGAATTTCTTTATCAGTCGAAAATTTTGGAAAAATATCAAGTAATTTATCTGTTGTTGACCTAATAAAATCCAGCTTATGAAAAACGTAATCACGCTCCTCCTTAAACCATTTGTTGTATCGTGTAACATATAAGCAGGAGGATTCAAAGGTAGTTAAAAGCTTTAATGAATTTCGCTTTGTTATAATAATAGCTAATCGAGCATGGTGCATTCCATCAAAAAGTTTTGATGGTCTATCATCATATGTTGATGCCCAAATAAAACTCGAATATTTTGAAATAATTTGACGACATAATGTCATACGAATAGTTGAAGTAATGGGCTGTTGAACGATAAAGCCAAATCGAGAATTATTATTTTGGAGAGTAAAAGATCGCTCAGTACAAAGTGCATAGAGATTGCCGCATTGCTCAGTAATAAAATTCTTTGGTCGGTATTTTTTAGTTATTGTGGAAAGTTCTACATACGGCGGATTCCCAATAATCACATCAAACCCGCCACTCTTCATGATGCCATAGAACTCGACGAACCAGTGAAACGGCTGGTGTGATTTCAACCATTGTTGGTTGTTGGGATTCTTGCCATATTGCACCGCCAGATAGCGGTTCAATTCCTCCTCCAGCGCCTTGAGCCGTTTGCGCAATTCCAGCTTGTGTTCCACCGGCACCGAACCATCGCCCTCGATCTGGCGTTGCCGGAACGCATCAAAGGTCTGCTGCAAATCGGCGGCTTTGATCTCGATCTTCTCCATCGCATTGTCGAAATCCAACTGACCGCCGACCGCTTTCCTCACCTCCTCATACGTCGCATAACCCACCAGCGTATTCCCGGTGCGGATGTTGAAATCGATATCCGGCAACGGTTCGATGCCCAGATTCTCCCGCGCCGGGTCCGGTTCCACCTGCGCCGCCAGCTTGAGGAACAGCCGCAGCTTACAGATTTCCGTCGCCTCCTCCATGATGTCCACCCCGAACAAATTGTTCAGGATGATGCTTTTCAGGATGAAATAGCGGCGATTGGGATGCGTATCCACCCGTTCCAGCACTTGGCGGAAATCGCTGAATTTCTCGGGCCGATGCTTCGCCCCGGAACGGTCCAGGTCGACCACAAACGCCTCCATCCGCTCCAAACACGCCTCGTACAGCGGCTCCAGAATATTCAGCGCCGCGAACAGAAACGCCCCGGAACCGCAGGTCGGGTCCAGCACCGTGACCTTCCCAATCACCTTCCACAATGCCCGCAACAACTCCGGCCCTTCGCAATTCTCGATCACATCCTGTGCGAACTGGCGAATGTCCAGATTCAGCGTGATCAAGTCGTTGATGTCGCGCACCTCGCCCGCCGCCAGTTTGGCCCGGATGGCTTCGCAGCGGGTCCGCCGCGCCACCACTTCCCGCCAAATCTCGGTCGGCAGGGCATAGTCCGCCGGGGCCGGCTTGTTCCAACCCTGGCGCCGTTCCAGCAAATCCGGTTGCGTGGTATCGAGACCGGCAGCAATATCCGGTGGCAACGCTCGATCAATCCCGTGGCGAACCGCTGGATAAATGTAGCGGTCGGGGTCGGCCCGCAACAAATCCCAAACGGTCGGACCCTCGGCATTTTCAAACGCAATCTTGCATTTAGGACGGGCAGCGTCGAACAGAAACGGCAGGATGGTATTTTTACCGATGTACTCGGTAATGTCCTCCTTGGTGTAATACGCCCCCATCTGTTTCTGATTGATGTACTTCTCGAAAATGTAACCCAGTACGTCGGGATTGATCTCGTTGTCCTTGCGCAACGGGCGCTCGTCGAGCTGCCACTGGTAGCGATCAAAGTAGTTAAAAATGTTCTCGAACGCCTGATCGGGAATCTGAATTTCGGGATAACGCTCTTCCAGCGCATGCTGTTCAAACAGCCCGCCGTTGAGATAGGGAATCTGACCGAGCAGCGTTTCCAGTTCCCGTGTCCGATTCTTACCGCCCAAACCTTCATGGAACAACCGCAACAGAAAATAGCGATAGAACGAATAAAACCGGTCTTGGCCCCGTTCCCGCTGGCACTGTTGCAACCGGTTGCGCAAGTAATCCCGGTCGCCATCCAGAAAACCCTTGCGCTGCATAAAATAAACGAACATCAAGCGATTCAGCATGGCCGAGGCGTACCATTCCCGGTCGGTGCTTTCCGGGATGCCGGCGATGAACTTGAGAAACGCGGCGTGTTCCTTCTGGAACTGCTCGTAAAAGCGCTTGGTCACCCGCTCGACATCGAACCCGGCGCGGGCGCGGCTGGTCACCTGCATCAGCGTGAGCCGCTCTTCCTCGTCCAGGGTAAAGGCGATGGCGTCCAGCTTCTGAATGAGGGCATCGCCGGCTTGCTGGAGATCGAACCGATGCTCGCGGCAGGCGGTCGGTTTGTCCGGTTCGCGCTTTACCCACTGCCAAATCTGGGTGGTCCGCTCGGCGTCGGTGAAGATGATGAAGTGCTCGTGGGTGGACCGGGTGACCTGCTGCTCGATCCGGCGACGGGTCGCGTAGTCGGGCAGCCGCTCGCCGACGGACGCGGGGCAGAGATAAGCCACCATGCCGCGCTTGTGGGCGATGGCCTCCAGAACGACCGACCGCTCGTCCACCGTCACGCTCAGGGTTCCGCGCTGGCGGTCCCAACCGAGTTCCTCCAGGAACAGGGCGGTGAAATCTCTCGCTTTGAGAAATTGGCGCGCGCGCGTGGCGTCGAGGGTCATGAGGGGGTCTCCGAAGTACAAGCTGCCGCTGCGGTTAGGGTATTGATGATTCCCTGAACCCGAAACCGCCACCGGAGCGCCACGCCAGCAGATCAGTTGGGGTTCGTGGGTGCGTTCATCGTCGTGGATGATGCAGAGTCGGTCGTCGTCGCGCACCGCCAGGATCAGCGCGGCCAGCTTGTCGTCCTCGATGCCGGCGCGCAACCGGCGGCTCGGGGTGTCGATAATGGGGCCGGCGCTGGCGAAGTCGATCCGGGTGACAATGGCGAAGCTTATACCGTTTTCCCGGTCCGAACCGGGCTTCTTTTGGAGGCATTGATGACCGTCGAATCCGGCGCTCTATACGTGGTGGCCACGCCCATCGGCAATCTGGAGGACATCAGCGCCCGGGCGCTGCGGGTGCTGCGGGAAGTGAGCTGCATCGCGGCGGAAGACACCCGCCACACCGGGCAACTGCTGCGGCATTTCGACATCGAGACGCCGTTGCTGTCGCTGCACGAACACAACGAACACGCCCGACTGGAGCAGATCATTGCGCGACTCCGGGAGGGCCAATCGCTGGCGCTGGTGTCGGACGCCGGCACGCCGTTGATCAGCGATCCCGGGTTTCCGCTGGTGCGCGAATTGCGCCGACAGGGGTTGAAGGTCATCCCGGTGCCGGGGCCGAGCAGCCTGCTGGCGGCACTCTCCGTCGCGGGTTTGCCAACCGACCGTTTCGCGTTTGAGGGTTTCTTGCCCGCTAAATCCTTTGCCCGACGGGAACGTCTGCGGGTGTTGGCGGCGGAGGAACGCACCTTGGTGTTTCTTGAAGCCAGTCATCGCATCGCGGAGACGTTGGCCGACTTGGCGGCGACATTCGGCCGGGAACGGCCGGCGGTAGTCGCTCGCGAATTGACCAAGCGATTCGAGGAGGTTTACGGCGCCTCTCTGGGCGAACTGGCGGCTTGGCTTGAGGCGGATCCCCATCGCCAAAAGGGCGAGTTCGTGCTGGTGACGCAGGGAGTGCTGGTGGCTGCTGAAGCGGATACGCCGGAGACCCGCCGGTTGCTGGCGGCGCTGTTGGCCGAACTGCCTGCCAGCCGGGCGGTGACGGTGGCGGCCAAGGTGACGGGTCTGCGGAAAAAACCGCTGTACGAACTGGCGCTGACGCTCGGCGGACGGCGCGAGCCGGAGGGGACATGAGCCGGGCCTTGCCAATCCCGGCGCAGCCATGGACACTAGGCGATGGGAACCGGCTGGACGGTCGCTGTATCGCCATGCGGTATGGAGGAAAGTCCGGGCTCCACAGGACAGGGCGCCAGGTAATGCCTGGGCGGCGCAAGCCGACGGAAAGTGCCACAGAAAATACACCGCCTAAGTTCGCGAGAACCGGCAAGGGTGAAAAGGTGCGGTAAGAGCGCACCGCGCGGCTGGCAACAGGCGCGGCACGGTAAACCCCGCCCGGAGCAAGACCAAATAGAGGAGCGTTTACGTGTGGTCCGCACGGCTCCTGGGTAGGTCGCTACAGGCGCTTGGCGACAAGCGTCGCAGAGGAATGACCGTCCTCGACAGAACCCGGCTTACAGGCCGGTTCCCTCTTTAATGTTATCCACCCCGAATTTCCTGGCGGGAAGCCCAGAAATTTTCCGCTAGCGACATCCCGGTTTTCCCCTGTCACATTACCGAATCTCTTCGGCAAGCCTTGCCCCATTTTGGTGGCCGGGCGACCCCTTAATTATTTTTAAAATCATAACATTTTGTATATAAAACTGTTTTTTTTAAAATTCCATCTGGTGGCTTTTCTTGACAGTGACCAGTACCCCTACCTATAGTTAGTGGCGAAAAGTGGGAGAAAGTGGGGCATGAGGATAAGCCGATCCATCAAGAGACGCGACATTGTTTCGAGGGATTAATCCGCTATCGCTGGATGGCAAGGGCAGGCTGGCGGTGCCAGCCAAGTACCGCCAGCCCCTGGTGGAAACAGCGGGTGGCCAGTTGGTGCTGACCATCGATCGCGATCGCTGCCTGTTGCTCTATCCGCTGCCGGTTTGGGAAGACGTCGAGCGTCAACTGATCCAACTCTCCAGCACCAACCCGCGCGCCCGCGCCTTGAAACGATTGTTGCTGGGACACGCTGAGGAATGCGCCCTGGACGCCAGCGGCCGGATTCTGCTGCCGGCGCCGCTGCGGGAATTCGCCCATTTGGAAAAACGGGTCGTGCTGGTTGGGCAGGGCAACAAGTTTGAAATCTGGAACGAGCCCGCCTGGAATGATTGGCGCGAGGCGCTGCTGGCTGGCGGGGACGACGGCGAGTCCCTGCCCGAACTGGATGCGCTGGCGTTCTAGCCATGGCGGATTCGGCGGCGCTACCGCACCAGCCAGTCCTCCTGGCCGAAGCCTTGGCTGGGTTGAACCTGCGGCCAGCAGGTTGTTACCTGGACGCCACGTTTGGCCGGGGCGGTCACGCGGCGGCGATTCTCGCGGCGCTCGGCCCGGAGGGCCGGTTGCTGGCTCTGGACCGCGATCCAGCGGCGGAACGCTGGGCGCTGGCCCGGTTTGGCGGAGATTCCCGTTTTACGTTCGCGCGGAGCGCCTTCGTCCGGTTGACCGAGCAAGTCGCCGCGCACGATTTGACCGGGCGGCTGGATGGGGTGCTGTTCGATCTGGGGGTCTCCTCGCCGCAGTTCGACGATCCGGCGCGCGGATTCAGCTTTAGCCGGAACGGGCCGCTGGACATGCGGATGGACCCGGACGCAGGAATCGGCGCCGCCGAGTGGCTGGCCCGGGTGGATGAAGCCGAACTGGAGCGCGTGTTGGCGGAGTGGGGCGAGGAACGCTTTCACCGGCGGGTGGCCCGCGCCCTGGTTGCGGCCCGCCAGCGGGCGCCGATCACGACCACGGCGCAATTGGCAGATCTCGTGGCCGCCGCCGTGCCGAGCCGCGAGCTTGGCCAGCATCCGGCGACCCGCGCGTTTCAGGCGATCCGCATCGCGGTCAACGACGAATTGGGCGAACTCAGCGCCGCACTGCCTCAAGCGGTACGGGCGCTGGCGCCCGGCGGACGGCTGGCGGCGATCAGCTTTCATTCCCTGGAGGATCGGGTGGTCAAGCGGTTCATGCGGGATCAGGCGCGGGGTCAGGAATTGCCGTTGGATCTGCCGGTGCGGGGCGGGCCGGAGGGGATGACCCTGCGCCTGATCGGGCGGGCGATTCGTCCGGGCGCGGCGGAGATCGCCGCTAACCCCCGCGCGCGCAGCGCGGTGTTGCGAGTGGCGGAACGGCTGTCATGAAAGGCCAGGTTCTGGTGGTGGCGGCGCTGACCGCAGCGGTGCTGGGTTCCGGCGTGGGGGTGGTCTACACCCAGCACGTCAATCGGCGCCTGTTCGTCGAATGGCAGAAACTTCAGGCGGAGCGAGACACTCTCGAAGTGGAATGGGAATTGTTGCGGCTGGAACAAAGCACGCTGGTGACGGACGCGGCGGTCGAGGCGGTGGCGCGAACGCGGCTGAATATGCTCGCGCCGGATCCCGGCGCGATTCTGTATATCGCGCCCCCATGAATCCGGCGCCGGGTGGGGCGGTCCCCAAAGCGTTGCGCGCGATGGTCGCGTTTGCCCGCGCTACGACCCGTCATGGGCTGGTGCTGGGATTGTTGGGCGCGGCGGCGGGCGGCATGGTGGCGCGCGCGGCGTACATGCAGGTGATCAATACCGATTTTTTCCAGGGCAAGGGCGCGGCGTACTTCGTGCGGACGATGGACGTACCAGCCCATCGGGGCATGATTCTAGACCGAAACGGCGAACCATTGGCGGTCAGTTCGCCGGTGGATTCGATCTGGGTGGATCCACGGGAATTTCTCGACCAGCGTGACCGTTGGCCGCAACTGACGACGGCGCTGGAAATGACGACGGCGGAATTGGAGCAAAAATTGGCCGGACGTGGCCGGTTTGCCTGGGTGCGCCGACACTTGGCGCCAAACGCGGCCCAGCGGATTCTGGACCTCGACATTCCCGGCGTGTATGCCCGGCGCGAATATCGCCGCTATTACCCGGACGCCGAGGTGACCTCGCACCTGCTGGGTTTCACCGACATTGACGACGCGGGCCAGGAGGGCATGGAAAAGGCGTTCGAGACCCAGTTGCGCGGGGTGTCGGGTCAGAAGCGGGTGATCCAGGATCGGCTGGGCCGGATGGTGGCGGAAGTGGAGAACCTACGGGCGCCGCAACCAGGCCGGTCGCTGGCGCTGAGCATCGACCGGCGCTTGCAATACCTGGCCTACCGCGCGCTCAAGACGGCGGTGGTGGAGAACAAGGCCAGCGCCGGCGCGGCGGTGATCGTGGACGTGCGCACCGGGGAAATCCTGGCGATGGTGAACCAGCCGGCCGGCAATCCCAACAACCGCGCCGAACTGCACGGCGACCTGCTGCGCAACCGAGCGATCACCGACGTGTGCGAGCCGGGGTCAACCGTGAAACCCTTCACCGCCGCCCTGGGTCTGGAGAGCGGCAAGTGGACGCCCGGCACGCTGGTGAACACCGCTCCGATGCGGATCGGGCGTTACATGGTCCGCGACACTCACAATTACGGCACGATCGATGTCACCCACGTCATCAGCAAATCCAGCAACGTCGGCGTCACCAAGATCGCGTTGTCGATGCCAGCCGAGCGGCTGTGGCAGTTGTACAAGAACCTGGGCTTCGGCGCGCCAACCGGGGTGGTGGGGAAGGACAGCGAACAGGCCGGCGTGCTGCGCCATTTCAGCAAGTGGGCCGAGATCGGCCACGCCAACCACTCCTTCGGTTACGGCTTTTCCCTCACCATCCTGCAACTGGCCCAGGCTTACACCGTGCTGGCGGCGGATGGGGTGCGGCGGCCGTTGACCCTGGTCAAGCGCGAGCAGCCGCTCGGCCCGACCGACGAGCGGCGGGTGCTATCGGTGCGGGCAGTGCGGCAGGTGCGGGCGATGATGGAGGAGGTGGTGACCCGGCAGGGCACCGGGTTGAAGGCCGGCGTGCCCGGCTACCGGGTGGCGGGCAAGACCGGCACGGCGCGCAAGATCGTCGGCGGTCACTATTCCAACCGTTACTTTTCTTTGTTCGCCGGCATGGCGCCGGCCAGCGACCCTCGGTTGGTGATGGTGATCCTGATCGACGAGCCCAAGGGAGGGGCCTATTACGGCGGCACGGTGGCGGCCCCGGTGTTCGGCGCGACCATGGGCGGCGCGCTGCGCATTCTCAACGTCACACCGGACGACATGCCGAACCTGCGCTTGGCCGCCGAAGAGCCGGCCAAGGGCGCGACGCCATGAACCCTACAGCGTCAATGACTCTGGGCGCGCTGCTTGCCGAGTTCGCCGAGACGCCCCTGGCGCTGGCCGACTTGGCGGTGAGCGGTCTGGCGGCGGATAGCAACGCGGTGCGACCGGGCGACCTGTTTTTCGCCCTGCGCGGCGGGCGGTGGCACGGTCTGGAATTTCTGGAGGCGGTGCGGGCGGCGGGCGCGCGGGCGGTGCTGTGGGAATCGCCTTACGACGGTGCGTTGCCGGGGAAGGAAACCACGCCGCCGTTGCTGGCCGTGCCGGAACTGCGTCAGAAGCTGGGGCGGATCGCCAGCCGGTTTTACGGCGAGCCGTCGCGGCAACTTCAGGTGGTGGGCATCACCGGCACCGACGGCAAAACCTCCTGCGTCCATTTCATCGCTCAGGCGCTGAGCGACACTGAAACCGGGCCGTGCGGCATTCTCGGCACCCTGGGCGCGGGGGTGTATGGCGAGACCGAACCTGCGCTGCACACGACGCCGGATGCGCTGAGTGTGCAGCGCTGGCTGGCGGGATTGGCGGCGGCGGGTCGGCGTTACGCGGTGATGGAGGTGTCCTCGCACGCCTTGGATCAGGGTCGGGTGAATGGGGTCGAGTTCGCGGTAGCGGCGCTGACCCAGTTGAGCCGGGATCATCTGGACTACCACGGCACGCTGGAAGCCTACGCGGCAGCCAAGCGCCGCCTGTTTTTCGACCACCGGCCCGGTTGGGCGGTGCTGAATCTGGACGACGCTTTCGGGCGCGGGATCGCCGCCGAGCGAGGCGGCCGGTCCCAGACCATCGGTTATGGCCTCGGCGCGCGGCCGCCAGCGCCATTGGCGCGGTTCATCTGGGGCGAGCATCTGGAACTGTCGCCCGCCGGTCTGGAGTTACAGATTCGCTCATCCTGGGGCGACGGTGAATTGCGGGCCAGGCTGCTGGGGCGGTTCAACGCTCACAACCTGCTGGCGGCGCTGGCGACCTTGCTAGCCCTGGGGCTGCCGCTGGCCGAGGCGCTGGCGCGGCTGGCCCGGACGACCACGGCGCCGGGGCGGATGGAGCGGCTGGGCGGCGGACCCGGCGAACCGCTGGCGGTGGTGGACTACGCCCACACGCCCCACGCGCTGGAGCAGGCGTTGACCGCTCTGCGGGAACACGGCGGCGGCCGGCTGTGGTGCGTGTTCGGCTGCGGCGGCGACCGCGATCCCGGCAAGCGGCCGTTGATGGGCGCGGCGGTGGAACGGCTGGCCGACCGGGCGATCGTCACCAACGACAATCCGCGCACCGAGAATCCGGAACGGATCGTCGGCGATATTCTGACCGGGATGCGGCGGCCCGCGACAGCGACGGTGATCCGGGATCGTCGCGCCGCCATTCTCCACGCACTGGCCGAGGCTGAAGCGGGCGACATCGTGTTGATTGCCGGTAAGGGGCATGAGGATTATCAGATTGTCGGTGCGGAACGGTTGCCATTCAGTGATCGCACCGTGGCCCTTGATGGCTTATCTATCAAAACAACGGTTTAAACCAATAGAAATGACTAAGGCTCTTTCGCCCCTGCGCCTGTGCGAAGCCGCCCGCCTGCTGGATGGCGAGGCAACCGGCACGGATGTGGTTTTTACTGCGGTTAGCACCGACAGCCGCCAGTTGTCCGCCGGGGCGCTGTTCGTGGCGCTGATCGGGCCGAACTTTGATGGTCACGACTTCGTCGGCGCTGCTCGCAAGCGGGGTGCGGGCGCGGCGCTGGTCAGCCACCCGGTCGCCGACCCGTTGCCGCAACTGCGGGTGACCGATACCCGGCTGGCGTTGGGCCGACTGGCGGCGGCGTGGCGCTCCCGCTTTACCGGCCCGCTGATCGCGCTGACCGGCAGCAACGGCAAGACCACGCTGAAGGAAATGATCGCCGCCATCCTGCGGGGCCGGGGACCGACGCTGGCGACCGAGGGCAATCTCAACAACGACATCGGTGTGCCGCTGACCCTGTTGCGACTCAACGGGGAGCACGCCTACGCCGTGATCGAGATGGGCGCCAACCATCCCGGCGAGATCGCTTATCTGACCGAGTTGGCGCGTCCCGACGTGGCGATCATCAATAACGCCGGCCCCTGCCATCTGGAAGGCTTCGGCGACGTGGCCGGGGTGGCGCGCGCCAAGGGCGAGATTTTCCAGGGTCTGGGGTCGGACGGCGTGGCGATCATCAACCGCGACGAGGAGTACGCCGACTACTGGGCCGGCCTGAATCCGGGCCGGCGGATCGTGGATTGCGGGCTGGACCGGCCGGCGATGGTGCGCGGCGAGATGCTGGATTCCGCGACTAACCACTTTCGGCTCATCGTGGCCGGAGACGGGATCGACGTTCGGTTGCCGCTGCCGGGTCGGCACAACATCCGCAACGCGCTGATGGCGGCGGCGGCGGCGCTGGCGGTCGGCGCGACGCTGGAGGACATCCGGCGGGGCCTCGAAAGCCTGCGCAGCGTCGGCGGTCGGCTGCAGCGCTTGCCTGGCCGCCACGGCGGCGCGGTGATCCACGACGCCTACAACGCCAATCCGGCCTCGCTGGCGGCGGCGCTGGAAGCGGTCGGCGCCGGGCCGGGCCGCAAGTGGCTGGTGCTGGGCGACATGCGGGAATTGGGGCCAGCGGCGGATGCGTTGCACGCCCGCTCCGGACACGAGGCCAAGGGCGCCGGTTTCGAGCGGCTGTACGCCCTGGGCGAGCACAGCCGCGCGGCCGTGACGGCGTTTGGAACCGGCGGCGTGCATTTCGATGCCGTGGACGCGCTCGTCGCGGATTTGAACCGCGATCTTCACCAAGCCGGCGAGCCCACCGTCGTACTCGTCAAGGGTTCGCGCGGGATGCGGATGGAGCGGGTGGTGGCGGCTTTGGTGGAGGCGGGGGAACCGTCCGCGAACTTGGGAGGACACGGCTGATGCTGGTGCTGCTGGCCGAATGGTTGACTGAAAATTTTTATAGAGGTTTCAACGTCTTTCAGTATCTGACGCTGCGGGGAATCCTGGGGGTGCTCACGGCGTTGTCCATCGCGCTGATCGTCGGGCCGACCATGATCCGGCGGCTGAGCCGCGACCAGATCGGCCAGCAGATCCGCGAGGACGGTCCCAAAAGCCATTTTTCCAAGGCCGGCACTCCGACCATGGGTGGGGCATTGATTCTGGTCGCCATCGCGGTCGCGACCCTGTTGTGGGCGGATCCGCGCAACCGCTACGTCTGGATCGTGCTGCTGACCACGCTGGCGTTTGGCGCCATCGGCTGGCTGGACGATTACAAGAAACTGGTCTTGCGCAACTCCAAGGGGCTGTCGGCGCGCGCCAAGTATTCCTTGCAGTCCGGCGTCGGGCTGGCGGCGGCGCTGCTGCTGTACTTCACCGCCCAGGTACCGGTCGAGACCCAGTTGATCGTGCCGTTCTTCAAAAACGTCGCCCTGAATCTCGGCTGGCTGTTCATCCCGCTGACCTATTTCGTCATCGTCGGCTCCAGCAACGCCGTCAATCTCACCGACGGTCTGGACGGACTGGCCATCGTGCCGACCGCCATGGTCGCCGGGGCGCTGGCGGTATTCTGCTACGCCTCCGGCAACCGGATTTTCGCCGACTATCTGGGCATTCCCCATGTGCCGGGCGTCGGCGAGATGCTGGTGTTCTGCGCGGCGATGGTCGGGGCTGGCCTGGGCTTTCTCTGGTTCAACGCCTATCCGGCCCAAGTGTTTATGGGCGACGTCGGGGCGCTGGCGCTGGGCGCGGCGCTGGGCGTGGTGGCGGTGGCGGTGCGCCAGGAACTGGTGTTGTTCGTGATGGGCGGGGTGTTCGTGATGGAGACTGTGTCGGTGATCCTGCAAGTCGCCTCGTTCAAGCTCACGGGGCGACGCATTTTCCGCATGGCTCCGTTGCACCATCACTTTGAACTGAAGGGCTGGCCCGAACCCCGGGTCATCGTCCGCTTCTGGATCATCACCATCATGCTGGTGCTGATCGGTCTGGCCACCCTGAAGATCCGGTAAGAGGAGACGCGCAGATGCTGCGACTGGATGGAACCACGCTGGTGGTTGGCCTCGGCAAGAGCGGCTTGTCCACCGCGCGGGCGTTGGGGGCGCTGGGCGCGACGTTCGCCGTGACCGACAGCCGCATCGATCCGCCGGGGCTGGCGGCGCTGCGGGCAGAATTTCCCGATGCGCCCTGCCATCTGGGCGGGTTCGATCCGGCCGTGTTCGCCGGCGCGGCGCGACTGCTGGTCAGTCCGGGCGTGGCGGTGGCGACGCCGACCATCGCCGAGGCGGCGGCGCGCGGCGTACCCGTGTGGGGCGACATCGAACTCTTGGCCCGGCTGACCCAGGTTCCCGTCGCGGCCATCACCGGTTCTAACGGCAAGAGCACGGTCACTACCCTGCTGGGACTGATGGCCGAGCGGGCCGGAGTTCGGGCGGTGGTGGGCGGCAATCTCGGCACCCCGGCGCTGGAGTTGTGGCTACGGGACGAGCGGAACGCCGACGCCACCCCCGAACTGTACGTGCTGGAACTGTCCAGCTTTCAGTTGGAGACCACCCACAACCTGAACGCCCGGGTGGCGACGGTGCTGAACATCAGCCCCGATCATCTGGATCGCTACGACGCGCTGGAGGATTACATCGCCGCCAAGCGGCGCGTATTCCACGGCGACGGGACGATGGTGGTCAACGCCGACGATCCGGCGGTGATGGCGATGGTCGAGCCGGGACGCCAGGTGGTGCGTTTTACCTTGGCCGAGCCGCGCGAGGGCGAGTTCGGCCTGCGCCGGGAAGCTGGCGAGACTTGGCTGGCGCATGGCCTGAAACGCTGGATCGCGGCGGCGGAACTGAAGATCAGCGGCGATCACAACCTCGCCAACGCCTTGGCGGCATTGGCCATGGGCCACGTTCTCGGCCTGCGGCGCGAAGGGATGCTGGCGGCGCTGCGGGAGTTTGCCGGGCTGGCGCACCGCACCGTGCGAGTGGGGGAGCGCGCCGGGGTAAGCTGGTTCGACGATTCCAAGGGTACCAACGTCGGCGCGACGGTGGCGGCGGTGCGCGGCCTGCCGGGCCGGGTGGTGCTGATCGTCGGCGGCGACGGCAAGGGCCAGGATTTCGGTCCGCTGCGGGCGGCATTGGCGGACAAGGCGCGGGCGGTGGTGCTGATCGGCCGCGACGCGCCGCTGATCGCCGCCGCGCTGGGCAACAGCGTTCTGCTCCAGACGGCGGCTGATATGAATGCGGCGGTGGCGGCGGCGGCGCAACTGGCCCAGCCGGGCGATAGCGTGCTGCTGTCGCCGGCCTGCGCCAGTTTCGACATGTTCAGCGGTTACGAGGAGCGCGGCGCGGCATTCGCCGCCGCGGTGCGAGGATTGCTCGAATGCTGAACGCAACCGCCAGTGTTTCCGCGAACCGGAACAAGTTGCCGCGCGCTGGCGCGGATCGCGCCGCGTTGCCGTTCCCCGATCCCTGGATACTGGTCCCGGCTCTGCTGTTGTTGGCGCTGGGCCTGCTGATGGTCGCCTCGGCCTCGATGCCGATCGCCGAGCGCCAGACCGGCCAGCCGTTCTATTTTCTGTTGCGCCAGGGCGCGTTTGCAGGACTCGGCCTGCTGGCGGCGGGGATGGCGTTTCAGATTCCCATGACGCGCTGGCGGCAGGCGGGTCCGTTGCTGCTGCTGGCGGCTATCGGTCTGCTGGTATTGGTGTTGGTGCCTGGCGTCGGCAAGGAGGTGAACGGCAGCGCGCGCTGGATCGGCGTCGGTCCCATCAATATCCAGGCGTCGGAAATCGCCAAGCTGTTCGCCCTGATCTATATCGCCGGCTACCTCAAGCGGCACGGCGAGGAACTGCGAACCGCCGATTTTCGCACCTCGGCGTTGGCCTTGTTCCGGCCGATGGTGGTGTTGGGAGCGCTGGCGGTCTTGCTGCTGTTGGAGCCGGATTTCGGCAGCGTGGTGGTGCTGATGGCGACCGCGCTGGGGATGGTGTTCCTGGCCGGCGTCAATCTCTGGCAGTTTGGCGCCTTGCAGATCGGGACGGTGGCGGTGATGGGAGTGTTGATTCTGTCCTCGCCCTATCGGCTGGAGCGGGTTTTAAGCTTTCTCAATCCTTGGGCGCATCCAGAAACCAGTGGCTATCAGTTGGTTCATTCGCTCATCGCCATCGGTCGCGGCGAACTGTTCGGCGTCGGCTTGGGCGCCAGCGTGGAAAAGCTGTTTTATCTGCCGGAAGCTTATACCGATTTTTTGTTCGCGGTGCTGGCCGAGGAACTGGGGCTGGTCGGCGTCCTGACCGTCATCGCCTTGTTCATGACCTTGGTGTGGCGGGCATTCAGGATCGGGCGACGGGCTGAACGATTGGATCTGAAGTTCTCGGCTTGGTTGGCTTACGGCATTGGCCTGTGGGTCGGGATCCAGGCGCTGTTCAACATGGGCGTCAACATGGGCGTGTTGCCCACCAAGGGCTTGACCCTGCCGCTGATGAGCTATGGCGGCAGCAGCGTGGTGGCGATGTGCATGACACTGGCGGTGCTGTTGCGAATCGATGTCGAAACCCGCGCCGGGGGAGTTCACGAGGAATGAGCAGCGAGCGCCCAGTGCTCATCATGGCGGGTGGAACCGGCGGCCACGTGTTCCCGGCGCTGGCGGTCGCTGAACAAGTGCGGGCGCGCGGCGTGCCGGTGGCGTGGATGGGCACCCGGACTGGCCTGGAGGCGACCCTCGTGCCGAAGGCGGGCATCCCGGTGGAATGGATCGAGGTGAGCGGCCTGCGCGGCAAGGGGCTGGGCCGGAAGTTGCGAACGCCGCTCATGCTGGGGCGGGCGCTGTGGCAGGCCAGCGCGATTTTGCGGCGACTGCGACCCCGGGTGGTGCTGGGCATGGGCGGCTTCGCCAGCGGTCCCGGCGGGATGATGGCCCGGTGGCTGGGCATTCCGCTGGTGGTGCATGAGCAGAACGCCATCGCCGGCATGACCAACCGCTGGCTGGCCCGGTTCGCCAGCCAGACGCTGGAAGCATTTCCCCATACGTTTCCGCTGGCGCGGCGGGCGATCACCGTCGGCAATCCGGTGCGAGCCGCCATCGCCGCCCTGCCGCCGCCGGAAGCACGCTGGGCGAACCGCAGCGGCCGGACGCGGTTGCTGGTGCTGGGCGGCAGTCAGGGCGCGCTGGCGCTGAATCAGCTTGTGCCGCAGGCGTTGGCGCTGCTGGGCGACGATGAGCGCCCGGAGGTTTGGCATCAGGCCGGCGGTCAGTTGCATGAGGCCGCCGAAACGGCGTACCGGGAGGCGGAGGTAACTGTGCGGTTGACGCCGTTCATCGAGGACATGGCGGAGGCTTACGGTTGGGCCGATCTGGTGCTGTGCCGGGCCGGAGCCTTGACGATTGCCGAACTGGCGGCAGCGGGAGTCGGCGCGGTGCTGGTGCCGTTCCCGTTTGCGGTGGACGACCACCAGACCGCCAACGCCTGGTTTCTGGAACAGGGCGGCGCGGCGCTGATTCGCCAGCAGGCGGAGTTGGACGCCGGGCGGCTGGCCGCGACCCTGCGCGAACTGCTCGGCGCCCGCGCCCGCCTGCTGAACATGGCGATGGCAGCCCGGCGCCTGGCGAAAATTGAAGCTGCCGAACAGGTGGCGCGGATGTGCCTGGAACGGGCGCGCTCCTGAACGATGGATGTGAATGAGAACAGAACCTATGGATAAACCGGTCATCAGGACCATCCCTGAAGCCTGGCGCGACATGCGCCGGATTCGTCAGATTCACTTCGTCGGCGTCGGCGGGGCCGGCATGAGCGGCATTGCCGAGGTGTTGCTGAATCTGGGCTACCGCGTGTCCGGCTCCGACCTGCGCGCCAGCGCGGTGACGGCGCGGCTGGCCCAGTTGGGCGCAACGATTTATCAGGGTCATGTCGCCGAGCACATTGCTGATTGCGACGCAGTGGTGATTTCCAGCGCGGTGGCCGAGGACAATCCGGAAGTGGCGGCGGCGCGGGCGGCGCGGATTCCGGTGGTGCCGCGCGCCGAGATGCTGGCCGAACTGATGCGGTTCCGCTACGGGGTGGCGGTGGCCGGGACGCATGGCAAGACCACCACCACCAGCCTGATCGCCAGCCTGCTGGCCGAGGGCGGACTGGACCCGACGTTTGTCATCGGTGGCCGGCTGAACAGCGCCGGTGCGAACGCCAAACTGGGCGCAGGCCGCTATCTGGTGGCCGAGGCCGACGAGAGCGACGCTTCGTTTCTGTTCCTGCAACCGATGGTGGCGGTGGTCACCAATATTGACGCCGATCATTTGCCGACCTACGGCGGCGATTTCGAGCGGCTGCGCACGACCTTCGTCGAGTTCCTGCACCATCTGCCGTTCTACGGGCTGGCGGTGCTGTGCGCCGACGATCCGCAGGTGCAGGCGATCCTGCCGCGCCTGAGCCGGCCAGTGCTGACCTACGGCACGAGCGAGGATTGCGACGCCCGGGCCACCGACATCGTCCAGGACGGATTGCGCACCCGCTTCCTGGCGCATCTGCCGAATCTGGAGGCCCCGCTGCCCATTACGCTGAATCTGCCGGGCCGGCACAGCGTGTTGAACGCACTGGCGGCCATTGCGGTGGCGAACGAACTGGGGGTCTCGGAACCTGCGATCCGCCGCGCCCTGCTGAATTTCCAGGGCATTGGCCGGCGGTTCCAGCAACATGGCGAGTTGAAGCTGCCGGACGGCGGTCGGGCGACGGTGATGGACGATTACGGCCACCATCCGCGCGAGATTCAGGCGGTGCTGAATGCGCTGCGCGGCGCCTGGCCGGAGCGGCGGCTGGTGCTGGCGTTCCAGCCACACCGGTTTAGCCGCACCCGCGACCTGTTCGACGACTTCGCCCAGGTGCTGTCCGAAGTGGATACCTTGATTCTGCTGGACGTGTATGCCGCTGGCGAGAAACCTATTCCTGGGGCCGACGGACGCAGTCTGAGCCGGGCGATCCGGGTGCGCGGCAAGGTGGACCCAATCTTCGTTGAGCGGATCGCCGATCTGCCGGCGGCGTTGCCGGGCCTGCTGCGCGACGGCGACCTGCTGCTGATGATGGGCGCGGGCGATATCGGGGCCATGGCGGCGCAACTGGGGCGCGACGGCTTGCCGGGCGCAGCGTGAATAAGCGAAACCGAGGGGGAGACAGCGGATGCAACAGACACAACTGCGGACGGTGAGCGATCCGGCGGCCTTCGGCAAGGTGGCGGTGCTGATGGGCGGTTGGTCGGCGGAACGGGCGGTATCGCTGGTCAGCGGCCAGGCAGTGTTGCGCGGGCTGCAAGCGCGCGGCGTGGATGCCCATGGCATCGACGTTGACCGTGGGATTCTGAAGGTCCTGGCCGATGGTGGGTTTGACCGGGCGTTCATCGTCCTGCACGGCCGCGGCGGCGAGGACGGGGTGGTGCAAGGCGCGCTGGACCTCCTGGGTCTGCCCTATACCGGCAACGGGGTGCTGGCCTCGGCGCTGGGGATGGACAAGCTGCGCACCAAGCAGGTTTGGGTGGGCGCGGGTCTGCCGACGCCGCCCTGGCGTTTGGTCGAAAGCGTGGCGGAACTGGCTGAGGCTGCCGCCGCGCTGGGGCTGCCGTTGGCGGTCAAGCCGTCCCGCGAGGGGTCCAGCATCGGCATTAGCCGGGTGGACGATGCTTCTCAGTTTCAGGCGGCCTGGGAGCGGGCCGCCGCTTGTAACTCGCCAGTGCTGGTCGAGCCGTGGATCGTGGGCCAGGAATACACCGGCGGTCTGTTGCAGGACGCGGCGCTGCCGCTGATCCGGCTGGAAACGCCGCGCGCTTTCTACGACTACGAGGCCAAATACCACGCCGACGACACCCGCTATCTCTGTCCTTGTGGTTTGCCGGAAGCGCGCGAAGCCGAATTGCGGGCGCTGGTCCGTCGGGCGTTTGCCGCGGTGGATGGCTATGGCTGGGGCCGGGTGGATTTGCTGGTGGACGCCCAGGACCAACCCTGGTTGCTGGAAGTCAACACCGTGCCCGGGATGACCGATCACAGCCTGGTGCCGCTGGCGGCCCGGGTGGCGGGTTTGAGTTTCGAGGACCTGGTCTGGCGCATTCTGGAGACCAGCCTGGCGCGGCCAGGCTGAGCGGGGGACGACGATGCCACTCGGACGGGGACGCCGCCGTGGCGCCACTTCGCTCAAGCGCGAGCCGGCGGTTGCGCCGGGGCAGCGCTGGGCCGCCTGGAAACCGTGGCTGCGCGGGCTGGGGGTGATGCTGGTGCTGGCAGCCGTGGGCTTCGGTCTGGAGGCCGGGTTTCGCACGCTGCGCGAGCCGGGCGCGTTTCCATTGCGCCACGTCCGGGTCGAAGGCGAACTGCGCAATTTGGCCGAGGCCGATTTGCAACCGCTGGCCCAGGCCTACCTGGGCCAGAACTTCTTTGTCGCCAATCTGGATGACCTGCGCACGGTGCTGGCCGCTGATCCCTGGGTCGAGGAAGTCGCGGTGCGGCGCAGTTGGCCGGATACGGTGGCGATCCAGTTGCGCGAGCGGGCCGCGTTCGGCTACTGGGGCGAGCGCGGCGAGATGGTGGATTTGAACGGTCATCGCTTCCGTCCGACCGCCGTGCGCCAGTCGGGACCGTGGCCGCGCCTGACGGGTCCCGAAGGCCGCGAGAAAGCCTTGATCAAGGCGTGGCGCGACATCCGCGCCCGGCTGGACCCGGTGGGTCTGACCCTGGTGAAACTGACCCAGGATGAACGGCGGGCCTGGTGGCTGACCTTTGAGGGCGGCCTGGACGTGTACCTGGGGCGCGAGCGGTTCGAGGAACGGTTGCAACGGTTGGCGCAAGTTTATCCGCGAGTGCTAGCGGCCCAAGCCGACCGGATCGCGGTGGTGGATTTGCGTTACGGCAACGGGTTCGCGGTGCGCTGGAAAGCGGTGCCACCGACCCCGACGGCCGGTTAGGCGAGAGCGGCAAACGGAGCGGTCATGTCCAGAAAAGAAGACCAGAACCTGATCGTCGGACTCGATATCGGCACCTCCAAGGTGGTGGCGGTGGTCGGCGAGGTCGGCCCGGACGGGACGATTGATGTGGTGGGCGTCGGCGCGCACCCCGCGCGTGGCCTGAAGAAGGGCGTGGTGGTCAACATCGAATCCACCGTCCAGTCGATCCAGCGCGCGGTGGACGCGGCGGAGCGAATGGCGGGTTGCCAGATTCACTCGGTGTACACCGGAATTTCCGGCAGCCACATCCGCGGGTTCAACTCCCACGGCGTCACTGCCATCAAGCACCACGAGGTGACCTCGGAGGACGTGGAGCGGGTGATCGAGGCGGCGCGGGTGGTGGCGATTCCGGCCGACCAGAAGATCCTGCACATCCTGCCGCAGGAATTCATCATCGATGGCCAGGAAGGCATCCAGGAGCCGATCGGCATGGCCGGGGTGCGGCTGGAGGCGCGGGTTCACCTGGTCACCTGCGCGATCAGCGCCGAGCAGAACATCGTCAAGTGCGTGCGGCGCTGCGGTTTGGAGGTGGACGATGTCATCCTGCAACCGCTGGCGTCGAGCCGGGCGGTGCTGACCCCGGACGAGAAAGAGCTGGGCGTATGCCTGCTGGATATCGGCGGCGGCACGACCGATCTGGCGGTGTTCACCCACGGCGCGATCAGCCATACCGAGGTGATTCCGGTGGCCGGCAATCAGGTGACCAACGACATCGCGGTGGCCTTCCACACCCCGACTCCGGATGCCGAGGAACTCAAGATCAAGCACGCCTGTTGCCTCAAGCAACTGGCGCGCACCGACGAGCGGATCGAGGTGGCCGGCGTCGGCGACCGGGCGGCCCGAATGCTGTCCCGGCGGGAGCTGGCGGAGGTGGTGGAGCCGCGCTACGAGGAACTGTTCGAGGTGGCCTTGGGGAAGCTGCAACGCAGTGGCTTCGAGCATCTGATTCCCGCCGGGGTAGTGCTGACCGGAGGCAGTTCGCAGATGGCGGGGATCGTCGAACTGGCCGAGGAGGTGTTGCACCTGCCGATCAGGCGGGGCTTGCCGCGCGATGTGACCGGACCGCAGGAGGTGGTGCGCAATCCGATTTACGCCACCGCGGTGGGTTTGCTGCTGTTTGGCAATGAGAACCGGCTGGGGCGGCCGGGTCCGGTGTCGAGGGCGGGCCGCAAGGGATGGTGGACCCGGATCAAGGGCTGGTTTCAGGGGAATTTCTAAGCGGTTGGATCGGGGCAGTCTGGGTCGAGAGAACCATTCATCGAGGAGAAACCAAGATGTTCGAGCTGATGGACGCAAAGACGGAAGAAAATGCCGTCATTAAAGTAGTTGGGGTGGGCGGCGGCGGCAGCAACGCCGTGCAGCACATGTTGAGCGCCAGCATCGAGGGCGTGGATTTTATCTGCGCCAACACCGACGCGCAGGCGCTGAAAAGCTGTTCGGTGCCGATCACCTTGCAAATGGGCGCCAATATCACCAAGGGACTGGGCGCGGGCGCCAACCCCGAGGTGGGCCGGCAGGCGGCGCAGGAGGATAGCGAACGCATCCGGGAAGCCTTGCAGGGCGCCGACATGGTGTTCATTACCGCCGGCATGGGCGGCGGCACCGGCACCGGCGCCGCGCCGGTGGTGGCGCAACTGGCGCGGGAGATGGGCATCCTGACCGTCGCTGTGGTCACCAAGCCGTTCCCGTTCGAGGGTAAGAAGCGCATGGAAGTGGCGGTCAATGGCATCCGCGAGCTGAGCCAGACGGTGGATTCGCTGATCACCATTCCCAATGAGAAGCTGCTGACGGTGCTGGGCAAGAGCGCCAGCCTGCTGGACGCCTTCAAGGCGGCCAACGACGTGCTGCTCGGCGCGGTGCAGGGCATCGCCGAGCTGATCACCAACCCGGGGCTGATCAACGTCGATTTCGCCGACGTGCGCACCGTGATGTCCGAGATGGGGATGGCGATGATGGGCACCGGCCGGGCGGTCGGCGATGGCCGCGCCCGCGAGGCGGCCGAGGCGGCCATCGCCAGCCCGTTGCTGGAGAACGTCAACCTGGCCGGCGCCAAGGGCCTGCTGGTCAATATCACCTCGGGCATGGACCTGACCATCGGCGAATTCGAGGAAGTGGGCAACACCATCAAGGAACTGGCGTCCGACGACGCCACCGTGGTGGTCGGCACCGCCATCGATCCCGAGATGCGCAACGAATTGCGGGTCACCATCGTCGCCACCGGCATCGGTCAGGGTGCGCCGGTCAAGCAATCCAGTTCGCGCGAGCGGGAGGCGGCGATTCCGCCGTTCAAACTGGTGCAGCGGGCCGGCAGCGATGGTCATGCCCACCACGACCGACCCAGCGCCCGGCAGAAGGCGGTCGGCGATATCCCGAGCGAACGGGATCGCGTCGACCCCGAGGAGTATCTGGATATTCCAGCGTTTCTGCGTCGGCAAGCCTTGGGCCGACCGACGGATTGATCCGTTGGGATTACCAGCGCCTTGGCGGGTTGATGCGCCAAGGCGTGGGAGGACGGCAACCCTCCGTTGAGGGCTGGAGCGGCGGCTTTCGCAACTTAACAACACCACAGTTGCTAAAGAGAAACAAGTTGCATTATCGCTACGAATTGCGGTATCTTTGTCGCAACGCAAGATGACATGACGGTTGCCGGCTTAGCTGTATAAGCCGACAGGCAGGTTGAGAGGTGCGCAACCCGGACCTGCGCGGCATACCGTGACGCCACGCTCCAGTTCAATTGACGTGTTGGGGAACCTAACATGATTAGGCAAAGAACCTTGAAAAACGCCATCCGGGCGACCGGCGTCGGTTTGCATACCGGCGATAAGGTCTATTTAACGTTGCGTCCGGCGGCGCCCGACGCGGGCATTGTGTTCCGGCGGGTCGATTTGCCGGAACCGGTCGAAATCAAGGCCTGCCCGCGCCATGTCGGGGATACCCAACTGTCCACCTCGCTGGTCAGGGGCAAGGCCCGCATCTCCACCGTTGAGCATCTGCTGTCGGCATTCGCGGGGCTCGGCATCGACAATGCCTGCGTGGATGTGAGCGCCGCCGAGGTGCCGATCATGGACGGCAGCGCCGGTCCCTTCGTATTTCTGATCCAATCGGCGGGCATTCAGGAACAAAACGCGCCCAAGCGCTTCATCCGCATCAAGAAGCCGGTGCGGGTCGAGGATGGCGACAAATGGGCGCGATTCGATCCCTTCGACGGTTTCAAGGTCGAGTTCACCATTTCCTTCGACCATCCGCTGTTTCGGGGCCGCAACCAGCACGCGGTGGTGGATTTCTCCACAACCTCCTTCGTCAAGGAAGTCAGTCGGGCGCGCACCTTCGGCTTCATGCGCGACCTCGAACAGTTGCGCGAAAAGCGGTTGGCTCTGGGCGGCACGCTGGACAACGCCATCGTGGTGGACGATTACCGCATTCTCAACGAGGACGGCTTGCGCTACGAGGACGAGTTCGTCAAGCACAAGATTCTGGACGCCATCGGCGATCTGTACCTGCTGGGCCACAGCCTGATCGGCGCGTTCACCGGCTACAAGTCCGGCCACGCCCTGAACAACCGGCTGCTGCGCGAGTTGCTGGCCGACAGCGCCGCTTGGGAAGAAGTCACCTTCAGCGACGAACGGCAGGCGCCGATTTCCTACTTGCAGCCGGCCCAGGCCACCCGCTGAAGCTTCGCAATTCTGGTTTTATCCCCGATCCCCTTTCCCTGCGGCTTCCCGGCGATCCCGGGAGGCCGTTTTTCATTGCTATTTGGGGCGCAACAACGGGCGCTGGGGTATCATTGTCCGCTTGCCGGGGTAGATTTTCCCGTCGTCAGGAGACGGCTGACCGGAGTTTGCCCCGCTCGTTTTTCACAACCCGTTGCTGGCCCGTCATGCCGATCTCCGTTCCAGTCTCCCCCAAAAAATTCCTGACGAATCAGGGTGAAAACACGCTGAGCCAGCGGTTGGAGACGATTTTGCCAGGAACGCGGAACTTCGATTGTCTGGTGGGTTATTTTTTTATCAGCGGGTTCTTCCGACTCTACCCCGCGCTGGAACTGGTCGAGAAAATCCGCATTCTGATCGGTCTGAAAAATGAGCAGGCCGTTTGTGGTTTGCTGCAAATTGCGCGTGACCCGGCGGCGGAAGCTGCCCAGTCCACCGCCGAAATCAGGCGAATTTTGGGCGGTATGGTGCGCAGTGAGTTGGTTCAGGCGGATGATTTGCTTTGCATTGAAACGGGCTTCCGTAAATTTATCGAGTGGATTCGTTCGGGCAAACTGACCGTCAAGCTGTATCGGGAACAGAATATTCATGCCAAGGTTTACATTCTGACGCCAGCGCAACCGCTGCCGGATGTCAATCATGCTTATGTGATCACGGGGTCGAGCAACTTTTCCTACAGCGGTTTGCAGGGCCATCTGGAGTTTAATGTGTTGCTCAATGAACCGGAGGATCATGATTACGCGCTGCACCGGTTTAATGAGTTGTGGGTGGATGCGGTGGATGTCAGGGATGTGCATGAAACGATTCTTCAGGTTGTGGAGCAAGAATCGCTGTTTGCGTTCTTCACGCCTTACAAACTCTATTTGAAGTTCCTGGCGGAATATTTCCGCGATTATTTGGGCGACCGCTCCCGACTGAATCCTGAAAACCTGCCGGCGAATTTCAGGAAGTTGCAATATCAGGAGGATGCGATTTTTACCGCGCAGCAAATGCTCAAAACCTATGGCGGCGTGTTTATCGCCGATATCGTCGGCCTGGGCAAGACTTTTATTTCGGCGTTGCTGGCCTTGCAACTGGATGGCCGCTGCCTGGTCATTGCTCCACCGAGCTTGCTGGATGAAAACAGTCCGGGTTGGCGGACGAAAGCGGAGGTGGAATCCGGAACCCTGTTTTTCAGTTCCGCATCCAGCCCGGAACAGCGGCAGGCGGTGATTGCGAACACTTCGCACAATCTGTTTGACCGCATCAATTCCAGGAAGGCGGCGGAGGGCGACCCGGTGGAGCCAAAGAGCGAACTCAAGTATTTGCGGCTGATTCTGGGCGTGAAGGAGCAGCAGCCCGAATGGTTCCAACGGATTCTGGCGTTGCCGCGCAAGGCGCGCAAGTTCTTTCGCGCGCACAGTGGTCAGGACTGCGCCGAAGGGATAAATCTGCAACATGATTCGGGAACTGATATTAACTCCTCATTTTCAACGGTCCTTCCGGAAGTTTATTTACCACAATCCACAACTGCAATCGCATATCGAACAAACACTTACCCAGCAGAAGGTCATCTTGCTACTCGATATGGGTACGCACGATGCAATCTATTGATCATGGCATTGTGATAAACCACAACTGACTGTTAATTCTTTGATTTCATAATTTACTGGAGGAGCATTGACGATGACCTTAGCCGAAACCATTTACCACTATAGCCTCCATTTGCCTGAAAAAGCCGCGCGGGAGGCATTGGATTTCATCGAATTCCTTGAACAACGCTATGGTACGGTTCGGATTGCGCCTAAATCGCCAAGCGATACCGATGCTTTCCTCGCAGCAGTAGCAGGAACTTTGGGGGATGATTTCCCAGATGATATTACTGACGATGATTTGGGCATTGATACACCACGTGAGGAATTGGATTGATGGCTTATCTACTCGATACGAATGCCGTAATCACATTGATGAAAAATAACATCAATTTTGTAGAGCAGGTTCATCGAGTAGGTCGAGATCAACTGCGGCTTTGCACGCCGGTTGAGGCAGAGTTGTGGTACGGAGTCTATAAAAGCGGTAACCCAAAGAAAAACCGCAATCGTTTATTGACCTTGTTAATTTGGTTGCCTAGCCTGCCATTTTCCAGCGAAGCCGCGCAGTATTTCGGCGAAATCCGCGCCGCCCTAACCCGCTAAGGTAACCCGATTGGCCCTTACGACCTGCAAATCGCCGCTATTGCCCGCGCTCACGGATTGGTTGTCGTCACTCACAACACTCGCGAATTTACCCGCGTACCTGGCTTAATGGTGGAAGATTGGCAGGCTGAACTACATCTTGGTGATAAACATTCATGAACATTCTGAAAACAATTTTTGGCAGCCGCAACGACCGCGTACTCCGCCGGATGCGCAAGGTCGCAGATCGAATCAACGCCCTGGAACCGGGGATCGCGGCTTTGAGCGACGCGGACCTGCGCGCCAAGACCGACGAATTCAAGAACCGCTTGGCGAAGGGCGAAACCGTGGACGGGCTGTTGCCAGAGGCGTTCGCGGTGGTGCGCGAGGCCAGCAAGCGCACCCTGGACATGCGCCATTTCGACGTGCAGTTGATCGGCGGTATGGTGCTGCACGAGGGCAAAATCGCCGAAATGCGCACCGGCGAGGGCAAGACCCTGGTGGCGACGCTGACGGTGTATCTCAACGCGCTGACCGGCAAGGGCGTCCACGTGGTGACGGTCAACGACTATCTGGCCCGCCGCGACGCCGACTGGATGGGCCAGATTTATCAGTTTCTTGGGATGAGCGTCGGGGTCGTCATCGCCGGCATGAGTCCCGAGGAAAAACGCGCCGCCTATGGCGCCGACATCACCTACGGCACCAACAACGAATACGGCTTCGACTACCTGCGCGACAACATGGCCTTCGGCCTGGATCAAAAAGTGCAGCGGCCGCTGCATTACGCCCTGGTGGACGAGGTGGACTCGATCCTGATCGACGAGGCGCGCACTCCGCTGATCATCTCGGGTCCGGCCGAGGAAAGCTCCGAACTCTATCGCAAGGTCAACGAGATCGTGCCGCGCCTGACCCGGCAGAAGGAAGAGGAAGGGCCGGGCGATTACTGGGTGGATGAAAAGACCAAGCAGGTTTATCTGACCGAGGCCGGCCACGAACGGGTCGAGGACCTGCTGCTGGAAGTAGGACTGCTGCGGGTGGGCGACAGCCTGTACGACGCCGCCAACCTCGGCGTGTTTCACCATCTCAACGCCTGTTTGCGGGCGCACGCGCTGTTTCACCGCGACGTGGAGTACATCGTGCGCGGTGGCGAGGTCATCATCGTGGACGAGTTTACCGGCCGCACCATGCCGGGCCGGCGCTGGTCGGATGGCTTGCACCAGGCCATTGAAGCCAAGGAAGGGGTTCCGATTCAAGCCGAGAACCAGACCCTGGCCTCGATCACCTTTCAGAACTACTTCCGCCTGTACCAGAAGCTGGCTGGCATGACCGGCACCGCCGACACCGAAGCCTTCGAGTTTCAGCAGATTTATGGGTTGGAAGTCGTCGTGGTGCCCACTCATCTGAAGATGATCCGCGAGGACAAGGGCGATCTGGTGTTTTTGACCCCGAACGAAAAATTCGACGCGGTGCTGGAGGATATCCGCGACTGTCGAAAGCGCGGCCAGCCGACCCTGGTCGGCACCACCTCCATCGAAGTGTCGGAGCTGTTATCGGGGTTGCTGGCCAAGGAAAAGATTCCCCACGAGGTGTTGAACGCCAAGCAGCACGAGCGGGAGGCGGAGATCATCGCCCAGGCCGGTCGGCCGGGCGTGGTGACGATCGCCACCAACATGGCCGGACGCGGCACCGATATCGTGCTGGGCGGCAATTGGCAAGCCGAACTGAAAGCCATGGGCGCCGAGATCGAGGAAGCGGCCCGCGAAGCGGCGCGGCAGGGCTGGCAACAGCGGCACGAGCAGGTGGTGGCCGCCGGCGGCCTGCACGTCATCGGCACCGAGCGCCACGAATCGCGGCGCATCGACAACCAGTTGCGCGGTCGCTCCGGCCGGCAGGGCGATCCCGGCTCCAGCCGGTTTTACCTGTCGTTGCAAGACAACCTGTTGCGCATCTTCGCCTCCGACCGGGTGGCGGGGCTGATGCAGAAGCTGGGCATGGAGAAGGGCGAGGCCATCGAGCACCCGTGGGTGACCAAGGCGATTGAAAACGCCCAGCGCAAGGTTGAGGCTCACAACTTCGACATCCGCAAAAACCTGCTGGAGTTCGACGACGTCGCCAACGACCAGCGCAAGGTGATGTACGCCTGGCGCAACGAATTGATGGAAGCCGAGGACGTATCGGCCACCTTGAAGAACATGCGCGCCGACGTGCTCAAGCAGGTGATCGATCCGTTCATCCCGCCGCAGACTTTGGAGGAACAATGGAACGTGGCCGGGCTGGAGGAGGCGCTGGAGCGGGAATTTGGCCTGGGCCTGCCGCTCCGCGCCTGGCTGGACGCCGACTCCAACCTGCACGAGGAGCCACTGCGCGAGCGAATCCATGCCGAACTGGAACAGGTCTACGCCGCCAAGGAAGCCCAGGTGGGCCCGCCCTGGATGCGGCAGTTCGAGAAAGCGGTGCTGCTGCAAGTGTTGGATGGCCACTGGCGCGAGCATCTGGCGGCGATGGACTATCTGCGTCAGGGTATTCACTTGCGCGGCTACGCCCAAAAAAATCCCAAACAGGAATACAAGCGCGAAGCCTTCGAGATGTTCCAGGCGCTGGTGCAGCGCATCCATCAGGAAGCGGTCGGTTTCCTCGTGCGCGCCCAGTTCCAGGCCGAGCCGGCGCCGATCCCGGAGCCGCGCCGACCCGAGCCCGCCGCGCTGCATTTCGTCCACGCCGAGGCGCCGGTGCTGGCCGAAGGCGAGGCCGAGGATGACGGGTCGGGCGAGCTTCGCCAGCAACCGGAGGAAGCCGCCCACACGCCTTTCGTGCGCGAAGGCCGCAAGGTCGGTCGCAACGAACCCTGCCCGTGCGGTTCGGGCAAGAAGTACAAGCACTGCCATGGGCAGTTGGACTGAGGAGGAGACGCACATGGAACCGTTGACCGTCGCCGGCATCCGGCTGGGCGCGACTTGCGCCGGCATCAAGTATCCCGACCGCCGCGATCTGGTGGTGATCGAAGCGGCGGCGGGAACCCGGGCTGCCGCCGTGTTCACCCGCAACGCTTTTTGCGCCGCGCCAGTGATCGTGGCGCGGACCCATCTGGCCGCCGCCAGCCCCCGTTACCTGGTGATCAACACCGGCAACGCCAACGCCGGCACCGGTCGGCAAGGGCTGGTGGACGCCGAAGCGAGTTGCCGGGCGCTGGCGGAACGAGTCGGTTGCCGGCCCGAAGAAGTACTGCCATTTTCCACCGGCGTCATCGGCGAGCCGTTGCCGCTGTTTCGCGTGGTGACGGGCCTGCCGGCGGCGCTGGCGGCGCTGCGGCCGGACGGCTGGACCGAGGCCGCCCACGGCATCATGACCACCGACACCCGACCCAAGTGGGCGTCGCGGCGGTTGAATCTCGACGGGCGGGACGTGACGGTGACCGGCATCGCCAAGGGCGCGGGCATGATTTGTCCGGACATGGCGACCCTGTTGGCTTTCGTCGCCACCGACGCCGCCGCAGATGAAACCGTGCTGCGGCCGGTGCTGGCGGACGCGGTCGCCGAGTCCTTCAACGCCATCACCGTGGACGGCGACACCTCCACCAACGACGCCTGCCTGTTGCTGGCGACCGGCCAATCCGGAGCGAGCGTGCCGGGGGAGGGCGAGGACTATGCCCGCTTCGCCACGGCGGTGCGCGAGGTCTGTAGCGACTTGGCGCGGGCCATCATCCACGATGGCGAGGGCGCGACCAAGTTCATCACCGTGCGGGTCGAGGGAGGCCGCGACGTGGTCGAGTGTCGGCGGGTCGCCTATGCCATTGCCCATTCCCCGCTGGTCAAGACCGCGTTTTTCGCGTCCGATCCCAACTGGGGCCGGATTCTGGCGGCGGTGGGCCGGGCCGGAGTGGCGGATTTGGCTATCGACCGGGTCGCGATCCATCTGGACGAGGTTTGCATCGTCCGCGCTGGCGGCCGCGCGCCGGGCTACACGGAAGAGCAGGGCCAGCAGGTCATGGCGCGACCCGAGATCGCCATCCGGGTTGAACTGGACCGGGGCGAGGCGGCGGCGCGGATCTGGACCACGGACCTGTCGTTCGACTACGTGCGCATCAATGCCGAGTACCGGACGTGAGCGGGACGGTCCATGTCGCGGTGGGCATCGTCGCCGATCCGGCCGGAGCGCTTTTGATCGCCCGCCGGCCCGACCACGCGCATCAGGGCGGGCGGTGGGAATTTCCCGGCGGCAAGGTAGAGGCGGCCGAATCGGTGGAAGCGGCGCTCCGCCGCGAGTTGCACGAAGAATTGGGGATCACCGTTCGGGCCGCCGAACCGTGGTTGCAAATCCGCCATGCCTATCCGGACAAAACCGTGCTGTTGGATGTGTGGCGGGTAACCGCCTGGGGCGGCGAACCGCACGGTCGGGAGGGTCAGCCGCTGAGGTGGGCGTCGCCTGCGCGGTTGGCCGATTTCGCCTTTCCCGCCGCCGACGAACCGATCATCGAGCGGTTACGCTGGGAGCACGCTCAAATCGCGCAGCAGGCCAACTCGAAGGGAATGTCGTCCGTGCTTTGAATCGCCCGGCGGTTGGGGTCCGGGTGCTCCAAAAAGTGAATCGTGAAGCGATGCCGTCCGCCGCTGATTTCCGGAAACAAGGGCTCGTCGGCCGGCAACAATACCCGGATGATTTGATGGGGCGTGTTGCTGTCGAGGCCGCGCTGAAAAAAACCCCGGTAAGCGATTTCCGGCTGCGGGACGGCGCTGTCGCGAATCAGCCGGAGAATCAGGGCGACGGCGTCCCACAGAGGCGCGAAGGGCGCCAGCCACTCCCGCAGGTACTGGGCGCGGATCTCGGGATCCCGCTGCAACCAGTGGTAAAGCGCCGGCAAATCGAACCGGCAGGCTCCGCCAGGCGTCTGACTGCGCTTGTGAATGGCGTTCAGGAAATCGGTTTGCCGCACGGTCTCCAGCGCCGAATTGTCCAGCCGATGAATCCGGCCGATCACCGCGCCGATTTCCGCCAGCACGTGGTCCAGCGTGGCGGCATGGACGCCGGGATTCAATCGCAGTCGATTGAGCGTGGCGGCGTGCCGTTCCAGTTCCTTGAGCAGGTCGCCCTTAAACTCGTTGCGTCCGGTCAGGGCCAGGATGTCGAACAGACCTTGCAGCGCCGCGCGACTGTCCCAGGTCGAGCATCCAGTCAGGCTGTGATGGACTTGGTGGAACAGGAATTCGAGGCGCAACAGCGAGCGGGCGCGTTCGTTGAGGGGCTGTTCGTAACAAACGGTCTGGGGCACGATAGTCCTCGCGGACGCAGTCATCGTCGGAAGTTGGAATCAGACCCGCGGGCGAGGCTCGTCAGCAAGCCCGGGTTGCGGCCAGGGTCGAGTAATGCCGATGCAGGGTGGCGACCCGGTGATCCAGCGCCGCCAGATCGCTGGCGTTTTCCACGATTTCGTCCGCCAGCGCGAGTCGTTGATCCCGGTCGGCTTGGGCGGCCAGGATGCGGCGGGCCTGGGTTTCATCGATCCGATCGCGCGCCATGACCCGGCGAATCCGCTCGGCTTCCGGCGCGTCCACCACCAGCACCCGATCCACCAGATCGGTCATCCCGGTTTCCGCCAGCAGCGGAATGACCAGCAGACAGTAGGGGGTGGTCAACCGGGCGATTCGTTCCCGCGCCAGAACGCGGATGCAGGGATGCAGGATCGCTTCTAGCCGGCGGCGGCCCGCCGGGTCAGCGAATACCCGTTCGCGCAGGCGCGCGCGATGCAGCCGGCCCTCGTCATCGAGGCAGTCCGGCCCAAACTCGGCCGCAATGTCGGCCAGGGCCGGTTGGCCCGGTTCAACCAGTTCGCGGGCGAGCAGGTCGGTGTCGATGACCGGGATGCCGCGTCGCGCGAAGCGGTCGCTGACCGCCGTCTTGCCGCTGCCGATGCCGCCCGTCAGCCCGATGACCAGCACGGTTACAGTCCCAGCCAGTTCAGGTAGGCGCGATTGACCGCTTCGCCCCACAGCAGCGCGATCCAGCCGGCGGCGGCGAGAAAGGGGCCAAACGGCATCGGGACTCGCCGGTCCCGACCACGAAACATAATCAGCGCCAAGCCGGAAACCGCTCCCACCAGCGATGACAGCAGCACGATGGTGACCAGGTATTGCCAGCCGGTCCAGGCGCCGAGCGCCGCCAGCAGTTTGAAGTCGCCATGGCCCATCCCTTCCTTGCCGGTCAGCAGCCGGAAAAGTTGATACACCGACCAGAGCGCCAGATAGCCGGCCATGGCGCCGATGACCGCGCTGGGCAGGGCGGCGAACAGGCCGAACAGCGCCGCGAACAGCCCGAGCCAGAGCAACGGCAGCACCAGATCATCCGGCAGCAGTTGATGGCGAAAATCGATGACGCTGGCCGCCAGCAGGATCCAGGTAAAGACCAGCGCCGCCGCCGCCGGCCAGCCGAAGCCGTATTTCCAGGCGACGACGCCAGCCAAGACGCCGCTTAGCGCTTCCACCGCCGGGTACTGGCGGCCGATCGCCGCGCCGCAGTGGGCGCAGCGGCCGCGCTGTCGGGCATAGCTGAGCAGCGGGATGTTTTCCACCGCCCGGATCAAATGACCGCAGTGCGGACATTGCGAGCGCGGTCCCCACAGGGTCAGAGCCGGGCGTTCGCTCTCTGAATCGGGCTGGTTCAGCAGCTCCGCGCATTGCGCCCGCCATTCCCGCTCCATCATCAGCGGCAGGCGGTAAATCACCACATTGAGAAAGCTGCCGACGATCAGGCCCAGCAAG
>WBUJ01000223.1 GCA_008933795.1 Candidatus Contendibacter sp. | reverse complement strand
CCCGTATTCCGCATCCCCGCCGCCAGCGCGTTGATCGAGCGCAGCAGTGGTCGCAGCCACGTTTCCGCCTCCAGCGCATCCGCACCGTGGTCGCGCAGCGCCTGGCGGTAGCGCGGGAGCAGGGTGACCTGAATGTGGTTGAGCGGGTCCAGATACGGATTGCGCCGTTCCAGCGATTTCGCCAGCGTCGGGTTTTCTTCCAGCAGCGTAGCGGCTTGCGCCACGGCCAGAATCTCCCGGCAGGTTCGCTCGTACTCGGCGCGAAACCGTTCGTAAATGCCGGTTTCGGTATCGGCGGTTTCGCACAGCCGGGCGTATTCGCGGGCGATGCCGACCTCCACCTTGCTCAGCGACATCTGGCTGTTGTCGAGCAGGGTGCGCAGAAACGGCCAGTCCCGGTAAAGCCGTTGCAGCAGGGCCAGCCGTTCGGGATCGTCGCCGCGCCAGGCGGCCAGCGCCGCGCCGATGCCAAACCAGCCGGGCAGGGTATGCCGCGACAGGCCCCAGCCGAACATCCACGGAATCGCTCGCACCGAGTATTTGGAGCGGTCGCCCTGGGCGCGGTGCGAGGGCCGCGAGCCGAGGTTGAGCCGCCCGATCTCGGTGACCGGCGTGGCTTCGTAAAAATAATCCATGAAGCCCGGCGTCCGCTCGGTCAGCTCGCGGTAGGCCGCTTCGCCATGGTGGGCCAGTTCGGCCATCACCGCCGCTGCTTCCGGCGGGTCGGCGGGAACGTCCTGGATCAGATGCCGGCTGGCCTTCATCAGGCCGGTCACGCCCAGCGTCAGCTCGTAAACGGCGGTTTCCAGATTCTGATACTTGAACGACAGCACTTCGCCCTGCTCGGTGATCTTGATCTGACCGCGCACCGTGCCCGGCGGCTGGGCCAGGATGGCGTCGTGGACCGGACCGCCGCCGCGCCCCACCGTGCCGCCGCGCCCGTGAAACAGCCGACAGCCGAAGCCGCGCGCCGCCGCCAGCGCCACCGCCTGCTGCTGCGCCTGGTACAGGCCCCAGTTGGAGGCCAGGATGCCGCCGTCCTTGCAGGAGTCCGAGTAGCCCACCATCACGTCCTGCACGCCACCCGCCGCCGTCAGCAGTTCGCGGTAGGTCGGCTGGTCCAGCAGCCGGGTCAGCAGGATTTCGACCCGATTCAGGTCGGCGATGGTCTCGAACAGGGGCGCGACGCGGAGTTCGCAATGCCAGCTTCCGTCGGCGCGGCGGCCGGCCAGCCCGGCGAAGCTGGCGAGAAACAGCACCTCCAGCACGTGACTGGCTTCGTGGGTCATCGAGATCACGTAGCTGTCGAAGGCGCGCGGACTGATTTCCTCCCGCAGCCGCGCCACGACCTGGAACACCTCCAGGGTCTCGCGGGTGGCGGGACTCAGCGAATCGCAGTACAGCAACGGCGTGCCCGGTTTGGCCAGCAAGTCGCCGAGCACGGCCAGCCGTTCTTCTTCCGACAGCGCGGCATAGTCCGGCAGGTTGGGGGCCATGGCGAAGATTTCGGCGACCGCCGCCGTGTGCCGGGCTGATTCCTGGCGCACGTCGAGCGCGGCCAGATGGAAGCCGAAGGTTTCCGCCAGCCGGATCAGATCGGTCAGTTCGCCATCGGCGACCGCACGGTCGCCGTGCGCGATCAGGGAATCGCGGATCAGGTACAGATCGTCGAGAAACGCCTGTTCGGACGCATAACCCCAGAACGGAACCGGCGCCGCTTCGGGATGGTCTTCGGCGCGCGCCCGGGTCTGGTCGTAGTTGTGTTGCAGGCGGTGGTACATCAGAAACAGCTTGCGCCGATACGGCTCTTGGACGTATTGCCGGGGCGCAGCGGCGAACAGCGCGCTCATCTGCCGGGCGTCCGCGTCCAGACTGGCGGAAAACACCGGCGACGGCGTGACCAGCGAACTGGAATAGGTGAGATGCCGGTTCAGCTCCTCGACCCGCCGCAGGTATTCGCGCAGGACTTCCTGGGCGTGCAGGCGCACCGCCAGCGCGGTAGTTTCCGGGGTCACGAACGGGTTGCCGTCGCGGTCGCCACCGATCCACGAGCCGAACCGCAGCAGGCGGGGAATGCGGATCGCCGCCTTGCCGCCCTCGTCGCCGTAGACGGCGTTCAGCGCCCGCTCCAGGTTGCGGTACAGGGTCGGCAGCGCCTGGAAGATGGACTCATGGAAGTAGTACAGGCCGTTCTTGATCTCGTCGCGCACCTGCGGCTTGAAGCTGCGCACCTCGTCGGTTTTCCACAGGATTTGAATTTGGCTGCGCAAGGCTTCGACCACCTCGTCCCGCTGGTGAGGATTCAGCGCCGGGTTGTCGAGCTGGCCGTTGGTCACAAACACCCGTCGTTGCGCGCCCAGCAGCACCCGGCGTTTGGCCTCGGTGGGATGGGCGGTGAACACCGGCATGAAACAGAGTTGATCCAATAGCGTCTGCAACTGGTCGGCGCTGACGCCAGCGGTGCGCAGCGTGCGCAGAGTCTCGTCGAAGGAGCCCCGCCACAGCGGTTTGCCGCTCTGGACCTGCTGGCGGCGCAATTGGTGCTGAAAGTTTTCCTCGGCGATGTTGGCCAGCGTGAAATAGGCGCTGAAGGCGCGAACGACGTGGTTGAGCATGTCCGGGTTGAGGGCGGCGATGAGGCGCATCAACGGTTCGCGGCCGTTCGGCGCGGGCGCGGGCTGACGGCGCAGCTCGATGAAACCCTGGCGCAGGGTTTCCACGGCGTCGAGGACCGCGCGGCCTTCCTGGTCGCGCAGGGTATCGCCCAGCAGTTGACCCAGCAGCTTGACGCGGTCACGCAGTGGTTGGTCGGATGGGGTCGGCATGAGCGAACTCCGTCGGGTTGGGATGAATAAGTTCACCCTAGTTGACCACGGTCGGTAG
This sequence comes from Candidatus Contendibacter sp., assembly GCA_008933795.1. GTDB lineage: Bacteria > Pseudomonadota > Gammaproteobacteria > Competibacterales > Competibacteraceae > Contendibacter. The sequence goes on along the minus strand of WBUJ01000223.1, from coordinate 1,656 downwards.
TTTTGTTTCATTCCGCGCCCCCTTCGCGAAGTTGCAATCCCATCGGGGAATCATCATGTCCTGGGATACCCAAATCCTGTTGTTTGTGGCGACATGAGTGATGGTTGATGGCCGATGATTTATTATACAATAAATGTACAAAACCCTTGAAATCGGCATAATATGCACATATGATTATACCATACTTGTACATAAGTAGGCGCGGTTCCCGATAATTCCGGCAAAGACCGCGCGAAGACCTGGGTGTCAACCCAGTTCCGTATCACTTTCTGTGGCGGAGAAACAACGATGACGATGATGCCGGTCAGTGAAAGCACGCTGCCGATCCCCGAGGCGGATCGCCACGAACCAGCCTTGGCAATGGCTGGGCGCGGGGTGGAACGATCTCTGGCGGGCGCCCTCGGCGAGCATTGCCTATGGCTTGCTGTTCGTGCTGATGGGCTACCTGCTGATCTATGCGGTGGAGAGCCAGTTTCATTGAAGGGCCTTGGCATGTTTGCCGCCCCACCGCGCGAGCCGACAGTGGCCGATCATCAACGGGAGATTAAGGTATGAGAGCAATATTCGGTCTTTTTGTCAGTGTCGCAATCGTTTTGGCAACGCCTGGCCTGGGTGTGGCCACCCCATCGGCGAAGGACGAGCTGACCTTCGAGGTGTCACTCGACGACCGGCCCATCGGCGTGCATCGTTTTCGGATTGCTGATGGCGGCGCGATGCGCGTCGTCGAAAGCGATGCTTCGTTCGACGTCAAAATCCTGCGCGTGCCCGTTTACCGTTACCGCCACAGCAACACCGAAACCTGGCAAAACGGCTGTCTCAAGCAGATTGATTCTGAGACAGATGCCAACGGCACGCCTTACGCAGTGGACCTGAGCAAGACCGCAACGGGTTACCGGATTGTGACGCCACATGAGACCCAGACCTATCAGGGCGACTGCCTGATGAGCTTTGCCTACTGGGATCAACGGTTCCTCCGGCAACAGCGCCTGCTCAACACTCAGACCGGCGAGTTGATCGCGGTCGAGATTCAATCGCTGGGGGAATCAGAACGGAAGATCGCCAATCGAACGGTGCCGGTCAAGGGGTTTCGCGTTCTTGCAGCGCCTCAAAATGTCGATATCAAGGTCTTTTATCACAGCGTGGACGGCCGCTGGGTCGCGCTTGAATCGGTGCTCGAGAATGGCCGGCTGTTGCGTTACGCGCTGACGGCGGATGATCGGCTGGCCGCTGCCGAGCGCATTTCCGACCCTCCTTCCACCCAGAGATGACCATGCGGATATTGAAAGCCCTGGTTAGAGGCTGTCCAAAACTGAATACTATTAAATCAATGGGTTATGTGCAGGAGCGGCCTTGGCAGCGATATGAGGGTCAGCAATACCGCCCCTTATCGCTCAATCTATGAATTTGAAAACCTCAGCCCCTCAACCCACCTGACCTTCACGTGCGAACTGGAATGGCTCGAACCGCGCATGCGTCCTTTTGAAAAGCTGATTCGCATGGCCTTGCAGCCCACGTTCCATCTGTCGCTAAAGCGTAGTCGTCCCTCAACCTCTGCGTTCTGAAAGGCTCCGATGACCGCATCCACGCCCGAACCCACCGCCGCCCGTCCCGCCCGCTCCGCTCGCGCTGTGTTGGGGCTGGGCGTCGTAGCCGCCG
>WBUJ01000222.1 GCA_008933795.1 Candidatus Contendibacter sp. | reverse complement strand
TCCCGGCCAGGCGCAGGTCGGGCGCCATCGCCAGGGCGATGCCGGCGTAGCACAGCGCCAGCGCGCCCAGCACCCGACGGGTGAGCGGCTGGCCCAGCCACAGCGCCGCGAGCAGGACCACCAGGGTGGGATAGACGAACAGGATCAGCCGCTCCAGCCCCGCGCTGAGGTAGCGCAGGCCCAGAAAATCCAGATAGCTGGCCAGGTAGTAGCCCAACAGCCCCAGGCCGCACAACCATCCCCAATCGCGTGACGTCAGGAGGCTTGCCGCCCGGCCCACGCCGATCCAGGCCATGCCGAGGAAAAATGGCAAACTGAGCGCCATGCGCAAGGCCAGCAGGGTTTCGGCGTCCACCCCGTATCGATAGGCGAGCTTGACTCAGGATGGCCTTGCCGGAAAAGCCGACCGCTGCCAGCACGGCGCACCGCAGCCCGAACCGGTCGAGAGCAGCGGATCGAACCGGGCGGGCATCCGGACTCACCGCTGGTTGACCACCGCCACCATCCGGTCCTGGTCCACGTGGGCGTAAATCTCGGTCGTCGCCAGATTGACGTGCCCCAGCAGGGCCTGGATGTCCACCCGTTCGGCCCCGGCGTTCAGCAGGTTGGTGGCGTAGGTATGGCGCAGCTTGTGGGGGGTGATGGGCTTGGCGATGTGCGCCCGTTGCCGCAGGCGGCGGAAGTAGGCTCGCGCCGCTTGCGGGGTAGGCGGCGGGCCGCCGGGATGCTGGGCGAAGGCAAACTCGCCGCGCGGCCGGTCCTTCAGCCAGAACCCGAACAGCGCGCCGCAGGCCTCGGGCAGCGACACGATTCGCTCGAGGTTGCCCTTGCCGATCACCCGCACCGACTTGGCCATGCCGTCCTGGAGCCGCACGTCCTGTACCTTACAGGCCCAGCGCCTCGGAAATCCGCAAGCCGCTGTTGAGCAGCAGCGTGAACAGCAGTTCGTAGCGGCGGACGGCGGTGACGTGCTCCCGTTTCTGGCCGAAGATGTTATCGGGCAAATCATCGGTGCGCTTCACCGTCGCTTCCAGCCGCTGCTGCTCGTCTTTCTCCAGCCAGACCGGAATGCGGTGCGGGCGCTTGGACTTGTCGGCCAGCGCCACCGGATCGCCGGTCACGATCTCGTGCTTGGCCGCCCACTTGTAAAAGCTCGACAGCGCGCTCAAGTGGCGAGCCACGATGTGGACGCCCGCGCCCTTCTACCGCAACTGTCAGGCGGTGAATTGCTCCACGTCGGCCGCCCGCGCCCGCTGCCAGTCCTTGCTGGCCACCGCCAGCCACGCCGCCCAAATCCCCAAGTCGCTGTTGTAGCTGTAGCAGGTCGCCGCGCTGTGCCCCTTGGCGTAGCGCAGGTGGGAAAGGAACTCCTTGCGGGCCTCGTCGAATAACTCCCGATCCACCATGGTTCGAAGCCTCCATCCGCCCTGCGGTACCCTGCTGGCGGGCGGACCGCCGGCGGGCCGGGGAGTAAGTTTTCTGAAATGAATATTTCAGAAGATAGTATCGGGAGCGCGTTTTTGCATTAATTGGCGCCCACGTCGAATTTTGGCCTATCCAGAAGGGGGTTAACCTTCGCCGGGGGCTGTGGTTCCCGATACTGTTTTCTGAAACTTTTGTTTCCATTGCTAGGTGACTGTTGACATGGATAGACTGGACTTCACTCAACGCAAGTCAGGAACCACCACCATGATCCTCCTGCTAGGCGGCGAAAAGGGCGGCACCGGGAAATCCACGCTGGCCACCAACCTGGCCGCTTGGCAGGCGGTGCAAGGTCGCGACGTGATCCTGGTCGATACCGACGTGCAGCGCACCGCCGCCAACTGGGTGGACCGGCGCAATCTGTGGAACGGGGTTCCCGTCGTGCAGTGCGCCGAGCGGCGCGGCAACGTGTTTGACGCGCTGCGGGATTTGGCCAAGCGTTACGAGGAGGTGATCGTGGATGCCGGCGGACGGGATTCCGAGGAACTGCGCACGGCCCTGGTCGCAGCCCACAAGGTCTACGTACCGCTGCGCGCGAGTCAGCCCGATCTGGAAACCAGCCTGCACATGAACGAACTGGTCACCTTGGCGCGGGGCATGAACCCGGCGCTGGAGGCGCGGATGCTGATCGCGCTGGCCCCCACCAATCCCTCGATCAAGGAAACCGCCGACGTCCAGGAGTTGCTGCGGGAACTGTCCGCGCCGGCGGTGGAACCGGAGATCGATCCCGCCGCGCTGGAAGCCTTCGCCGCCGGGGCCAGGGAACAGCGGGGGGCCAAGGGGGAATTGCCCCCCTGGGACCGGTTCGATCCCAGCGACAAGCCGCGCTACAACGTCGCTATCCGGCTCAACGACTACCAGTTGGCGATGCTGCGCTATCTGGCGGAAGCGCGGGACACCAGCCAGCACAAGCTGTTGCAGAAGCATCTGATTCCCATCCTCAAGCAACTGGCGCTGGAAGAGTTTGAGTCAAATCGAGTCAAGTCAAGTTGACTTGACATGCATTGACTGGACTTAAATCGATGCCTCAGAAGGCTGTCCAGCCCGCTCCACCCCGAGAATCCATCCACTATGCGACTCCTTTCCCCTGCCGGCCAGCAGGCAATCAACGATTTGGCCCAACGGTATGGTTTCAGTCCAGACGCCGCCTCGTGCATGCTCGACGCCGTCATCAACGGTCAGGGCAGCATGGCGCAGTTCAACCACCCCGAATTTGGCGGTTCGGGCCAGTGGATGCCGGGCGGCATGACCATGCTGTCCGATATGTTCAACCATTCCCTGAAAAGCCGGGTCGATGGCCTCTGTCACGACCTCGCCGGTCTCGTGGCCAACCTGCCCGACCCGATGCACGGCCGCGGTTTCCAGACGCAGAGCCAGAGCGGCGGCTACGGCCAGCAACAAGGCAGTGACGGCGGCAGCCCGCACCAAAACAGCGGCAGTGGCCAACAACAACAGACCGGCGCGGGGCCGGTCGGACCGGTCAGCCTGTTCGTACCGCCAGCGCCCGGCCTTGCCGGCGACTGGTGGGGCGCGGACCTGCGCTGGCCGACCAGCACCGGCGCGCAGAACGGCGTGCGCTACGCCTACTTCGCGCAGGCCCGGCGGTTGGCCATCGAGGTCGGCGGCCAGGTGACGCTCTACGACACGCTCGATCATCAGATCGGGGGGTTCTCGCAGCAGCAGGGCGCAGGCGGGTCGCTGACCTTTTCCAGTCAGTACGGGTTGGTGGACGTGGCCCGCCTGCCGGTCGTGGCGGTGGATGGCATACCCCAACCCGCGCCCGCGCCCGCCGCGACAGTCGCACCGCCCGCGCCGCCGAACGTCGGCGGTTCACCCGCGTCGCCAGGGGGGGACGACATCTTCGCCCTGATCGAGCGCCTGGCCGACCTACACGCCAGAGGAATCCTCAGCGCCGAGGAGTTCGCCGCCAAGAAGACGGATCTGCTGAGCCGGATTTAAAACCCCGCCACCCTGGAGTTGCTTGTGATCGCACCGTACCCCGCCAATCACTATGGGGTCGAACACACGGAACGCCTGCGCCGCTCGTTCCACGCCCTGACCGGCCGCGACCTGCTCGATCCCACCTTGTCGCCGGAAGCGGCGGCGGACGCGCTGTTTCACGCCCCGTTCGTGGTGCTGTCGCACAATGCCGACCCCGATCCGATCCTGACCTACGGCAACCAAACTGCTTTGGAACTGTTCGAACTGGCGTGGGAGGAGTTGATCCAAATGCCCTCGCGCCTGACGGCGGCCGCGCCCGACCGGGCCGAGCGGGCGCGGCGGCTGGCACGCGTTGCAACCCAGGGCTTTATCGCCGACTACGCGGGGGTGCGCATCGCGCGCACCGGAAAGCGGTTCTGGATCGAGCGGGCGACGGTGTGGAACCTGACCGATGACCAGGGGCAGCCGTGTGGACAGGCGGCGACGTTTCGGACGTGGCGGTATTGGGCGGACGCCGCACCGGAACCGCCGCGATAGGAGCTTTCGCCATGCGTATCGTCCTGCTGCTGGTCGTGCTGGCCGTCATCGGCCTGACCCTGGCCCGCTGGCTGGGCCAGTCGCCACCAGCGGCGCGCATGCCGCCGCCAGCGGATTCCACTGCCGCGCCGGCCGTGCCGACCCGCCCGCAGGAACTGCAAAAGTTCGAGCAGGACCTCAACCGGTTCATGCAGGACGCCGCCAGCCAGCGCCGCCGTGAGGCCGACCCGCCATGACGCCGCTCCTCGTCCAACGGATCGCTTTGGGGGTGGTGTTCATCAGCCTGATCATGCTCCTGCTGATGGGCTATCTGCTCTGGCTTCAGCGCCGGGCCGTGGCGGCGCAGGACCGCCCGCGCGGCAACGGCTGGCCGCGCAACGCCTTGGGCGCTATCCGCTGTCCTTCAAATCCCCGTTTCGCTGATTGTAAGGCTTTGCCAAATTACCACAGTAGCACATCCACTCATCAAGAATAGGCTGCTTTCACTTAATGGGGTAGAACGAGCAGTCGTGTCACCCGCCGCCATTTGAGCTAAGTCCCTATTTTAATTAGGTATCGGAAAACAAGTGTTTGGCGACAGGGGTAGCCATCAGGCATTCGTGCGGTTTGAAGTCCTGAAAACCTGTGCG
>WBUJ01000221.1 GCA_008933795.1 Candidatus Contendibacter sp. | reverse complement strand
GGGTGTTGTGTCCAGCCGGGACACGCTCATGAATGAGGTGGCGGCGCTGCTGAACGAGGGACACACCGGCGCGGATATCGCGCGGCAACTGAACGCCAGCGGCCAGCGGACGGCCAGCGGCGCGCAATTCACCGGACAGAATCTATTACGGGACTATCGTGCATGGCAACGCAAACCGGCTGAGACTGACAACACAAACACCAGCGGCGCATAATCGCCGCCACAATAAAACCGCTCTACTATGCGGGATTCAAAGCCGATGCAGGCGGCTTAATAACCCAACCGCGCTACCCGATGAGAGGAAGCAAGATGATGAACAAGGCAAGGGGAACCGGCGACTACCGGGATAGGTGGCGCCATAAATGACGAAAGCCAGTCCCTAATCATTAGGTGACTGGCTCTCTACTATCTGCCGTGCGGCGGCGGGATAGGCTACATGCGGGACAGAGTATAACACGGCTGGAGGCCGGACTGTCCAACAGCCTACCCGCTGCTGCTCGGCATAACCGCGCCACCCTGGCGCAAAGGTTTATGCCATGCAGCCCAACTCTGGCGGAAACGCCACGTCGTACAACTGGCCAGCCACCGTAGCGATGCTACGCGCACTGGACGCACTTCAAGCCGCTGAATCCGCCATTGACGAACGTGGCGGCGGCACGGAAACCATCTACGAAACCCTACGGCTGGCGCGCGAACGCATTGAAGCGGAAGTAGCGGCGCTCGTTGTGGCTGATGCTTGCCTTATCCGGGAGGCGCGGCCATGACCTCGCTTGCCGATGTTGTTGCTGCGCTTGATCGCGCGAACTGCCAGCCTACCCGAACCGGCAACGACACTTACACGGCTCGCTGTCCCGTCCATGAAGCGGACGGCGGCGGCCATAAACCAAGCCTGTCCGTAGCGCGCGGCGATAAGGTTGACGTGGTGCTGAACTGCCACGCCGGCTGTAGCCACGTGGCCATTATGGCGGCGCTCGGTATCGAGCACACCAGCAAGGCTACCAGCGGCAAGGCTGGCGCCTCGCGGCGCATCGTCGCCACCTATCCCTACACGGACGCCTGCGGGAAGTTGTTCTTCGAGAAAATCCGCTACGAACCGAAAGACTTCCGAATTCACCACCAGGACGCCGGCGGCGCGGAAGTCTGGCGACTGCCACGCGGTATTGAACCACCACTTTATAGACTGCCAGCCGTCCAGGTGGCCATGGCTCGCGGTGAACCGATTTACCTTGTCGAGGGTGAAAAGGACGCCGACAGGCTGGCAGCGGCGGGACTGTGCGCCACCACGAACTTTGACGGCGCAGCAGGTAGCCAGAAACCGAAGTGGCGGGACTCCTACACGGCGGCGCTGGCCGGCGCGGATGTGGTGCTGCTACCGGACAACGACGAACCCGGCAAGGCGCATATGCGCCACGTGGCGGCGGCGCTGGCTGGCAAGGCGCTGGTTCGCTGGCTGGAACTTCCTGGACTGCCAGCGAAAGGCGATGTATCGGACTGGCTAAACGCCGGACACTCGATAGACGAACTCAAGCAGCTCGCGACGGACGCGCCAGCGGATGAACGTCAACCGGCTGAAACGCAACCACCACCAGACGCCGGCGGCCATGCCGATGATGACGCGGAAATAGCGCTGCTCGCGGCGCTGAATCCCATCCAGTACGACAGGCAGCGGACAGCGGCGGCAAAACGGCTCGGGATTCGTGGCGACACCCTGGACAAGTTGGTTAAGGCGGCTCGCGGTGAACCGGATAAGGACAGCAACGCGGGAGGCTCGGCGCTGGAATTCGATGACGTGGAACCCTGGTCGGAACCAGTGGACGGCGCGGCGCTGCTGAACGAACTGGCGGCCAGCGTGAAACGGCATATGGCGTTACCGGAACACGCAGCGGCGGCCATCGCGCTATGGGTGACGAGTACCTATATTGTGGTGAACCATGGCCACATTGCGCCGATGTTGGCAATCACTTCACCAGAAAAACGCTGCGGCAAAACGACGCTACTGGACTGGCTTTCTCGACTGGTGGAACGGCCATTGAAGGCGGCGAACATCACGGCCAGCGCCATTTTCCGCACGGTAGACGTGTGCAAGCCGACGTTGTTGATAGACGAGGCGGATTCGTTTCTCGGTGAAAGCGGCGATGAGTTGCGCGGCATTCTCAACAGCGGCCATTCCCGAACGTCGGCCTATGTCATTCGTTGCTGCGGCGATAACGCCGAACCACGCCGGTTTTCAACGTGGAGCTGCAAGGCCGTTGCGCTAATCGGGAAGCTGGAAGGGAAATATTCCACGCTGGCGGATCGCAGCATCGAAATCCAGCTACGGCGGAAGCTGCCGGCTGAAAAGTTGATGAAGTTGCGCCACGTCCATGATGGACACTTTGACGAACTCGCTCGGCGGTGCGCTCGCTTCGCGCTGGATAACGGCGCGGCCATCGGAGCAGCAAGGCCAGACATACCGGACTGCCTGAACGATAGAGCACAAGACAACTGGGAACCGCTGCTTGCCATCGCAGACGTTGCGGCTGGCGCATGGCCACGGCTGGCGCGGACGGTAGCGATTGCGTTGTCGGGTGGCGCTGATACCGGCGGCGGCGATGCTGGCGGCTCGCTCGGCGTCCAACTGCTTTCCGACTTGCGACGCTACTTCGAGGGTGGCAACGCCACCAGCTACCCGACGACGGCGCTACTTCGATTCCTGAACGAGATTGATGACGCACCATGGCCGGCCTTTGCCAAGGGTAAGCCGATGACGGCGCGGCACCTGTCCCGCCTGCTGCATCCCTACGGCATCACTCGACAGACATTCCGCGCTGGTATGGAAACAGCCAAGGGTTATCACGTTGCCGACTTCGCGGACGCCTTTAGCCGCTACCTACCGCACAACGGTAACAAGGTTACAAGCCAGTCAAATAGCGGCTTTTCGCCGGATTCTGTATCGGTAACAGACTCGGCTTGTTACCGAAATGACGATGCCGGTTTAGCCAGTCAGGAAGCGGCTTGTAACCGTGTTACCGATAAACGGCCTATGTCCGGGACGGCCAGCGGCGGCGCTGATGTTGTTACCGATACCGATGCTGATGACTGGTTTTGAGGGTGACGGCCATGACTGCGGACGTAGGCTTATTATATCAACATGGTAAAAAACCCTATAAAGCTTCGTCAGACGTATCAGCTACAGAGCAACAACAGCGGCGGCTTTATGCGGCGCTCGCTCGGCTGGTAGCGGCTGGATTCTCGGTAGACACGGACGGCCAGCGGCTGAAAGTGTCGCCGGCAACGCTGCTCACGGCGGCACAACGCGGCTGGATTCGAGATAACAAGGTGGTGCTGGTCGCGGCGGTATCCGTGCAGTGCTGGCGCTGGTGTGTCGAGTATCCACGCAACGCTGTAGCGGATAACGGCGGGACACGCTGCGTAGCGGATTATCTGCCGATGGTGGACTGGCGGCGGGTATCGAGTGACTACCCTGGCGCTGCTGTCTGGCCGTCGCCAGACGGCTTGGACGTGGCGAACTGGGTAGAGTGCTCATGACGTTCACCGGCGCGGAAATCTTCACGGTGACGAACGGAACCTGTCCACCACGCCGGAAGCGGCTGGTGGATATGGACACCTTCGAGATTCTCTGCGTTGTGAACGCCTGCCGTCGCCGGGGGAACGCGGCCATGGCAAACAGGTTATGGACGTGGCGACGCCAGCGGATTCAACAAACAACGCCACCCGCCACATGATGCGCGCCATCAGCCACATGATGCGCGACGGCGCTGGATTCGCGGCGATCTCCCGGCCATTCCTGGCGTATGTAACATTTAAGGTACTACCGGCGATTTTCCTACGCGGGTACCGCGGAGCGCGATTCTCGCCTAGCGCCAGCCAGCAAAATCACATTTTAATTGCATGACCCGCCATTGATACACGAGAGCACGCAGGGGTGAACCAGTTTCGTCCGCTTTTTTACGGCGAAAATGGATCGCTTTTGATCTACCTGGCTGGCACGCCGCCACCGCCTGATTATTTTCCCGCCGCGTTCCTGAATCCGCCGCAAGCCGCTATCCGCCGTACTCCCGAACCCGAAAATTCAAGATTATTCTCGTTATCATGAATAATCACGGGAAGCTTGACACCGTGAACATGTACCATTAGGCTATCAGTGAACATTCACGGCATAGGGTAACGGCATGATGGCAACGAGGCTCACTGATAGCGAACTGGCGGCGCGGGTACGCGCTGGCAACCGGGTACGCGCGCAACGTCAACAGGAACGACGGCGCTCGGCGGGACTGGTGCAGTTGAACGTCTGGGTATCGCAGTCCATGCGGACGGCGCTGGATAGAGCGGCGGCACACCGGAACATGACAGTATCGGAAACCGTTTCTGATTTGCTGGAACGCGCGCTATCAGCGGCGATGCTGCTGAACTCGGCCACCACGCCGGACATGCCAGCGGCCAGCAACGACACCCCACCTGTGTACACGGGTGTTGTGTCCAGCCGGGACACGCTCATGAATGAGGTGGCGGCGCTGCTGAACGAGGGACACACCGGCGCGGATATCGCGCGGCAACTGAACGCCAGCGGCCAGCGGACGGCCAGCGGCGCGCAA
>WBUJ01000024.1 GCA_008933795.1 Candidatus Contendibacter sp. | reverse complement strand
ACCGTTTCATCCCCCACCCCGACCCTCCCCCGCAAGGTGGAGGGTGTCTTCACCTCGAAAGTTTGCGGCATTCTTTTGTCGTTGTTGCAACTCTTTCTCATTTGCATGGTCACCTTGAAACGAGGCCGATGGGGATAGCGCCGACCACGCCGATGTCACCTGCGCCAAACTCGAATAGTGACGCATCGTAACCATGAATTGAAGGAGGGATAGAGATGGTTGCTTCCATTCCTGTGATCGAAAGTTCGCTGACCACGCCCAAGGTTCGCATCGTCTCCATCGACCAGCCTTGGGAATGGCTCGGCGCTGGCTGGAAAGACCTGTGGCGGGCGCCTGCGGCCAGCATTTCCTATGGCCTGATCTTCGTGGTCATGGGCTATTTCCTGGTCTATCTGGTCGATGCCCAGTTCCAGTACGCGCTGGCCCTGACCACTGGTTTTCTGCTGGCTGGCCCGTTCCTGGCGATGGGCTTGTACGACCTCAGCCGCCGGCTGGAAGCGGGCGAGCCGGCAACCCTGGGACACGCGCTGATGGCCTGGCAGCGCAACGCAACGCCCATTCTGATGTTTGGGGGACTCGTTGGCCTGTTGATGATCGTCTGGGCCCGGCTATCGGCGCTGTTGTTCGGCGTCATCGTCGGCGGGCGCAACCTGACCCTCGACAATTCGGCCGCACAACTGTTTTTCTCGGGCAGCGGCTTGACCTTCCTGCTGGTCTTCGTGCTGGTGGGGGCGATCATCGCCGCCGCTGTGTTCGCCATCAGCGTGGTCTCCATTCCAATGATGCTGGACCGCAAGACCGACTTCGTCACGGCGGTGCTGACCAGCCTCACCGCCGTGAGGGCCAATCCGGGACCGATGGTGTTGTGGGCGGCGCTGATCGTGATCTTCACCGGCATCGGCCTGCTCACTTTCTATCTCGGCTTGGCGCTGGCTTTGCCGTTGATCGGTCATGCCACCTGGCACGCCTACCGCGACTTGGTCGAGGACGGCGATCTCGAACAGCAACCACTCTGAACAAAGCTGGAAACGCGAGCGCCGGCGAAAGCCGGCGTTTTACTTTTTGAGCTATCAGCTACAGTTATGGTTGTAGCCGTTCGGACATCGCGCGCCTCGCCGCTGTGTCGGCAAGGCGCGCCCCGTTGCATCACCACCCAAAGATAGAGGACCATCCATACCTATGGAAAACGATCTGGAGCCCGAGATTCGCAACCTCGCTTATCACCTCTGGCAGTCGGCTGGCAACGAGTTCGGTCGGACGACCCTCGATTTCTGGGAAATGGCCGAGCGGATGGTCGTCGAACTGACGGCCGATTCGGTTCGTCGGACCAACGCCGCCGCCGCTTCCGTTCTAGAGACGGCCGCCGCTTGGCCTTCGGCTCTGCGCGCCCTGTATCTCTATCGCGTTCGCGAATTGGCCCGCTGCATGTGGTCGGCCAGCAGCGAGCAGCAGGAACGTTCGATGGATTACTGGTTGGCCGCGGAAAAGCATCTGCGTCTGCTCACAGAGTCGGCGGCGCGCACCGCCGGCGCCCGCCTTGGCCAGAAGGAGGCCATGGCCAGAGTTTTCGAGACGTTCTCGCCGGCGGATTACCTGGAACAGATTCGCAAGACGGCCTATCAGCTTTGGGAGGCGGCGGGAAGCCAGTACGGTTCGGCGTTCGACTTCTGGCTGGCGGCGGAGAACCGGTTCCTGGAATCGCTGGCCGCGAGCCAAGCGGCGCCTCCTCCCAAAGAGGCCGATCCGCCCTTGCGGAAAACAGCCCATCCCTGATGGAGAACACCCCATGTTCCAAGGCATTCTGATCACCCGGGACGATGCCGGCTATCAGGCCCGGCTCCAGGCTATCGCCGAAACCGGGCTGCCGGATGGCGATGTCACCGTGCGCGTCGACTGGTCCACCCTCAACTACAAGGACGGCCTTGCCATCACCGGCAAATCGCCGGTGGTGCGGCGGTTCCCGATGGTCCCCGGCATCGACTTCGCTGGCGTCGTGACCGAAAGCCGCCATCCGGCGTGGCAGGCCGGCGACCGCGTGGTGCTCAACGGCTGGGGCGTCGGCGAAACCCACTGGGGTGGCCTGGCGCAGTGGGCCCGGGTGCGCGGCGACTGGCTCGTCCGGCTGCCCGAGGTCTTCGGCGCGCGCCAGGCCATGGCCATCGGCACCGCCGGCTACACCGCCATGCTCTGCGTGCTGGCGTTGGAGAAGCACGGCCTCCGCCCGGACGATGGCGAGATGCTCGTCACCGGCGCCAGTGGCGGCGTCGGCAGCGTCGCCATCGCCCTGCTCGCCAAGCTGGGTTACCGCGTCGTCGCCTCCACCGGCCGCCCCGCCGAGGCCGATTATCTCAAGGCGCTGGGCGCGAGCGACGTCATCGACCGCAACGAACTGGCGGCGCCGGGCAAACCGCTGGGCAAGGAGCGCTGGGCCGGCGTCGTCGATGCCGTCGGCAGCCACACGCTTGCCAATGCCTGCGCCACCACCCGCTATCGCGGCGCCGTCGCCGCCTGCGGACTGGCCCAGGGCATGGACTTTCCGGCCAGCGTCGCGCCCTTCATCCTGCGGGGCGTCACTCTGTACGGCATCGACAGCGTCATGGCGCCGCTGGCGGTGCGCGAGGAAGCGTGGCGGCGGCTCGGGCGCGATCTCGACCCCACCCGGCTCGATGCCATCACCCGCGAAATCGGCCTGGGCGAAGCCATCGCCGCCGCCGCCGACCTGCTTAACGGTAAGGTGCGCGGCCGGGTCGTGGTCGATGTGAACCGTTGAACGGGCCGTCCCGTCCGCCGGTGGCTCACGGTCGCGCCAACCGCCGAAGTCGCTCCAGATAAGCCCGCTCGTCCGGTTCCCGCCCGGCGCGCTGGGCCTCCCACAGGGTCTCGCCCAGACACTCCATCATCCAATGCTCGGCGGCGTGGGCATCGCCCGCGCGCCGGCACAGGCGCTGGTACACGTCGAGAATGCCGGCCGGGCGGTTGCTGCCCAGTTGCTCCTGAATGGCGATGTGCATGCCCAAGTGCAGGAACGGGTTGGTCTGGCCCAGTTCGGGGGTGTACTCGCGACTCAGCGCGGTTTCGGCGTCGGTCAGCACCGGCTGGTATTCGGGATGCGCTCGGATCGCCTCGGCGATGATCCGCTCCAGCGGCTCCAATGGCTGGCCGGCATTGGCCTTGTCCCAGACCGTGCAGTAGTAGCGACGCAGGCGGTCGCGGTCGTTGCCAAACATCAGTTCACCTCGCTCTTGTCCGGATACTCGCAAAGATCGTGGATCGGGCAGTCCGGACAGCGCGGCTTGCGGGCGGTGCAGACATAACGGCCGTGCAGGATCAGCCAGTGGTGAGCATCCTGCCGGAATGCCTCCGGCGTCGCCGCCAGCAAACCCTCTTCCACCTCCCGCACGGTCTGGCCCGGCGCTAGTCCGGTGCGGTTGGCGACCCGGAAGATATGCGTATCGACAGCAATCGTCGGTTCGCCGAAGGCGGTGTTGAGGATGACGTTGGCGGTCTTGCGGCCCACGCCCGGCAAGGCTTCCAAGGCTTCGCGGTCGCGCGGCACCTCGCCGCCGTGTCGTTCCAGCAACAGGGTACAAGTTTTGCGGAGGTTGGCGGCCTTGGTGTTGTACAGGCCGATGGTCTTGATGTAGTCCTTCAACCCCGTCTCGCCCAGCTCCAGGATGGCCTGCGGGGTATTGGCGACCGCGAACAGCCGTTCGGTGGCTTCGTTGACCTTTTTATCGGTGGCTTGCGCCGACAGGATGACCGCGATCAGCAACTCGAACGGGCCGAGATAGCGCAGTTCGGTGGTCGGCTGGGGGCGAGCGGCTCGCAGGCGGGCGAAAAGCTGGTGAATTTGATTGGAATCCATTGGAACGTCACGGGTTTGATCAGATGGCATCGAGCGGGCTGACCACGCCCTTGCCGCCGCGATTGAGGACGTGAGTGTAGATCATGGTGGTGCTGACATCCTTGTGGCCCAGCAATTCCTGCACGGTGCGGATGTCGTAGCCCGACATCAGCAGATGCGTGGCGAAACTGTGGCGCAGCGAATGACAGGAAGCGGGCTTGGCGACGCCACTGGCGCGCACCGCATTCTTAAACGCCCGTTGCAAGGTTTGCTCATCAAGGTGATGGCGGCGTTCGATGTTGGAGCGCGGGTCGATGGAGCGTTGCGAGGCGGGAAACACGTATTGCCAGCCCCACTCCCGGCCGGCATTGGGATATTTTCGGGCCAGGGCGAACGGCAGGTAGACATCGCCGAATCCTGCCCGTAAATCCTGTTCGTGCAGAATCTTGACATCGGCCAAGTGGGTTTGCAGCGGTCCCACCAAGGCGTCCGGTAGCATGGTTAACCGGTCTTTCTGGCCCTTGCCATCCCGCACGGTAATTTGCCGGTATTCAAAATCAAGGTCTTTCACCCGGAGGCGGACACACTCCATCAGCCGCAAGCCAGCGCCGTAGAGGAGGTTGGCCATGAGGCGGGGGCGGCCTTCCAGGTGGGCCAGCACGGCGCGCACCTCGGCGGCGGTAAGGACGACTGGCAGGCGGGCGGGACGCTTGGCCCGCTCCATGTTGTCCAGCCAGTCGATGTCCTTTTCCAGCACCTCCTTGTACAAGAACAGGATAGCGCTCAGCGCCTGATTCTGGGTGGAAGCGGCTACATTGCGCTCCACGGCTAGGTGAGACAGAAACTGCTCGACCTCCGGTTTACCCATCTCCTGAGGGTGCCGCTTGCCGTGAAACAGGATGTAGCGCCGAATCCAATCCACGTAGGCTTACTCGGTGCGAATGCTGTAGTGCTTGATACGGATTTTTGCGCGAACCTGATCGAGCAACTTGGGCTTGACATTCATAACCGCTGCCACTTTAATGTTTCTCATGGCGGGCGGCTCGTTTTCGTGACGGAAAATCGTGCCTTGCCGAGGCCAGAGGTGACGCTTTCGATAAGCTAATTGGATTTGTTGTCAGAATACAACTTGTTAGGTTTAACAACAAGTTGATCAAGGCTTACCGTGATTATACGTCAAGATTGACGTAAGATAAGGCGTCGTTTAGGCGGTCTACTTTATGTTAGCTACAGCGCATTCAGACGTTTCTTTCAAGGATAATATTAGATGCAGGGTTACAATATCTCTGACGTATTCAATGAAAGTGAAATTCCGGTCTTGACCTTCGTTGAGCCACGTGAATTTTCGGACATCGTTGGATCCATTCTCACAAGTGGAAAGCACATTACCCTTAGCGGCCCGTCCGGTTGCGGAAAGACCACTTTGGCTCGAAAAGCATTAGATGAATCAGGTCGCGGACCAGGTGATACCCACTGGCTTTCTGGGAGAGACTATGCGTCCCATGAAAAGATAGAAAGTATTTTTGCCAAAGAATTTTCAATCGCAGAGTCAATGGACGAGATCACAGAATATCTAGCGGTTGCTGGCATTGTCGTTCTGGATGATTTTCATCATCTCAAAGAAAGCGTGCGACAAGATATCGGCTACCGACTGAAACGCTGGCACGAAATTGGAATACGTTTCTTCATTATCGGGATCGCTAGTTCAAGCAAGAAAATGCTGGATGTTGACGCTGAGCTAGGTATTCGGAACGATGTGTATGAAATGAAAAAGCAGGACGACAATTTTTGTGCAGAAGTAATATCGTTAGGAGAGAGACATCTAAATATTGAATTTTCCTCGCAAGCCAAGAAACAGTTTATCGCAGCGTCTAATGGTATCCCTTCGGCCATTCAGGTCATCTGCCGGGTCGCGTGTATCAGAAATAAGATTTTAAAGACGGTCTCAGATAGAGCAGTAATAGATTGTGGAATGGACCAAATAAAGGATGGTGTACTTAGGATCTATCGAGGAAAGTACCATAACAAATTGGTCGGCCTATGCAAGGGAAAGCAGCAGGCAAGGTCTGTACACAATACTTATTTTGATATCATAAAAAGTATCGCAATCATCGGTAAAAGCGAGATACAGCTACAAGAAATACAACAGAGGCTACTAAACCCAATTGACGATGCAAAAGAGCGTGCAAAAAAGACGACATCTTTCCACAATTGCCTAAAATACTTGCCAGAAGTCATTGAAGAGCGAGGTCTCGACGATGCTATCTATCTCAACAAGGATTCGGATAGCATTTCAATTGAGGATCCATCATTTGGACTCTATCTGACTCTGATTGGCATGGATGAAATAGGAAAGGCTATACGATTGAGAAGGACTGGTTTCCCATGGGATGTAGCAGTTTCCTTCGCGGGAGAGGATCGGCCTGTTGTTGAAGAGCTGAAAGATGCGCTCAACAATGCCGGGTACACAGTTTTTTACGACTTTGACATTCAACACCAGTTATGGGGCGCGGACTTAAGGTTGAAGCTTGCAGATGTTTATTCGAATGACGCTCAATATATGGTTATCTTCCTTTCAAAGCATTATCCAGAAAAAGACTGGACCAAATTTGAATTGGAAATCGGAAAAGAGGCTAGGGGGAAACGAACCGAAATATATCTTTTGCCAGTATTAATGGACGATGTTCACATTGTAGGGCTTTCACAAAATGTTGGACATATTGATTTGCGGCGCTGCTCTGTCTCTGATTTGGCTAACAGCCTCATCGAAAAAATAGAGAATAGCTAACAAAACCATGCAGCGGACGCTGAACGCGCGCCGCTGATGGTTGGCGTTATGCGTGAAAGCGAACCAAAGGAGATCGTGAAATGGCAACGGTTATAAGTCTGATCAACCTCAAAGGCGGAGTTGGAAAAACGACTACTTGCCTCGCTTTGGCAGACATACTGGCTTATGAATACAAATACAAGGTACTCGTAATCGACCTGGATCCTCAAACTAACGTAACGGTTTCATTGATTCATCAAGATGAATGGGAAGAAAGAGATAAGAACGGACTTACTCTCAAGCAGTTGTTCCTAGATGCGCAATTGGACACCAACATTTTTGTACCAGAAAAAGCAATAGTAAAAAACGTTTCAAACGTTAGCGGAGGAATAAAAGGTCTTGATCTGCTCCCATCAAGTCTTGGGCTAATCGAAATACAAGATAAAATGGCGATAATTGCAACCACATCAAACTACACAGTTAAGCCCACCGAAATCCTAAAGAAGTCTATTAATCATCTATTGTCGGATTATGATTTTGTTCTTGTAGATTGTCCTCCAAATCTTGGAACAGTCACGTTGAACGGAATTTTCATAAGCGACTACTATATTATCCCAACCATACCGGACATTTTGTCTACTTATGGCATTCCACAGATCACAAACAAAGTATCGCAGTTTGCTCGAAAAGAAAACTTAAGAATCACACCGCTTGGAATCGTGATAACAAAATACAGAAGCAACTTAACTCTTCACAATACAACAATTGAAACGCTAGAAAGTAAACATGCTAATGATGCCGCATTTCCGAGAATATTCAAGACAAGAATTCCTTTGACTGGAAAGGCAGAAGAAGCGGCAGATTATAATGACACGCCCAATACACTGAAGCAAAAGTATGGATATCAAGGTCTAGATCGAGTATTCATGCGATTAGTAGAGGAGATACATGAATATGTCTAAACTTGATATTGCTGAGACTAAGGCGATCTTAAGAGAAATGATTGCTGCGTCTAAAAAAGACAGCGAATTAAAGGCATTGTTAGCCGAATTGGTAAGACTGGGCTCGGAAGATATTACTCAGGGGACAACCAGAAGAAAAGTTGATGTGCATATAAATCCAATTGCAATCGCCGCTGCTGAGGGAATCGAAAGACTGGTTGAAGAACTGGAAAAACTAGATGTAGCCCAACTTATCGCAGTTATAAAAAAGTATGGTCTAGACAAGACAAGAAAAAGCTATACGTGGAAAACCAAGGAAAAGCTTGTGTCCTTAATTACAGAAAAGGTTGGTGCATCATCAACTCGGGGCGATGTGTTTTCAGGCAATGACAAAAGCGCATAACAATCCAATAAACTCGGACCCGTAAACTGCTGCGCTGCGCTCCGCAGTCTACGGTCCGGTTATTGGTACGTTGGGCGTCAAACCCCTGGAGTCCCCGTGCAAATTGAGCGCCTCGATCATTTCGTGCTGACCGTGCAAGATATGGATGCGACGATTTCCTTCTATCAAACGGTTCTTGGCATGGAGCCTGTTACGTTTGGCTCAGGGCGGAGAGCACTTGTCTTCGGGCAATCGAAGATCAATCTGCATCCAGCAAATGCGCCTCTTGTTCCTCACGCGAACCATCCCGTTCCGGGTTCAGCCGACTTGTGCTTCGTTACGGCTGAGGCGCCACACTCAGTCATTGATCATTTACGCAAGTGCGGCATAAACGTCGAAGAAGGGCCAGTTCCGCGCACCGGTGCCCTTGGCCCGATAACGTCCGTTTACTTTCGAGACCCCGATAGCAACCTCATCGAAGTGTCGTCCTATGAAACATAGTCGGCTGCCATACCACAGCCGGTGTCGTATGACGCCCAACCCATCCATCAACACGGACGCTGCGCGATGAAGCCGCGCAGCGCCGGTTATGTCCGACGTTCGGCAATGTAGGATGGCGCGTACTCTTGTATTACATTGACCTTGCAGGCGTGGCAGTGTTTGCCGCGAGCGGCGTACTTGCAGCACGCGATCGGGATCTGGACCTCCTCGGGGTCATCGTGGTCGCGGCGATTACAGCCATCGGAGGAGGTACCCTTCGCGATCTCCTCTTGGACCGCCACCCGATTTTCTGGGTCACCGATGTCTGGTACCTCGTCGTCATCATCACATCCGCTATGTTGACGGTCGCGTATGTACGGGTATGGCCACCGCCGAGTGCCACACTCCTCGTGGCCGATACGCTGGGACTGGCGCTTTTCGCGCTTTCTGGGGCCCAATTGGCGGAAGCGGCGCAGTGCCCACCGCTCATCGTGGTGCTGATGGGCACGATGACTGGCGTTACCGGAGGCATCTTGAGAGACGTCATCACGGCGCAGGTACCGCTCATCCTGCGGCGGGAGATCTATGCGACGGCTGCCATCGTGGGAGTCGCTGTGTACCTGGCTTTGCACGCGCTCGGGATGCCACGTGCACCGGCGTTTGGGGCCGGAATGATCGTGGTGGTGGCAGTGCGGTTGCTTGCCATCCGGTGGGACCTGCACCTACCCGTCTTCCGCAAATCCTAGAGTCAAATGCGAGAGAGACGCCGAACAGCAGCATCACATTGTCTGGCGTCACCAGATCGTCGGAACGGCGAAAAGTCGCATTATCCGTTTGAATCGCATGAAAATCATTGGGATTTTTCTGCGAAAAGCCAGGTTCTTCGTCGGTTCTTGTGGAGCCAGTCAGACTAAGTTCTGGCTACGATCCTAACTAATTGATTTTTAAATCTCTGTAGACACCTTCCAAACGGCTCGGCAGGCTGGAGTCGCTCCAAAAGATCAAGTCCAGAAAAAATCGAAGAGCCTTCACGAAACCCAATGCTGGAATCCCGCCATGACCAATCCGCTCCTCACCTCCGCCGACCTGCCTTCCTACACCGCGATCCAGCCGGAGCACGTCGAACCGGCTATCGACCACTGGCTGGCCGAAAATCGCGCCGATCTCGAACGGTTGCTGGCCACGAACGCTGTTTATAGTTGGGACAATTTGCTTCGTCCGTTGGAGGAATTGGAGGATCGGCTGAACAAAGCGTGGTCGCCGGTCAACCATCTGCACTCGGTCTGCGATTCCGAGGCCCTGCGCGCGGCCTACAACGCCTGCCTGCCCAAGCTCAGCGCCTATTACAGCGAACTGGGCCAGCACGAGGGACTGTATCGTGCCTATCAGCAAATCGCCGAGGGGCCGGAGTACGCCCGGCTCGATCCGGCGCAATGCAAAGTCATCAGCGACGCCCTGCGCGATTTCCGGCTGTCCGGCATCGCCCTGCTGCCAGAGCAACAGGCCCGCTACCGGGACATTCAGCAGGAACTGGCGCAACTTGGGGCCAAATTCTCGGAAAACGTGCTGGATGCCACCCAAGCCTGGACCAAACTCCTGACCGATGAAGCGCAACTGGCCGGCCTGCCGGACTCGGCGCGGGCGCTGGCCCGGCAGACCGCCCAACAACGCGGGCTGGACGGCTGGCTGCTGACGCTGGAACTGCCGTCCTACCTGCCCGTGTTGAACTATGCCGACAACCGCGAACTGCGGCGGGAACTGTACAGCGCCTATTGCACCCGCGCCTCCGAGCAGGGGCCAAACGGCGGCCAGTGGGACAATGGGCCGGTGATGGAGCGGATTCTGGCGCTGCGCCACGAACTGGCCCGGTTGCTCGGCTTCCACGATTACACCGAATACTCGCTGGCGACCAAGATGGCCGACTCGCCGGATCAGGTGCTGGACTTCCTCGCCGATCTCGCCCGCCGCGCCCGGCCCCAGGCGCAACGGGAACTGGACGAGTTGCGCACCTTCGCCCGCGAGCAGTTCGGCGCGGACGACCTGCACGCCTGGGACATCGGCTATTACGCGGAAAAGCTGCGCCAGCATCGCTATCAACTGTCGCAGGAGGAATTGCGGCCCTACTTCCCGCTGCCTCGGGTCCTGGCGGGACTGTTCGCGGTGGCGGAACGCCTGTTCGCCATCGCCATTCGCCCGCTGGACGGCGTGGAAGTCTGGCATCCCGAGGTGCGGGTTTAC
Organism: Candidatus Contendibacter sp.; assembly: GCA_008933795.1. GTDB lineage: Bacteria > Pseudomonadota > Gammaproteobacteria > Competibacterales > Competibacteraceae > Contendibacter. The sequence goes on along the minus strand of WBUJ01000024.1, from coordinate 24,882 downwards.
GAAATCGTTGACGCGGCGGGAACGCGGCGCGGGCGGTTCTATCTGGATCTGTACGCCCGGTCCCACAAGCGCGGCGGGGCGTGGATGGACGGCGGTCTGGCGCGGCGGCGGCTGGCTAACACAGTGCGGTTGCCGGCGGCCTATCTGGTGGGCAACTTCACCCCGCCGGTGGGCGCCGATCCGGCCCTGCTGACCCACAGCGAAGTGCTGACGTTGTTTCACGAATTCGGCCACGGCCTGCACCATCTGCTGACCACGGTGGATTATCTGCCAGTGGCGGGCATTCACGGGGTGGAATGGGATGCGGTGGAACTGCCCAGCCAGTTCATGGAGAACTGGTGCTGGGCGCGGGAGGCGCTGGACCTGCTGGCCAGTCATTACCAAACCGGCGAACCGCTGCCGGACGAACTCTATCAACGGATGCTGGCGGCCAAGCACTTCCAGGCCGGGATTTTGATGGTGCGGCAACTGGAATTCGGGCTGTTCGACTTCCGCCTGCACCGCGACTACGACCCGGCGCGCGGCGGACAGGTGCTGGAGGTGCTGGACGAAATACGCCAACAGATGGCGGTCATCCTCCCGCCGGTCTGGAACCGGTTCGCCAACGCCTTCACCCACATCTTCGCCGGCGGCTATGCGGCGGGCTATTACAGTTACAAATGGGCGGAAGTGCTGGCGGCGGACGCCTTTAGCGCCTTCGAGGATAGCGGGATTTTCGACGCCGCGACCGGGACGCGATTCCGGGAAAACATCCTGGAAGTGGGCGGTTCGCGCCCGGCGCTGGCCAGCTTCATCGCCTTCCGGGGTCGGGAGCCGCACATCGAGCCGCTGCTGCGCCTGAGCGGGATCGCGGCCTGAGAAACGTCTTTACTCGTGCCGGTATCCCCCTCCGAACGGCCGCACGTCCGTCGCCAGCATCCCGGCGCGGCGAATCGCTTCCAGCCCGGCGTCGGCGTCCTCGAACGCCTGACAGAGCGCAGGCTCCACCCCCAGCCGGCGGGCCGCCTCCAGAAACAAATCCGGCGCCGGCTTGGGCGGTAGACCATCGTCGGCGGTCAACACCACCGGAAACAGCTCGCGTAACCCCGCCGCCCGCAGCGCCCGCTCCACGTTGGCGCGGTTGCTGCCCGACACCACCGCCATCGGCAACCGGCCCTGATGATGCCGCGCCAGCGTCGCTACCGGTTCCAGTGGCCGCGCCTGTTCCAGCAGGGCATAAGTCCGCCGTTCCTTGTCCGCCGTGAATTTGTCAACGTCGATGGATTGGCCGAATTCCGCGTTGTAAAGGGCCACGATCTGGCCGGTGGGTTTGCCGTTGTGCCGGATCAGAAACGCCAGCGGGCACGTCAGCTCCAAGTCTGCAAATGTTTCCTCCCAGGCCACGTAGTGCAAGGGCAGGGTGTCAACTACGGTGCCATCGCAGTCGAAAATCAGCCCTTGCACCCAAGGGGGAACTGCCAACACCGGTTTGATCTCGACCCCGCCCGGTTGAGTCACAGTCGGCGGGACATCCTTCAACCATGTCATGTCTTTTACCTCTCGCCTTTCGCTTCACGCTCCGACCGTCGCGGCGCAACCGCCGCGCCGTGGATCGCCGGCGCCTTCGCCGCCCGGCGCCGCCGTATGGACCCCACCGAAATACACGTCCTGGATCGTCCAGCGGTTAATCGGCCACCGCGCCGCCAGCGCCGCCAGCGCCGCCTCGGCGAAACCCGGCTCGACCTGGGCGCACTGACCGTCCCAGTGCAGGCGCGGCGCTTCGACCGCCTCCCGAAGGCTCATGCCAAAATCCACCGTGTTGCCGATGACTTGCAGCAGGGCGGTGCGGATGCGCTTGCTGCCGCCGCTGCCCAGCGCCAATCGTACCGAATCACCGGCCAACAACAGCGATGGCGCCATCATCGAAGCCACCCGCAGCCCCGGCGGACTGACGTGGAAGCCTTCGGGATGCAGGTCGTCCTCGCCCATCATGTTGTTGAGCATGATGCCGGTATCGGGCGCGAAATAGCCGGAACCCTCGCCGTTGGAGGTGGTCATGCTGGCGGCGTTGCCCTCGGCGTCGCACACGCTGACGTGGGTGGTGCCGCCGGAGGCAACGCGCACCCGCGCCTGACTTTCGGCCAGACCCGGCTGACCCAGGTCGGTCGGGCTCAGATAGCCCTCGGCGCGGCGACGATCCACTTCCCGCATCACCGCGATCAGCAGCGCCAGATGGGCCGGCGAGCCGAAGCCGAGAGGAGCGACTTCCCGCGCCTCCAGCAACCGCAACGCCAGGGCGAGCAACGAACCGCCAAACGAGGGGGGCGGATTGGTCAGCAGCCGACAGCCGCGATAATGGACCGACAGCGGTTCGCGTTCGATCACCCGGCAGGCGGCCAGATCGGTGGCCGTCAGCAATCCGCCACCCGCACCCATGTCCGCCGCGATGCGCCGGGCCAGTTCGCCCTCGTAAAACTCGCGTTCGCCATTGGCGGGTAGGGTCTCCAGAAACATCGCCAAGTCCGGATTGCGGTGTACGTCGCCCTCGCCCAGATAACGGCCGTCCGGCTCGAACAGCGCGCGGCCCGTGGCGGTCAGGGTCATGATCGGCGTCAGCAGATCGAGAAAGTAAGCCTGCTTGTGGTTGATCGTCACGCCCGCGCGAGCCAGATGAATGGCTGGCGCCAGCACCTCCCGCAGCGGCAATCGGCCCAACCGCCGGTGGACGTGCAGATAGCCGCGCAGCGCTCCAGGCGTCGCCACCGATCCCAGGCCGACGTTGAAAATCTGCTCGCTGGCGGGAAAGCGCACGATCACCGGCAGAAAATGCGGCTCCAGTTGACCGGCTGGCAAGCCGCGACCCGGCGTGTCCACGAAGAAATCGAACAGCGTCGCCTGGCCCTGGGCGGTGCGCGCCAACAGGAAACCACCGCCGCCCAGACTGGTCAGCGCCGGCTCGGCCACGGCGGCGGCAAACCCGGCCGCGACCACCGCGTCGAAGGCGTTGCCGCCGGCGCGCAGAATTTCGGCGGCGGCTTCAGTCACTCGCGGATGACCGCTGGCGACGCTGGCCTTGTCCGACCTGGAAGTGGTCATGGTCGCGCCGTTCCACCTGATTGCCGGTCAGGCACGGTGGGGCGCCCGCCGGTGCGGCGCGCGACCGCGACCGCGCTCGCCGCCCGCCAGCGGCGGCCGATGCCGTTCCATCCGCCGGGGCGGCTTGTACTCCACCAGCAGTTCTTCGGTCATCGGCAGCACCGGAATCTTCTGGCCGATGAAATCCTCGATTTCCGGCAGCGAGTAGACGTACTGCTCGCAGGCGAAGCTGATGGCGTCGCCGCTGGCGCCCACGCGGGCGGTGCGACCGATGCGGTGAACGTAATCTTCCCGTTCCTGCGGCAAATCGAAGTTAATCACATGGGTGACATCCGCGATGTGCAGACCGCGCGCCGCCACGTCGGTCGCCACCAGGATCGGCAATTCGCCGCGCTGAAACGATTCCAGCAGTTTCAGCCGCTTGGGCTGGGGAATGTCGCCCGACAGCACGCCGGCCTCGTAGCCGTTGCCCAGCAGATAGCCGGTGACCCGATCCGCCGCCTTTTTGGTGTTGACGAAGATCATGATGCGCTTGGGTTCCTGCTGGCGCAGCACCCCGAACAGCAACGCAATCTTGTCGTGAGCGGAAACGTGATACAGTGCTTGGCGCACCTTGTCGGCGGTCACGTGCTCGGCCTCGATCCGGATCACCTGCGGGTTGTTCATATGCTCGTAGGCCAGTTCCATGACCCGGTTGCTCAAGGTGGCCGAAAACAGCATGTTGATGCGCTGGCCGGGCGCTGGCATCTTGCGCAGCAGGTAGCGGATATCGGTGATGAAGCCGAGATCGAACATGCGGTCGGCCTCGTCCAGCACCACCACCTCGATGTGGTTGAGCTTGTAAACTCCCTGTTTGTAGTAGTCGATCAGGCGACCGGGCGTACCGATCAGCACGTCCACCCCGGCTTCGAGTTGGCGGCGCTGGGAGTCGTAGCCGGTGCCGCCGAACACGGCGACGAAGCTGAGGCCGGTATAGCGGCCGAGCAGTTCGGCGTCGCGATGGATCTGCACCGCCAGTTCGCGGGTCGGGGCGATGACGATGGCCCAGGGACCGACCGCGTCCTCGGCGACGGGAGTTTCCATCAAGTGATGCAAGGCGGCGAGTAGAAAAGCGGCGGTCTTGCCGGTGCCGGTCTGGGCCTGGCCGGCGATATCCTGGCCTTTGAGCGCCAGCGGCAGGGTGGCGGCCTGAATCGGCGTGCAGTAGACAAAGCCGGCGTCTTCCACGCTTTCCTGCAGCGAATTGGTCAGGCCGAGTGAGGAAAACGGGACGTGGGTCAGATGATCGGTTTGCATGGGTTGGCGATAATCCCGGGTGAGCAGGGTGGGGGGCTTGCGCGAGCGCCCGGTTTGGGCTGAAATGAGCCAAAAGAAATTTGTGCCCCGATTGATTATTTTGCCACAATATCCGTCGTTGAACGCCGCGCGCCGCCGATTTTCGCGGCCGCCCCCCGACGGTCGTTCCGTCATCCGCTTGACCGGCTCCGTGTTTCCCGATGCATCCTTCCTGGCGAACCACGTCCCCTGCTATTCCAAACTGGAGACCTTGTATCCGTGAGCGAGCAAATTGTGCATATCACCGACGACACCTTCGAGGCCGAGGTGCTCAAGGCCGAGCAACCGGTGCTGGTCGATTACTGGGCCGAGTGGTGCGGTCCCTGCCGGATGATCGCGCCGATCCTGGACGACGTCGCCGCCGACTATGCGGGGCGCGTCAAGATCTGCAAGCTGAACGTGGATGAAAACCAAGCCACTCCGCCCAAGTACGGTATTCGCGGCATCCCCACCCTGATGCTGTTCCGCAACGGCAACGTCGAGGCCACCAAGGTCGGCGCCGTATCCAAATCGCAGTTGGTCGCCTTCCTCGATAGCAGCCTGTCTTGAGTCGCGCGAACGGCGCCCGCCCCAGGGTAGACGCCGCTTCGCGACCGTGCTAGCGTAGACTGCGCACCACGACCGTTATCCATCCCGCAATCACTCCTCAGCACTGCTCCGCCCTTGTCCGGTTCGGCCTCCAACCCAGGAGCACCCCTTCACTCCTCCCCACGGACGCGCGCCCGTCGCGCCCGTCGCCCCGAGCCTGTTGATTCCATGAATCTCACCGAACTCAAGAAAAAATCCGCCGCCGACCTGATCGCCATCGCCCAGGAATTGAAGCTCGAAGGCATGGCGCGATCGCGCAAGCAGGATGTGATTTTCGCCATCCTCAAGGCGCTGGCCAAGAGCGGCGAGGACATCTCCGGCGATGGCGTGCTGGAAATCCTGCAGGACGGCTTCGGCTTCCTGCGCTCCGCCGACAGTTCCTATCTGGCCGGTCCCGACGACATCTACGTCTCGCCCAGCCAGATCCGTCGCTTCAACCTGCGCACCGGCGACACGGTCAGCGGCAAGATTCGCCCGCCCAAGGAAGGCGAGCGTTACTTCGCCCTGCTCAAGGTCGGCGACATCAATTTTGAGCCGCCGGAAGCCTCGAAGAACAAGGTGCTGTTCGAGAACCTGACGCCGTTGCACGCCGACGACCGGCTGACGCTGGAGCGCGGCAACGGCAGCACCGAGGACATCACGGCGCGGGTCATCGACCTGATCGCGCCCATCGGCAAAGGCCAGCGCGGCCTGATCGTCTCGCCACCCAAGGCGGGCAAGACCATGATGTTGCAGAACATCGCTCAAAGCATCGCCGCCAATCATCCCGAGTGCTATCTGATGGTGCTGCTGATCGACGAGCGGCCGGAGGAAGTGACCGAAATGCAGCGGTCGGTGCGCGGCGAAGTGATCGCCAGTACCTTTGACGAACCGGCCACCCGCCACACGCAAGTCGCGGAAATGGTGTCCGACAAGGCCAAGCGGCTGGTTGAGCACAAGCGCGACGTGGTGATTCTGCTCGATTCCATCACCCGGTTGGCGCGCGCCTACAATACGGTAGTGCCGGCCTCCGGCAAGGTGCTGACCGGCGGCGTGGACGCCAACGCCCTGCAAAAGCCCAAGCGGTTCTTCGGCGCGGCGCGCAACATTGAGGAAGGCGGCTCGCTGACCATCATCGCCACCACGCTGATCGATACCGGCTCGCGCATGGACGACGTGATTTACGAGGAATTCAAGGGCACCGGCAACATGGAAATCCATCTCGACCGGCGGATTTCCGAGAAGCGGGTGTTCCCGGCCATTGACATCAACCGTTCCGGCACCCGCCGCGAGGAACTGCTGGCCGATCCGGACGATTTGCAGAAGATGTGGATCCTGCGCAAGCTGCTGCATCCGATGGACGAGTTGCAGGCGATGGAATTCCTGTTGGAGCGGCTCAAGAACACCAGGACCAACAAGGACTTCTTCGAGTCGATGAAGCGCTGAGGCGGTTATCGAGGTCATGAACGCTACTTTCCAGGCCACCCTTCATTCGCTGTTTCCGCCCCGTCCGACCCTGCCCGCCCTGCTGGCGTTGCCGTTTACGCTGATTCCCGGCCCGGTGCATTCGACCGCCCTGATTACGGCGCTGAACGTGCTGTTCGTCGGGCGGATTCAACAAGGCGGCGAGTTCGAGTTCCTGCGCGACCGGGTGCTGGCGATCAAGGTGCGCGACGCCCAGGTGGAATACCGGTTTCGCTACGCCGGTCCCGCCGGTTTTGTCCCCTCTCAAGATGAGCAAGCGCCGGATTTGACCATCAGCGGCACGATCTACGATTTCCTGGCGCTGGCCACCCGGCGCGAGGATTCCGACACGCTGTTTTTCAACCGCCGAGTGGTGATGGAAGGCGATACCGCCCTGGGGCTGGAATTGAAAAATCTGCTGGACGGGATGGACCCGGAGGCGCTCGGCGGGCCGCTGCCGCCACTGCTGCGCGCCGCCAATGGCTTGATGGGGGTTTACGAGCGGTTGAGTGGTTCGGCGGCTTGAATCTGCCTTAATCCCGGCTGGCCCTGCCAATAGCCATCGCAAGCGCCATACGGCAACCCGGCATTGAGCGCCCGCGCCGTTTCGACCGGGTCGCGCTCCCCGCGCAGACAGGCGGCGAATGCCTCGACGACTGTTTCCATGCCTTCCGGCTGCGGGCTAAGGCGCAGCACGTCTACGTTCAATTCCCGCAATTCCGCCAGTTCCGGCAACAGGTTGCAGGTCTGCGCCGACTGGGTCTGAATACCGTTCAGCGCCAGAAACGCCTGCCCCTCGCGGGTGCTCAACGTCAGCCCTTCCGGGTAATCAAGACAGCGATACTGGCAATCGTCCTTGGGCAAATCGTGATGCCGCGCGGTGAAGCAGCGGGCGGAATAGGCCAGCGGCAACCGACCGTAAACGAACACCTCGGTTTCCACGCCCGCGGGTCGCCCGGCCTGGATCGAAGCCAGCGTCGCCCGCGACAGTTCCACCGGCATCACCCAGCGTTTCGCGCCCAACCCGGTCAGAAAGCGCAAGGTCTGGTCACTGTAGACGTTGATCCCAGTGCCCAGCACGAACGGCGCTTTCCGCTCGGACAGCAGCCGCACTGCGCCCATGTCGTTGGCTTCGACGGTAAAGCGGCCGTTCTCGCACAAGCGGCGTAAAGTCTTGAGTTCCGATTCTGCCTCCAACAATGCCATCGTGGACAGCACCACCTCCTTGCCGGCAGCGCTCAGCCGTTCAGCCAGTTCCAGCCACTCGTCGGCATTGAAAGCGCGGCGCTTGGAGCAGACGGTCTCGCCGAGATAGATGATGTCCACCGGCGTGGCGCTCATCCGCTCGTAAAAGTCGAGCAGTTTTTCCTGGGGCCAGTAGTACAGCACCGGTCCCAGCGCCAGTTTCGGTTGCCGTTCGGTCATGGTCGCCGCCCTCATTGCCAGGTCCGGTGATACGCGCCCAGCGTGGTCTGGTGGCCTTCCGACACCTTGCCCAGTTCCCGCTGCCATTCCGGTTTCGGGGCGTAAGCGGCGGGATTGCGCCAGCAGGCGTCAATCGCGGCCCGCCAGACTTTGGTGACCTGGGTCACGTAGGCCGGGCTGCGCTGGCGACCCTCGATCTTGATGGCGGCAATGCCCATGGCCTGCAACTCCGGCAGCAGTTCCAGGGTATTGAGGCTGGTCGGCTCTTCGATGGCGTAATAGGTCTGATCGGCCACTTCAAACCGGCCCTTGCACAGGGTCGGATAACCGGCCGGCTCGCCCGGCGCGTAGCGGTCGATCAGCAAACCGCCCAAGCGGGTTTCCAGCCCGCGCGGCGTTTCCTCCCAGCGCACTGCCTTGGCCGGGGAACAGACTCCACACATGTTGGGCGATTCGCCGGTGACGTAGGACGACAGCAGACAGCGGCCCTCCACCATGATGCACAACCCGCCGAAACCGAAAACTTCGATACCGACCGGGCTGTTCTCCAAAACGTGCCTCACTTGTGGCAACGACAGGACGCGCGGCAAGACCACGCGGCGGATGCCGAACTGCTCGTGATAAAAGCGGATGGCTTCGTAGTTGGTGGCGGAACCCTGCACCGAGAGATGGAGCGGCAAATTCGGATACCGGCGACCCGCGTAATCCAGCACGCTGATGTCGGCGGCGATGACCGCGTCCACGCCGAGTTCCGCCGCATGATCCACCGCTCGCTGCCAACGCTCCCAACCGCTGGGCTGCGGAAAGGTGTTGAGCGCGACAAACACCCGCCGGCCCTTGGCGTGGGCGTACTGCACGCCCTGAGCCGCCGTTTTGGCGTCGAAATTCAGGCCGGGAAAATGGCGGGCGTTGGTGTCGTCGCGAAAGCCGATATAGACGGAGTCGGCCCCGTGATCGACGGCGGTCTTCAGCGAGGGCAAGTTGCCAGCGGGACAGACCAGTTCGAGGGGTTTGGAGGCGGAGGATCGAGCGGAGATTGACATGTGGAGGTTATTCTCTGGGGGAACGGATGCAGCGGTTTAGGCGGTCAACAATTACAAAAGCTCATGAAATACAACGGATAAACCTTGGCATCATCAATCGAATCGCTCGGGCCAGCGTCGCGCCCCGTGATACACCGCCAGAATTTCCACCCGGTGGTCGCTGATACGGTATGGAACCAGATAAGGCGTATCGCTGATGACCAGCTCACGAGTGCCGTCCAGCCGGCCAGGCCGACCGATCTGCGGATGATCCGCCAGTTGCCGCACCTGCCGCCGGATCGCAGTCGCCAAGCGATAGGCGGCAGTCGGGTTGTCCCGAGCGATATAATCCTGAATCGCCGCCAAATCTCGCGCCGCCGGGCGGGTCCAGAGGATTTTCATTCCGCCGCATCCGGCTTGGCGTCCTGGTAGCGCTCGAAGATGCCTTCCATTTCCTGATCCGGGACGAATTCGCCACGTTCGGCGGCGGCGATGCCCGCCTGCACTTTTTCAATCTGCCAGGCCCGCAGCTCCAGAAACTCCTCCAAAGCCTGATTGGCGAGATAGTTGCGCGAACGGTCAACCTGGGCGGCCAGTTGGTCCAGCCGCCGCATGGTTTCCGGGCTGGTGCGGATCGTGAAGGCAGTAGTCGCCATGGCGGGCCTCGTCAGGTTCAGGTTGGTTCACCTGGATTCAGGTGTAATCTACGCTGCCGAGTGGCGCTGTCAAGATTTTCGGAGAACGGGCCAGCGATCCGACCCCGTTAATTCCGTTCCCGCGCGATGGCCCGATAACCGATGTCGGTACGGTAATGGACACCATCCCAGCGCACTCGTTTGACGAGGTTATAGGCCAGATTCTGCGCCTCCGCGACCGTGCTGCCCAGCGCGGTGGCGCACAGCACCCGCCCGCCGTGGGTGACGATATGGCCCTCTTTGGTTTCCTGCGTTCCGGCGTGGAACAGTTTCACGTCGTCGCCCAGTTCCTCGTCGGGCGGCGGCAGGCCCGCGATGACATCGCCCTGCCGGTAGCGGCCCGGATAGCCGCCAGCGGTCATCACCACCCCCAGCGCAGCGCGCGGGTCCCAGTCCGCCTGGACCTCATGCAACCGTCCGTCCAGCGCCGCCTTGCACAATTCCACCAGATCGGAGCGCAGGCGCATGATCAGGGGCTGAGTTTCAGGATCGCCCAGCCGGCAGTTGTATTCCAGCACCTTGGGACCATCGGCGGTAATCATCACCCCGGCGTAGAGAAAGCCGACGTAGCGGCTGCCTTCCGCCGCCATGCCGCGCACCGTCGGCTCGATGATCTCGGCCATAATGCGGTCATGCAGTTCCGGCGTGATCACCGGCGCAGGCGAATAGGCGCCCATGCCGCCCGTGTTGGGGCCACGGTCGCCGTTGTCGCGGGCCTTGTGATCCTGTGAGGACGCGAACGGCAGGATATGCTCGCCATCGGTCATGACGATGAAGCTGGCCTCCTCGCCGTGCAGAAACTCTTCCACCACCACCCGCTGGCCGGCCTTGCCGAAATCCGCGCCGCTCAGCATTCCCCGGGCGGCGGCGATGGCTTCTTCCTCGCTCTGGGCCAGAATCACGCCCTTGCCTGCCGCCAGCCCATCGGCCTTGACCACCACGGGAGCGCCCATCTCGCGAATATAGGCTTCCGCTGCGTCAGGATCCGTGAAACTCTGGTAGCGAGCGGTGGGAAGGTGGTGACGGGCCAGGAAATCCTTGGCGAAAGCCTTGGAGCCTTCCAGTTGCGCCGCCGCTTTGCTCGGCCCGAAACAGCGCAGGCCGGCGCTGGCGAACCGGTCAGTGATGCCCAGCACCAGCGGCACTTCTGGCCCGATGATCGTCAGATCCACGTGATGGCCTTGAGCGAACTTGAGCAGGTCGGGTGGATCATCCGCCGTGATGGCGATGTTGGTGACCTTGGGTTCGCGCGCCGTGCCAGCGTTGCCCGGTGCGACGTAGACGTGTTTCACCCGGCTGGATTGCGCGACCTTCCAGGCCAGGGCGTGTTCGCGGCCACCGCCGCCGACGATCAGGATGTTCATGGTAACCCTCGTCCCCGGCCCCTCTCCCGGCGGGAGAGAGGGGAGGTATTGTTAGTGGCGGAAATGCCGCATTCCGGTGAACACCATCGCCATGTCGTGCTCGTCGGCGGCGGCGATCACCTCGCTGTCGCGCATGGAACCGCCCGGCTCGATGACGGCGGTGATACCCTGTTCGGCGGCGAGGTCGATGCCGTCGCGGAACGGGAAGAACGCATCGGACGCCATCGCCGCGCCCTTCAAGTCCAGCTTCTCCTCCCGCGCTTTCATGATAGCGATGTTCGCCGAGAACACCCGGCTCATCTGCCCGGCGCCGACTCCGAGAATCATGCCGTCCTTGCCGTAGACGATGGCGTTGGATTTGACGAATTTCACCACCTGCCACGCGAACAGCAGGTCAGTCATTTCCCGGTCGGTCGGCTGCCGTTTGGTCACCACTTTCAGGTCGGACACCGCCACACGGCCCAAGTCACGATCTTGCACCAGCAGGCCGCCGGTGACCCGCTTGTAGTCCCAACCCGGCGCGCGAACATCACCCCAGTGGCCGCAGGCCAGCACCCGGACGTTCTGCTTGCTAGCGGTCGCGGCCAGCGCCTCCGGCGTCACCTCCGGGGCGATGATCACCTCGACGAACTGCCGATCCACAATCGCCTTGGCGGTCGCGCCATCCAGTGGACGGTTGAAGGCGATGATGCCGCCGAAGGCGGAGGTCGGATCGGTTTTATAGGCGCGGTCGTAAGCCTCAAGCAGGCTCAAACCGATGGCCACGCCGCAGGGATTGGCGTGCTTGACGATCACGCAGGCCGGCGCGGCGAAGCCCTTGACGCATTCCAGCGCGGCGTCGGTATCGGCGACGTTGTTGTAGGACAATTCCTTGCCCTGCAACTGGCGGGCGGTGGCGATGCAAGCTTCCGCCGGCTTCGGCTCGACGTAGAACGCCGCACCCTGATGCGGATTTTCGCCGTAGCGCATGTCCTGAGCTTTCTGGAACTGGACGCTGTAGGTGCGCGGAAACGGATCGCGCTCGCCCCCGGCCTTGATGGAACCGAGATAGTTGGCGATGGCGCCGTCGTAGCGGCCGGTATGCTCGAACACCTTGACCGCCAAATCGAAGCGGGTAGCGGCGCTCACGGCCCCGGCGTGATCCCGCATTTCGGCCAGAACCCGCTGGTAATCGCCAGCATCCACCACCACCGTGACCGCCGCGTGATTCTTCGCCGCCGCCCGCAGCATCGCCGGCCCGCCGATGTCGATGTTTTCAATCGCGTCGGCGAGGGTGCAATTCGGCTTGGCGACCGTGGCCTCGAACGGATAGAGATTCACCACCAGCAGATCGATCGGCGGAATACCGTGCTCGACCATCGCTCCGTCGTCCTCGCCGCGCCGGCCCAGCAAGCCGCCGTGAATTTTCGGATGCAGAGTTTTGAGGCGACCGTCCATCATCTCGGGGAAGCCGGTGTAATCGGCGACTTCGATGACGGAAACGCCGTTGCCGCTCAGCAGCTTGGCGGTGCCGCCGGTGGAAAGAATCTCCACCCCCCGTTCGACCAGGGCGCGGGCGAAATCCACGATGCCGGTCTTGTCGGAAACGCTGAAGAGGGCGCGGCGGATGGGAAGAGCGGTTGTTGAATTCATGCGAAATTCCGTTGCGTCGGAGAGAGAAGGTTAATTGCGAATACCGGCGTCCCGGAGCGCCGCGCGCAGGGCGCGCACCGCCTGGGTCTGGCTGGATTCGCCCATGCAGCGGGCGATCAGCGCGGGGTCGAGATCGGGCAGGAGACGACTTCTCGCGCTAGCGAGGTAACCATCCTCCCGAAGGAGAAAAAACCGGAGCGCGCCTTTCTGCCAAAACCAGACTTCCGGCACCCCCAAACCCCGGTAGACTTCCAACTTGTCGATCCCGCCCGAGGTCCAAACTACCTCGATGGCGATATCCGGAATGGTCGGCTCGGCGTCCCGTAACCCCACGACATAGCATTCATCGGCTTCGACACCCAGCTTGTCCTTGGCGGACTTGACCGTCCACGATCCGTAGCCGTTCAACTCGATCCCCTTCTCTTCGGCGTAGGCTTCCAGCAGGCGAGCCAAGGTTTTTTTAAAGATCTCGTGGTTGATCGAGGGCGACATCAGTTCGAGTTCTCCGTCCAGGTACGTCACGCGCGTGCCGCTTTGTTCCCCGCGCAGGGCTAGGAAGGATTCGTAGCCTTCCCAGTCAATGCCGTGCAGGCGAACGCGCTGATCGATATGCTCGACGGAAATCGGGGGGAGGTTCAGTGCTGGAATCATGGCCGTGGTCCAACCCTATCGTTTAACCGGAAAGCTAAAGAGACCGACCGCATCGCGCTGCGGGAACCCAAACGGTAGAGCGCGCTCAGGCGGCGTCCGCCGGCATCGGGCCAAAGTACAAATCGTAGAACCGGTCCTTGTCGGGATCGTATTGCATGAGTTCGCCGTTTTCGAGATCGTAGTACCAGCCATACAGATGCAGGCTACTCTCCTCGACCCGTTGGCGGATGAACGGGAAGGTCATGAGATTGGTCAGCGAAATCCGCACACCGGCCCGCTCGCAAGCCCGTTGCTTGAACTCGCGGCTGGCGTCCGGCCAGCGCTGCAACACCTCGTCGCGAGCCGGCGCGGCGATTTGCACCCAAGGCGCGATATAACCCTCGCCCTCGTTGTTTTCGCCGTAACCGCTTAGCAAGGCGCTGATGCCGCCGCAACGCGAATGGCCCAGCACGATGATGTTATGCACCTTCAGGTTGCAGACGGCGAATTCCACGGCGGCGCTGGTGCCGTGGTAGCGGCCGCCGGTCTCGTAGGGCGGAACCAGATTGGCGACGTTGCGTATCACGAACAGGTCGCCGGGCGCGGAATCGGTCAGAATAGCGGGATCGACCCGCGAATCGCTGCAACCGATCAACAGCGTGCGTGGCGTCTGCCCTTGCATCGCCAGCCGGTTGAACAGTTCTCGATTCGGCTCAAAATGCTTGACGCGAAAGCGCTGGAAACCTTGCAAAAGTTCGTTGATATTGGTCATGCCGCACCACTCGGTTAACTTGATCAGCCTCGTATTATACCCTGTCGTTTCCCAACCTTCCCGCCCGGAGACGCCGATGCAGTGCGCGATTTATAAAAGCCGCAAGAAACAGGATACTTACCTCTACTTGGCCGCCAGGGGCGATTTCTCCCGCGTCCCCGAGGTCCTGCTGAAGCTGCTGGGCGAACTGATTCACGTCATGGATCTGGACTTGTTCCCGGAACGCAAGCTGGCGCAGGAAGACGTGGCGGACGTGCTGCGGAATCTACGGGAACGCGGCTGGCATTTGCAGACGCCGCAGCAGGACGAATGGCAAGGCGTCAAGCATTGAAGATACCGGTTCGCAACATGGAGGAAGAGAAATGGGCGAAAACCCGCGCGTTACCAGCCCCGTAAGGGGAAAATTCCAGGATCGCGGAGAAACCCGATGACGGGCGAGTTACCCGATTTCATTCGCTGCGGCCGGGCGCTGTGCGGCGATCTGGCGCAGGCGGAACGGCGCGAATGGTGGCTGGCGAACGGACTGGGCGGTTACGCCGCCGGCACCGTGGCCGGCACCCTGACCCGGCGCTATCACGGGCTGTTGATCGCGCCGGTACGGCCGCCGCTGGATCGCCGGCTCGCATTCGCCAAGGCCGACGCTACCCTGGTGGACGGCGACCGGGAGATTCCGCTGTTCGGCAACCGCTGGGCCGGCGGCGTGGTCCATCCGTCGGGGTATGTCCACCTCGAATCGTTCCGGTTGGAGGGGCGGATGCCGGTCTGGCGCTTCGCGGTGGGAAACATCGTGCTGGAGCAACGCATCTGGCTGGAACCCGGAGCGAATACCACCTACGTCGCTTGGCGGCTGGCCTCGGTCGACGCCGGCCGCGATTTGCGCTTGCGAGTCCGTTTGCTGGTGAACGGCCGCGATCATCACAGCCGCACCCGGATGGACGAGTTCCAGCCGGTGCTGGAAGCGCCCGATCCGGCGCGGCGGCGGGTTCGGACCCCGGATTTTACCCTGCGATTCTGGGCGGTGGGCGGCGTCATCGTGGACGGAGCGAGCTGGTTCGAGAATTTCGACCTGCCGGTGGAACACGAGCGCGGCTTAGCGCACCGCGACCACCATCTCTGCCTCGGCGAGGCGATGCTGACCTTGCGCCCCGGCGTCTGGACCGGCGTGGTCGCCAGCCTGCATGAAGAGGTTTCCCTGGATTTCGAGACGGCGCTACGGCGCTTTTTGGGCCGGGAAGTCGAGTTGCTGGCCCAGGCCGAGGCGCGCGTACCGGAATTGCGCGGTGCGCCAGACTGGGTGCGGCAACTGGCGCTGGCGGCCGACAGCTTCCTGTTCGGCCGGCCGTTGCCCGATATGCCAGATGGCGAATCGGTGATCGCCGGCTACCCGTGGTTCGGCGACTGGGGCCGCGACACCATGATCGCGTTGCCGGGGCTGACGCTGGCCACCGGCCGGAGCGAGATCGCCCGCCGCATCCTGCTGACCTTCGCCCGCTTCGCCGACCGGGGCATGTTGCCGAACCTGTTTCCCGCCGCCGGCGAACCGCTGGCCTACAACACCACCGACGCCGCGCTGTGGTATGTCGAGGCGTGGCGAGCCTACCTGGAGGCCAGCGCCGATGCTGAAACCTTGGCTACGGCTTTCCCGGTGTTACAGGAAATCATCGCTTGGCACGCTACTGGAACCCGTTACGGCATTGGGCTGGACGAGGCCGACGGTCTGTTGCGCGCTGGCGAACCGGGGACGCAACTGACCTGGATGGACGCCAAGATCGGCGATTGGGTGGTGACGCCGCGCGTCGGCAAGCCGGTGGAAATCAACGCGCTCTGGTATAACGCGCTTCGGAGCGTGGCCGGATTCGCCCGCCAGTTGGGTCGGTCGCCGACTTTCTACGACGATCTGGCCGACCAGGCTCGGCAGGGTTTTCGCCGCTTCGTCAAGCCGGACGGCGAGGGGTTGTTCGACGTGCTGGACGGTCCCGACGGCGACGACGCCCGCATCCGGCCGAACCAGATTTTTGCCGTCAGCCTGCATTACAGCCCGCTCGATCACGCCGCGCGGCAAGGGGTGACGCGAGTGTGCGGACGGGAACTGCTGACCTCCTACGGCCTGCGCTCGCTGGCGCCGCGCCACGCCGAGTTCCGGCCCTATTACCTCGGCGATGTCCGGGAACGGGACGGCGGCTACCATCAGGGGCCGGTCTGGGCCTGGCTGCTGGGCCATTACGCCCTGGCGGAATATCGGGTTCACGGCCACGCGGCGGAGGCACAAGCCTGGCTGGAGCCGATCCGCGATCATCTGCTGGATGCCGGCCTGGGCACGGTCAGCGAGATTTTCGATGGCGCCCCGCCGCATCAGCCGCGCGGAGCGCCGGCGCAGGCTTGGTCGGTGGCCTGCGTGCTGGAAGCTTGGCAGCGGCTGGAACGGTTGAAGGGCGAGCATTGCCCGTTGCCGCCACCGGCGGGCTGAAACCAACCTCAAGGGCTGGCGGCGGGCGCGGTCGAGCGGTGCGAGAAAACCCGAATCTCGTCGATCACTCGCTGCGGGTCCTTGCAGGCGTGAAACGCCCATCGTCCAAGTTGACCCCAGTAATTCGCCGCGCTGACCCAGCGCCGCGCCGCCTGATGCTTGGCCCGGTCCCGTTCGCGTTCCTCGCCCTTGATTTCCAGCAGCAGCGTCACCCCGTCGGTCAGCCGCACGGCGAAATCGGGAAAATAGGCATGGGCGACGCCGAGATAATCGTAGGGGATAGACAGTTCCAGATGGTCGTTGCGGGCGTAGAACGCGACGATATCCCGCGCCTGTTCCAGCCGGAACACCGCCGCCTGTTCCCAGGAATCGGTGTCGGCGACCACCTGGTTGATGTGGCTACGGATCGTGGGCACACACGGGCGGGTGGTCTTGAAATCCACCCCGGCGGTGGAACCGATGGGTTGGTAGCGATTCAGCCGGGGCAGCAACGGCGGTTCGCCGCTGGCCGCGTCCGGTTCGATGGCGGCGGTCAACCGCTCGACGATCCGGCGCACGTAGAGTTCCAAGCCCAGTTCGCAAGGATGACAGCCCCGGAAATCCACCTTGCGGGCGATGTAGTCGTCCACGATGCGATAGACCTGCGGAAACAGTTGATGGCGGCCTTGTAGCTTGAGTTTCGGCGTCGCGCCTTCGATGCCTTCGGTCAGCGCGGCGGTCACCAGCCGGGCGATTTCGAACCGGATGGTTTGCGGGTGGGTGCTGGCGTAATAGGCTTCCCGATCCTGGGTCGCAGTGGTGAACCCGCCGGCGACGGACGGATTGCCGAGTTGATAGCCGACCTGGGGTTTGACGAAAACCGCCGTGGGCGTCGCGTCGGGCGCCAGCACCAGTTTTTCGATGGCCGCGACATCGGCCCTGATCGCGTTCTTGCGCAGCGCGAAGGCGTAGCCTTCCACGATGGGGAAGCGGATTTCGTAATGCCGGCGCGCATCGTCGGCGTGGACGTGGTTCTTCGGCTTGTCTTCCGGCGCGGCGGCGGACGTGGAGCGGCCCCGGAACGGAATCACTGAAAACGGCACGCCGTAAATGTCCACGTACTCCTCGGTCAGCAAGCCGGTGGCCGGATCGACCGCGTAATCCATCCGTCGCAAGCCACGGCCAACCACTTGCTCGCAGAGCAACTGGCTGCCAAAGGCGCGCAAGCCCAGAATGTGGGTGACGTTGCTGGCGTCCCAGCCTTCCGTCAGCATTTGCACCGACACCACGCAGCGCACCTGTTCGCCCGGCTGGCCCGGCTTGCCGACGGTGTCCACGATCCGCCGCAGCGTTTCGGCCGCTTCCTTGCGGGAGGTTTTGGCGTCTTCCGACTCGGCTTCGGCCAGCAGTTTGGAATCGATGCGCAGCGTCGGGCGAAAACCCTCGCGGTTGGCGAACAGTTCGGGGAACAGTTGGCCAGTTCCAAATACCGTTCGGGTTTTGGCTTTCTTCTTCTCGGTTTCCTCGTCCCCGTCGTCATCCTCGTTGATGATCTCCACCGTTTCCTCGCCGGAGATGTTCCGGTAGAACAACTCGGCGATGGCGGTGTTGTCGGCGACGACGATCAGAACCGGGGGAATGTGCTCCTGTCCCGGCTTGGCCGCTTGCAGGTACTCGAAGCGTTCCTTCCATTGGCTTGCCAGCGTGGTCAGCGCGTCTTGCGCTTCGCGCCACACCACGTCGGGTTTGGGCTTGCCGCCCGGCAGCTTTTCGCCCGGCTGAAGACCGGCGGCGATGGCTTGCCATAGCCGGAAGAATTTCGGTTCCGGCCGACCAGTGGTGTCGGAAACCGGCAGCCGGGGAATTTTGACGATGCCCGATTCGATGGCGTCCACCAGCCCGAAATCGGCTGCCAGCCAGGGAAAAGGCGAGCCTTCGATAGTGCCGCTGCCGGCCAGATAGAACGGCGTGGCGGACAGATCGACCACGAACCGAATGCCGCACGCTTGGTTGATGCGATCCAGCCCGGCGATCCAGACGGTCGCTTCCTCGCGCTCGGCCTTTTCCTCGGCGGACAGTTTCTCGGTTCCCGCCAGCAATTTCGGGCGATAGGCGTGGTGCGCTTCGTCGTTGAGCACCATGAGCGGCGCGCGGTCGTACAGATCGCCCAGCACCCGCCGGGCGAAGGCGTCGGCGCTCTCCTCGCCCTTGTCCACCACCGCGTAGCTCTTGCCGTTTTCGACATGCGGGCCCTCTGGTGCGAACTTGTGCCAGTTGCCGATCAGCACCCTGCCCTTCTTCAATTCCGGCGCGAGCGGCGCGGGCACCAAGTCGAAAGTCTGGTAGTAGCTGTCTTCGCGGTCGGTGCGCAACACCTGCAAGCGTTCGTGGATGGTCAGATTGGGACAGACCACCAGCGCGGCGTGGGGAAAGCGGTCGTCGCCGGGCGCGCGGCCCCGGTTGCAAAACGCCCAGGCGATCAGCATCGCCATGACCACGGTTTTGCCGCTGCCGGTGGCCATCTTGCAGCCGTAGCGCCGCAGTGGAAGCAGGCCGGCTTCGTTCGGTATGTCCACCAGCGTCGGGAATACCTTCGGTTCCCGCTCCCGCACGAACGAGGGCTTGCCGCCTTCGGTTAACGCCCGGAAATCGTCCGGCGAGAGTTTGGGCTTGAAGCCGGGGTTCTTGCCGGCGGCGAGAATTTCGTTGAGGTAGACGACCGTTTCCACCGCTTCGCGCTGGCAGAAGAACAAGCGGCGAGGCCGGTCGGCGCGGGACCAGTGCGACAGCAGTTGCCGGGTGACGGGCGTAGCGTTGCGGTAGTTCGCCTCGCGCCAGTGTTTCACGTCCTCGCGCAGCAGGTTCACCAGCGGCAGATCGTCGCGTTCCTCCTCGGCCAGCAGCGCCAGTTGCGCCGAGCCGGTGCGCTGGGTTTTGTACCAGTACGACGCCGGGCGGCGGCCCGCTTCCTGGCGGGCTTCGCCGGTTTGCGTGTCGTAGACCCAGTGCCGGTCGGGTTCAGCGAACGGGCTGCACAGGATGGGTCTGGCGACCGGCTGGATGGGGATTTCGGTTTGTGTGGATGCAGTTACGTGTTTATGGATCATGTCGTTGTGGGATGCTTACGCCGCCGCAGCCATGGGTCGGGTCACATCGCCCCGTCCGGCGACCAGTCCCACCACGGAAATGTCCTCGTCCAGCCCATCCCAGTGCAATCCCTGGCCGCCGCCGCTGATTTCATACCGGAGCCGCTGTTCGGGGGAAGCGTGCAGCAGGCGGGGAAACCAGGCCAGAGGTACGCCAATAATGCGCCCGTCGGCTAGCTGGACCCACATCGTATCTTCGTCAAACCTAAGCGAGATGGCTAAAGTATTCATTCCAGGTTCTCTCGATCAATTCGCGTTGCTGTTCAACAATGCCGGCCAATTCCCGCAAAGTGGGGGCATCAAAACCATAGCTTTCGGCCAGCCTGATTCCGGGCCGTAACCAGAACTTGGCGCTGGCGCCGCCCTGACGAACGTGAACATGAGGCGGTTCCGGCGGTGTTCCTTCGTTGGAGAAGAAGAAAAAGCGGAAGCTCTTGTAACGGAAAATCACCGGCATCAGTATCGCCCTCCCGCCCCGTCCAACCGAAACACCCGCATGACTTCGTTCCCGCGCGGGTCGATAACCTTGACCGCCACCCGGCGGTTTGGACCGGCGGCGAAGGGCAGCGACACGGTGCCGGACAGCGCGGCGAAGGCCGATTCGTCCACCACAGTCTTGAGGGCGCGGGCGAGTTTGTCCCAGGCGCTTTTGTCGGGGAAGAAGGCTTGGGTGATGCAGAACGTCCGCCCGTCGTAGTCGGAATCGACGAACCACGCCGCGACCTTATCGACCTGGGTGGCGAGGATGGCGTTGTCCACCGGGTTGTAGATGTCCACGCCTTCCAGGGTGACGGTGAACAGTCCGTCGGGCGTTTGGTCGAGCCGGGTGCGCGGGCTGCCGAACACGGTGAACAGTTGGGCGTCGGGCGTGTCCTTCAGCAGTCCGCCCATGTTCACGTCGGGGCGAATGTGGGCGAGGTGGCAACGGACCTGCGGATTGGGGTCGTCCTGCACGAGCGCCTGCGCCGCCGCGTCGAAGGAAAAGCCGGCCACGACCAAATCCTGGTACACCCGGCGGCGATAGGCTTGGGTCAGGGCGTTTTCCACCTGCCACGCCGTGACGGGTCCGAACTCCGGGCCGATGGTCACCGCCACCTGGCGCGGTTGGCCGTCGCCGTTCGACCATTCGCCCTCGGCGTGCAGGAATTCCTCGCCGATGGGCGAGAGGCGGGTAAAGGTGGCGGTCTTGTTGTTGGGGAAACGCACGCCGTCCTGTGCCAGCAAGCGAATCATCCGGTCGAGAAAGGCTTCGGCGTTGGCGACCTCCTCCCCTCTCCTGCCATCGAACCCCTCCAGTTCGCCCATCACGCCCTCGATGGGCGAATCGTCGTGCAGGTTTTGCTCGGCGGGCATCACCGCTTCCACTGTGAACGGGCCAGATACCCGCACCACGTTGCGATGAACGCGCGGCTTGTCCACCAGTTCCTCGTTGTCGGCGTTGGCGGCGATGGCGGCGTTGATTTCGTCCATTTTGGCTCGCCACGCGGCGCGGTAGGCGACGAGCGCCGTTTGCAATGTTTCCGGCCAGTCCGGGTCTGCATCGAACGGCGCTTCCCACTCGTACCAACCGGCGAAGCGGGCATCGACGGTCAGCTTGGCCTTGGGATCGCGATGGGCGGGCGGCAACAGCCAGCGGCGGCGGTCGGCTTCGGTGATGGCTTTCTTGCCTTCGGTTTTTTCCTTGATGGCGAGCTTGGCGGCGAGTTTCGGACGTAGATTTTCACAGCCGGCCAGCGCCGCGTTCAGCGCCGCCAGTTTCTCTTCGAGGATGGGTTGATGCTTGGCGAAGATCGGATCGAGCGCGGCGTTCTGGGCGATGGATTTGAGGGTAATGTGCGGGACGGTTTCGCAATCCAGCGTAAATTTCCTGTTCCCCTCCTTTTCAAGGAGGGGTGGCGCGTCAGCGCCGGGGTGGTTAGGGTCGGCGGCGCCCGCATCGGCATTTAAACCCCCCCGGCGCGTTGCGCCACCCCCCCTCAATCGAGGGGGGGAATCCGGCGAAGCCAACCACGCCCCGTTGGGATTGCGCCGCAAATCCGCCTCGTTCGCGGGTCGCAACTGGTAATAATCGAACTTGGCGGTGATGAGCCGCTGGCGGGCCAGCGCCAGCGCGACGCGGGAGGTGTCGATGGTGATCCAGCGCCGGCCCCATTGCTCGGCGACGTAGGCGGTAGTGCCGGAACCGCAAGTAGGATCAAGCACCAAATCGCCGGGGTCGGTGGTCATCAGGAGGCAACGTTCGATGATCTTGGAGGACGTTTGAACAACGTAAACTTTGTCTAAGCCAGCACCTCCAGATACATCGGTCCAAACATCCAAAAGGGCCTTGACTGGAAAATCTGAAGCCAGCCTTTTGAAACGAATGACATTCCGCATCTGCAATACGCGCTCTGCATTCGCAATCCGTCGCATACCTTCGGCTGTTACCTTCCAATGATTACTTGTTTGCGGAAAGAAAATACCACCGAACAAATTTACCTCAAACGAACCAGTAGACCTTATACCCTGTGATTGCAGATCACCTGCTGAAAACTCTTCGGAACTTTCTTTGGGAATAAATAGCTTATAAGTTTTGGTATGCTGAGCGTCACGCGCATACCAAAGTAAATAATTTCCGACCCGATCAATATGCTCTTCTTGGCGACCGCTCGTTGTCTGAAAGAAAATCTGAGCAACAAAATTCTCCGCCCCAAACACCTCATCCATCACGCACCGCACCCGATGCAAATTCTCATCGGAAATCTGCAAGAAGATGGAGCCGGAATCGGCCAGCAATTCCTTCGCCACCATCAGCCGGTCGCGCAGATAAGCCAGATAGGAATGCACGCCCAGCGTCCAGGTATCGCGGTACGCCTTCACCATTTCCGGCTCGCGGGTCAGGTCGGATTCCTTGTCCTTCACATCCCGTTTGCCCACTTCCGGCTGAAAGTTTGAGGCGAACTTGATCCCATACGGCGGATCGATGTAGATCATCTGCACCCGCCCGGCCAACTCCTCTCGCCGGGCCAGCGATGCCATCACTTGCAGGGAATCGCCCAGAATCATCCGGTTCGCCCAATCGATATCGTGCTGGTAGAACTGGACGGCTTCCCGATAACTCAATTGCGGATCGGCGAACAGATCGCGTTGCACGTCCTGCCGGGCCGCGACCTTGACGATGGCCTGCGCGGCGATGCGCTCGTGAATGTGCAGCGCCACCGGCTCCACCTCGAAAGACCGCTGCTCCCGCTTGCCCGCCCACTCCAACCACGGCTGCCGATCCCGCAGCGCCTCCGCCAACCACCGGGTTTCCTCCTCGGTCAACGCCCGCCGCCGCGCCGTTTCCAGCAATTCCGGCACGCGATCCGCCGCCCCGCTGGCATCGAAGCGCAACAGCGGCGGCCGGTGCGGATCGTAGTCGTAGCGGATGCGCCTCGGCTCCGCCAGCTTGCCCTGCGCCGCCAATCCCGCCGGCGGGATGTTCTTGCGGGCCGCATCAAAACGATAATCGGCGACGGGTTCGGGCGGGTCGGACGGCGAGGCTACGGTTTTCCTGACGCGGGGGGCCATCGGCGTTCTCCTTGGCGACACTATGCACGGCATAATATCGGGACCACAGCCGTTTGATAAAGGAACCGTTGCGATGTCGCTTTCCCGCACTCTCTGGCAAGCCAACACCGACCTTGCCCAAGCCTGTCTCGATCAACCGTTCGTGCGAGGCATCGGCAACGGCTCGCTGCCCCGCCCGCGTTTTGCTGGGTACATCGGGCAGGATGTGTTCTACCTGCACGCCTTCGCCCGCGCCTACGCCATCGCCGCCGCCAAGGCGCCCGACTGGACCGGTTTCCGGGAACTGCACGAACTGGCGGGCGGAGTTCTCCAGGAACTGGAACTGCATCGCGGCGTCGCCGCCGCCTGGGGGCTGAATCTGGACCAAAGTGCGCCCGGCCCGACCACCCGCCGCTACACCGATTTCCTGCTCGCCACCGCCTGGGGCCAGGAAACCGGCGTCACGGTCGCGGCCATGACCCCCTGCATGAGGCTGTACGCCTGGATCGGCCAACAACTGGCCGGCCAGCAACGGGAGCCGCACGCCTACAGCGATTGGGTTCAAACCTACGGCAGCGCCGATTTCGAGCAACTGGCCACCCGGCTGGAACGGCTGCTGGATCGCCATGCCCCGGACAGCTTGGCCGTCGCCGACGCCTACCGCTACGCCATGCACTGCGAGCACGACTTCTTTCAAGCGGCTTGGGATGCGGCTTGGGATACCGCCTGAAAAACCGCGTATAACTCCCCTCGCCTTCCGGGAGAGGGGCCGGGGGTGAGGGCTTATTTCCCCCTATCCCAACCAAATCAACGTCGCCATCCGTCCGGTCCGACTCTCGCGGCGGTAGGAAAAAAACCGCTCGGATTCGCCGAACGTGCAGAATTCTCCCCCGTAAACCGCCGACACGCCCAAGCGCCGCAACTGTCGCCGCGCCAAGCCGTAAATATCCGCCAGCCAACGGCCGGCCGGGGAAGGTTTAAAACAACTCGCGTTCGCCCCGTCCAAGGCAACGAACGCGGCGCGCACTTCCTCGCCCACCTCGAAGGCATCGGGACCAATCGCCGGCCCCAGCCAGGCCAGCAATTCCGTCGGTGGCACCTTCATTTCCCCCACGGTCGCGGCGATCACGCCGCCCGCCAGCCCGCGCCAGCCGGCATGGGCCGCCGCAACCATCGTGCCGGCGCGGTCGCACAGCAACACCGGCAGGCAATCGGCGGTCATCACCACGCAGGGCCGGCCTGCGGCGCGGGTCCAGGCAGCGTCAGCGGCGACCGGTTCGCGGATCGTCCCGGCGTCGATGACATTCGTACCGTGAACCTGCTCCAGCCAAGCCGGTTCGGCCAGGTAGCCGACCGCCGCCGCCAACCGCCGACGATTCGCCGCGACGCAAGCCGGATCGTCGCCGACGTGTTCGGCCAGGTTCAGGCTATCGTAGGGTGGCGAACTGATTCCGCCATGCCGGGTCGTGCTGATGGCGCGCACTTGAACGGGCGCGGGCCAGTTGGGAAAAATCAGATGTTCGGGTTGTCGCTCACTCATTATCGCCGATCCGCGTCTTCGCCCAACGCCGTCAATAATTCCGCCAGATCGGCGGGGATTTCCGCCCGCCATTCCAACCGCTCGCCGGTGACGGGATGAGTCAGGGCCAGCCGCTCGGCGTGCAGGGCCTGCCGCCGAAAGTTCCGAATCGCCTCGATGCAACGCGGCGATGCTTGCGGCGGCAAGCGCGGTCTGCCGCCGTACACCGGATCGCCCAGCAACGGAAAACGGATGTGGGCCA
>WBUJ01000334.1 GCA_008933795.1 Candidatus Contendibacter sp. | reverse complement strand
GTAAAGGGGGCAGAACCGGCCGGGGCTGCCCGATACTGGCCAACCGCCAGCGGGCCTCTTCTTGCTCCGCAATCAACCGCATTTGGCTGGATTCCGTTACCGTCACGCTGAGGTGGGTATAGCCATACTTGGCGCTGGAATAAGGCGGATCCAGCAAGCCCGTCACACTGATCCAACGTCCTATCCATTCCGGGGTGGGACGTGCTTCATCAGGCAAATTATCCAGACCCTCCGACCAAATCGTAATTTTGAGGATTTTCCCCAACCAGTGGCCGAAATTGATAAAGACATACTGTTTCGGCGGTTGTGTTTTTGTCTTGCCGTATTTGACATTGGTGATTTTGCCGATCAGTTCCACCCGTTGCCCGACAAATTCCAGGCCACGCGCAAAGTTGACGCCATCCAGAACCTCAAAGGCGCCGATATAGACGGCTGGACCGTGGGGACGCGCCGCAGGGCGTGGGGTGACCGCCACCGCTGCGGCTGGCGGGTTGAGGAATGCATCCAGCGCCGGCACAGCCGCCACTGGCCCCGCGCATACCTGGGCGAAGCGATCCACCGCCGACTTCAGCGCCGGGACCGCCCGCAACGCTTGAAACACCTTGGACTGATCGGGATCGAGGTAGTCGTTGGCGGTGAACAGGATGTTTTCGCCGGTGGAGAATTGCTTGAACAGCTCGGGCTTTTCAGCCACGGCGCTCAAGGCCAGGTCGATAGCGATGAATGAAAACCGATCCAGCGCCGGGCCGTGATCGCTGGCCTGCCGGCACGGGTGCTGGAAGTGGCGATGGCCCAGTTCGGTCCCACACCCAGTCGGCAAGTCCGGTACATACAACCCGTCGTAATCGATCAACCGCACGTCACAGCCGACCATGACGTTGCCGTTCTGCAAGTCGCCATGAGCGATGTTCTGGTTGCGTAGGAAGCCTTCCAGTTGCCGGAACTGGTTACGCAAGGTCAGGAGGCTGGCCCTGTCGCGGTAATTCCGGTCGAGGTAACTCCCCAGCGTTTTCCCATCCACCCACTCCATTTTGACGATAGGACAGGCCACG
>WBUJ01000220.1 GCA_008933795.1 Candidatus Contendibacter sp. | reverse complement strand
CCTTGGCGGCCCTGGTCACCTCCACAACGAGGGGCGGATGGCCGGCGCGGCGCTGGGAGTTGGGTAGATCAGCGTCACCTTGTCAGCCGGTTCCAGGTTCGCCCTGGCGACTCGCAACGAGGGGCGGATGGCCGGTTGTCAGCCGGTTCCAGGTTCGCCCTGGTCACCTCCACAACGAGGGGCGGATAGACCGTCACCGGCGGGCGCTGTCCAGGTCTGGCGCTGTCCAGGTCTGGCGCTGTCGAGTCCAGTAGATCAGCGCCCCGTTGCCACCTTGGCGGCCCTGGTCACCTCCACAACGAGGGGCGGATGGCCGGCGCGGCGCTGGGAGTTGGGTAGATCAGCGTCACCTTGTCAGCCGGTTCCAGGTTCGCCCTGGCGACTCGCAACGAGGGGCGGTAGACCTTCACCGGCGGGCGCTGGAAGTCGAGTAGATCGCCGCCGCGTCGCCACCTTGGCGGCCCTGGTCAGGCCAGCCGGGCAGGTTATGGGTATGTTCTAGGTATACCCACAATCGCCCCATGTTCCGCCCTATGTTTTCGTTCTACGTTCGCCATAACTTCACGCAACCTCATGGTGACTCATGGCGAAACAATCCGAACTCCCCGAAACCATGGCCTTGCCGGCCGAAGGTTTCATCAGGATTAATCAACTCGTTCACTTCATCCCCTTCAGTCGCACAACTGTTTGGCGCAAGGCCAAAGACGGCGCGTTTCCTCGGCCCATCAAACTTTCCCAACAAGTAACCGCGTGGCGCGTGGCTGATGTGCGCGATTGGATCGCCAGTCAAGGGAACTGCTCATGAGCACGATCCATACGACGTTCCCTCTTCCCAATTCCGGCCGGACCCGCAGGCTATTGATTAAGCCGTGGGATGCCTTTTCCAGCATGAACACGCTGGCGTTGCTTGTGGGCATGATTGACCCCATCACCCATCAGGTACCAACCGATATAGCCGGCTTGAAAATCGTGGCCAGTCAGTTGGATAAGGCAATGGCGGATTATTTGAGCGGCTTGCAAGGGATTGGCGCGCTACTGCGTGCGGCGCACCCGGAAGGAATGACGGAACAGGGGCTTTACACTGTCGGCCGGCTGACAGACAACCTAACGGCGCAGGTCAGCGAAATCAGCAGCTATCGAGACTTGATCGCCCTGGACCCGCGCTTTCCAAGTTGCGGCTATACCCGATGAACGGCTTGACACGCCCTGTTCCTTGGTTGCAGACTGGATTTACTACTTTTGCACCGGCCCTTCCGCCCCGTCAGCGCGGATTTGTGGTTTCTGCGTTTCCGCTTTTGTGGCTGTCGCTGGTTCGGCGCGGCCTTTCCCGAATCGGCGGCGCGGGCTTAGAGGGCGAACTAAGGCGGTCCCCCGGATCGCGCGAATCAGCCCCGCCGTGTGCAACGGTAGTTGCGGCCCGCGTCGCCACCTTTCCCTTGTGGCGTGCGCTGGCGTTCATTCCCGGTTCCGAATGAGGCAACGCCCATGCAACAGATTCACACGTCCCTGAACTGCCTGGATGCCGCCCTGAACGGCAAGCTGACCTTGCGCCCCAATGCCGCGTTTTCCGGCGTGAACACGCTGGCGCTGTTGATCGGCATGGCCGACCCGACCACCCGACAGTTACCGACCGACCATGAAGGATTGAAAGCGGTAGCCTATCGGCTGGATTACCTGATGAGCGATTGCTTGGACGGTTTACAGGGTATCGGCGCGGCACTGAGTGCGGTGAGTGCGGTGCAATTGGAGGGAATGCCGGAGGAGGGTCTTAACGCCCTTGGCCGGTTGATTACAAACGTCGCAGCGCTGGCGGATGAAGTCACCGAACACCGGGAACGGCTGGCGAGTGACCCGCGTTTTCCCGGATTGTGGTTATAAAAAAACCCGTTCTCCCCCCCGAAAAGCCATGAGAAGAACGGGTATTGTTCATATAACCAATTGGAATAATACCCGTTCCTTCTCGCAAAGCGAAGGAACCCGCCATGAATACCCCCGAGATCGAACCCTTCAACGTTGAAACCGAATTCCGCGCCGCACTGGTAACGGCCGGACTGGAAACCGCCGCGCCCATCATCGCCGATAGCACGTTTCGCCGTTTCAAGGTCAACGGCGA
The DNA here is from genome assembly GCA_008933795.1 of Candidatus Contendibacter sp. Classification (GTDB taxonomy): domain Bacteria; phylum Pseudomonadota; class Gammaproteobacteria; order Competibacterales; family Competibacteraceae; genus Contendibacter. Next base: position 2,563 of record WBUJ01000220.1, on the reverse strand, counting down.
CCGCGCCCCGAATTCTTGGTATGTGTTGCACTCGGATGGCGTCCCCGCTGGCGCTTTCGGTTGTTGGAAACGGGGGATTGACCAAACCTGGTGCAGTCGGCAAGCCAGCGAGTTGACCCCGGAACAGCGCCACGAACACGAACGCAGAATGCAAGCCGCCAAGGAACAGCGCGATGCGGAACAAGCGAACCGCGCCAATGCCGCTGTAGGAACCGCCAACAAAATTTGGGCGGCATCGCCCCCCGCCCCGGCGGATCATCCCTACCTGGTCAAGAAAGGGGTTTCCATCCCCGGTTTGCGCGCAACCGGCGATAGTTTGCTGGTCCCGTTGTGCGACCTGTCCGGTACCGTGCGTTCGTTGCAATACATCGCCGCCGATGGTGGCAAGCTGTTTTTGAAGAACGCCCCCAAACGCGGCCTATTCTTCACGCTCGGCGATTTAACGAGCACGGATCAAGCCTATATCACCGAAGGGGTAGCCACGGCCGCCAGCGTTTACATGGCCACTGGCTTGCCCGTAGTGGCGGCGATGGACGCCGGCAACCTGACCCCGGTAGCCATGGCGCTGCGTCAAGCCTATCCCGCCCTGGCGCTGATTTTCGCCGCTGACCACGACGACCCGAACACCCCACAGGGCAACGTCGGTACCGCCAAGGCCACCCATGCCGCGCGTAGCGTGCATGGCATGGTGGTTTACCCTGCCGCCACGGGAACTGACTTTAACGACCTGCATCAAGCAGAAGGCTTGGACGCAGTTCGGGAACGGTTGGCGACGGCAATACAGCCAGAAACCGCCGTTGAACCGACCGCACGGCCGGAACGGTTGCGGATTCAACCCGGCGAACGGGCGGAAATGACGGACGCCGCCGAACTGGCATTACTCAAACACCGGGCAAACGTGTATCAGCGCGGCGGGCAATTGGTCAGGGTTCGCATGGCCCATGCGGAAACCGTCATGGGAGTGACCCGCAAAGGGGGAACGCCGGTTATCACCCCGGTAGACGCTGATTATCTGGTTGACCAAATGGACCGGATTATCAGTTTCGAGAAATACAACGAGCGCCGACATGATTACGTGGTGGCGGACGCGCCCCGGCAAGTGGCGACTTCCCTGCTATCACGGGCGGGCGAATGGAAAGCCAACCGGCTGGTCAGCCTCATTACCGTCCCGACCTTGCGGCCGGACGGTTCCTTGATTGAAAGGCCCGGCTATGACGTAAAAACTGGTTTGCTGTTCGTGGAAACTGGCGTGCGCTTCCCCGACATCCCGGCCGCGCCCTCCCCGGCGGCCGGCCGCGCCGCCCTGGATTTTCTGTTTAAGTCCGTGCTGTCGGAGTTTCCATTCACCGCCGCGCATCATCGTAGCGTGGCGTTGTCGGCCATTCTTACCGCTTTGGTGCGCCAGTCCCTAGAAACCGCGCCGTTGCACGCTTTCACCGCGCCCCGCGCGGGCAGCGGAAAATCGTTGATTGCCGATGTGGTGGCGTTGATCGCCACCGGGTCACCCGCAACCGTCATGACCTATGCGGGCGAAGAGGACGAACAACGCAAGCGCATTTTCAGCGTGTTGCTGGCCGGCGATACTGTGGTCAATATCGACAACATCGAGGAGCCGCTGCAAGGAAGCGCACTTTGTTCCGTGCTGACTGGCCAGCAATACACCGACCGCGTGTTAGGGTCTTCGCGGATGGAGACCACCAACACCATTTGCACTTGGCTGGCCACTGGCAACAATCTCGTGTTCAAGGGCGACATTACCCGCCGTGTGTTGCTGTGCGAGCTAGACCCCTGCTGCGAGCGCCCAGAAGACCGAACTTTTACCCGCGACCTGTACGACTGGATTCCGGCGAACCGGCCCAAGCTGGTAGCGGCCGGTTTGACCGCTATCCGCGCCTACGTCATGGCCGGCAAACCTAAACCAGTTCCTACCCTGGGCAGTTTCGGCGCGTGGTCTAATTTGGTGCGTTCGGCCCTGGTTTGGTTAGGGGAAGCAGACCCGCTGTTGAGCCGCGATGAAATTGAATCGGTTGACCCGCTTCGCGCCAAGCTGCGTGCGTTGATGCTGGCGTGGTATCACACCTTCAAGACCATGCCGACCACGTGTCACGAAGCGATATACAAGGCACAAGCCGTCTACCGCAACGAAAACGGCATTGAAGTTTTTGAAGCGCCCGAACTGCGGGAAGTCCTGTTGCAGCATCTCACCAATCGGCGCGGCGAACTCTGTAGCCGGATATTGGGGGAATTCATCAGTGACACCGCCAAGCGAATCGAGTGCGGCGGGAGAATGGAAGCGTCGGGGACTTCACAAAGGGCGGTTCGCTGGCGCGTGGTTCCGATAGATCGCCCAACCCTGGACAAGGCGCTTCAAGACTTTCACCAAGGCTGAATTACGCCTCACTGTATCTAGAATGTTGCGCAATGATGGTATCACTAATTTTAGGAGTGCGAAAATCTTGCGCGTGAGTGAAAACGACTCATTAGACTCACCAGACTCACCGAAGGGTGAGTTAAGTGAGTCTATTCCAGCCCCCTGTAGAGATTTCGCACTCTGAAAATTAAA
>WBUJ01000023.1 GCA_008933795.1 Candidatus Contendibacter sp. | reverse complement strand
CCTTGGACTTCCTCCAGACCCCGCCTCGCGGCGACGCCCTTGCCCTTCGGCTAACCTTCGGCTCTGCGTACACCTGGTATCGGGACTTGCACCCGACTCGCTTCTTGCCATGCCCGGCACACACGTCCCGTCGGCCCCCGACCGCCTGCGCGCCCTGTTGGCGGGAGAGGGTTGCCGGGCACTGCCGTGCTGCTTCGACGCCCTGTCCGCGCGGTTGATCGAGCAAGCCGGCTTTCCACTCACCTTCATGAGCGGTTTTGCGGTTTCGGCCGCGCGCCTGGCCGTGCCAGATGCCGGTCTGATCACGGTCAGCGAGATGCTGGATCAGGGTCGGGCGATCTGTCAGGCGGTGTCGATCCCAGTCATTGGCGACGGCGACACCGGCCATGGCAATCCGGCCAATGTGCGGCGCACGGTGGAACAGTTCGGGCGGGCCGGTTTCGCCGGGGTGATGATCGAGGACCAGGTCGCCCCCAAGCGCTGTGGGCACACCGGGGTCAAGGAAGTCGTCAGCCGCGCCGAAGCGCTCGCCCGCATCCGCGCGGCGGTGGATGCCCGGGACGCTGGCGCCGGTCCGCTCATCCTGGCTCGCACCGATGCCCGCGGCGCCCTGGGGCTCGATGAAGCGATCTGGCGCCTGCGGGCGTTCGCGGACCTGGGCGCGGACCTCCTGTTTCTGGAAGCGCCGCGAAGCGAGGCGGAGATGGCGCGCGGCTGCCGGAAAGTACCGGGCGTCCACATGGCCAACCTGCTGGCTGGGGGCCTGACGCCAATCCTGCCCCCGACGCGGCTGGCCGAGCTGGGGTACCGTCTGGCAGCCTATCCGCTGGCCCTGCTGTCGGTCGCCGGCGCGGCGATGCAGGAGGCGCTGCGCGAATTGGCCGCCGGCCGGATGCCCGAGCGGCAGATGGATTTCGCCGCCCTTCGCACCCTGGTGGGCTTTGACGCCTACGACCGGCTGCTGGACACCTACGTGGCGCCCCTTGGTCACTCCAGACCCCTGACTCGGACGTAGAGCCGGCACCCGCTGTCCGAACGCAATGCCCCGGCATCGCCGGCCGGATAACGCAGCCAGCCGCCTACGCGCGTACATCCGCGTGGCGGTCGGGCAACGCCGCTTCAAGGTGTTCTTTCATGAGGCGTGTACCTGGCTGTAGTACCGTTCTTCAGGATTCACCGGTCGGCGATGCGCCTTCCAGCCGCCAATGACCCGCCACCCCAGATATCCGATCCTGCAAGGGATCAGCGAGCGGCGTCAGATTACCGGAAATCAGAGGGGCTGCTAATGCGAATCCTTGCTCGATCCCTCTCGCTCCCGTTGATAGTGGGGATAACTCAGACTATTGACCTGGTCGATGCACTGTTGGATCGCGCTTTGGGAGAGCAAGGCATCACACTTCTGTCGTTCGCTCGCCTGAAACCCCTCATACCAAGCTTGCTGGGTACATCCCGCTGCGAGCGGCGAACCACAGATGATCATTCGCCCTAATATTACGGCTAGATTATGTTATAATATTTTCTAAACCCTACAACCCTGCTTTAGTGATCCAGTGATGAGCCGATCATTGCATATTGAAATTCATGAGACCGCCGAAGAGTAAGTATCCCCCGGCAGAGCCGGGGGCTTTAATTGGGGAGCGCCTCAAAGGCGCCTTAAAACCGTGAGCCGCCCAAGGCGGCAGGGCTGCGTGGATAACATCATGTTCAGCAACAATTCTTCAGCTACTCCAAATCTACTCCACTGAGAAATCACTAAGATTCAGTGACATGAATAATGGTCCGCGACTCACATCAACGTCCGCTGCGCTGCGCGGCAAACTCGACTCCCGTAAAGGTCAAACCTTGTTGAGTCCCCCGGCAGAGCCGGGGGTTTACCCAATGTAATTACCACGGTGGCCGTCGTTCAAAAATTTCCGAAGCTATGGTAGCCGCTCTCCAGATCCACCTCAATGGTCCGACCCAAGGGTTTCATAGTTATGGAGAAATTCAACATTGGCTTCTCCAGGAATACGAGGTCGATATCCCTTATCCAACGGTGCATCAAGTGGTTCATTATCGCTTAAAAGCGAAGCTCAAAGTCGCGCGCCCAACCTGCGTTCGTCGCGATGAGGAAGCCGTGGTTTCCTTTAAAAAAACTCTCGCAACAAATTGAAATAATTGATGTTCTTCAAAAAGTTGACGAAAATACGTCCCGACCATTACGCTATTGGAGCCAAGATGAGAGCCGCTTTGGATTAAAGACGATTACCCGACGGGTTCTCACCGCACTCGGGATCAAACCCGTCGGCCCAGTCCAATGGAACTTTCAATCATTTTATCTCTATGGTGCGGTTGAGTCACTGAGCGGCGAGAATTTCTTTTTGGAATTTTCTCATTTAAATGCGGATAGTTTCCAGTTTTTTTGAATGAATTCTCTAAAGCTTATCCCCACAGTCTCAACGTGATTCAGTTAGACAATGGTCGATTTCATTCTGCTAAAAAACTAACGATCCCTGATAATGTCGTTTTATTATTCCAGCCGCCTTATAGCCCCGATTGAACCCCATTGAACGAGTCTGGCAATTCATGAAAGATAAACTGTGCTGGATCAATCTAAAAACTATGGATAAATTGCATAAAAAAAGTTGATGAAATTATTCAATCAATTCTCCCAAGCCAAGTGGCTTCTTTAACCAGTTTTGATTTTATCTTATCCGCACTAAAGCAGTAAAATCTATCGGTAATTGGTATTACCATGTTCTTGCTCCTTTTGCTGGCCCTCTCGGACCGATTAGGGGCAAGGCTACCACTTATCAGGCTGTCCGAATTTCCGGGACCGGCTCTCAATCCAATCGAACGCTGCTGGGGCAGCCTGGAGCAACATTGGAATGGCACCAAGCTGGTCGATATCAATACCATGCTGGAATGGGCGAAAAACATGACTTGGAAAGGTATCCACCCCATCGTCAAACTAAGCCGGACGGTCTACCAACAGGGTATTTCACTTTCCAAAGCGGCGATGCAAGCGGTTGAGGCCCGATTGGAGCGTAATCCACTTCTACCTAAATGGGACATTCTGATTCAGCCCGCATGATGGGTAAAATCTTTTTCGGAAATGGCCTTAGAGCGGGAACACGCCGCGCTCGTCGCGGAGGTAGCACGGTTGGAGCAGGATTACCAACGGTTTCAATCGCTGGCCATCTTGGATGAATCTAGCATCTCCCACTTCTTGTCTAGTCTAGCGGATGACATCGAACAAGCTGGCGCCGTTGACCGCGAGCGGATCAAGGATGTCCTACAAGCACTGGTCGAACGAATCAGTCTTAACCCTGACACCCTACACTGTGAAATCGAATACCAGATCGACATATCCACAGAGCGGGATAAGGTGGCGTCCCCAAGGGGATTCGAACCCCTGTTACCGCCGTGAAAGGGCGGTGTCCTCGGCCTCTAGACGATGGGGACAAAAGGCGGGAAAAAATAAACCGTCAAATGCGATGACGGTTGGCGGTGGTGGAGCCAGACGGGATCGAACCGACGACCTCCTGCATGCCATGCAGGCGCTCTCCCAGCTGAGCTATGGCCCCATTGACCGGAGACGCGCAATTTAAGGGATTCGCGTGTTGCTGTCAACTTTTTCCCAGATCATGATCCACTGGGGCGCTGGGCGATGAAGCTCAACGCCCGCTCGATCCGCGCCTGGGTTCTTCGCCGACCTAGCAGCTCCAGGGTGACATCGATCGGCGGCGACACCGCCACCCCGGCCACCGCCACTCGCAGTGGCTGCGCCACCTTGCCCAGCGCCAACCCGTTCTCCTCGGCTACCCGGCTCACCGCCGCATGAATCGACCCAGCCCGCCACTCCGTCAAAGCGGACAACGCCTGGTTCACGGCTCGCAGAGGCGCCTCGGCGGCGACCGTTAAATTCTTGCCGGCCGCCTTGGCGTCATAGCTTTCAAACTCGTGGTATAGAAAGCTTGCTGCTTGCGCCATTCCCTTCAGGGTATCGGAACGCTCGGCGAACGCCTTGACCACCTCGGGCAAAGCGGGTCCCTCGCTGGGGTCGACGCCCAACTGGCCGATATGCCAGCTCAGATGACGGGCAACATGAACAGGATCAAGCGTTTTCAGATAATGCTTGTTCAGCCAGATCAGCTTGGAGGGATTGATCGCCGACGCCGCCTTGTTGCACCCATCGAGATCAAACCGTTCCACCATTTCATCCAGCGAGAAAATTTCCTGATCGCCGTGCGACCAGCCCAGCCGCACCAGAAAATTCAGCACCGCTTCCGGCAAATAACCTTGATCGCGATACTCCATGACGCTGGCGGCCCCATGGCGCTTGGACAGCTTCTGACCGTCCGGTCCCAGAATCATCGGCACATGGGCGTAGTGGGGAACCACCGCGCCCAGCGCCTTGAGAATATTGATCTGCCGGGGCGTGTTGTTGATGTGGTCGTCACCGCGGATCACATGGGTGATGCTCATATCCATGTCGTCCACCACCACGCAGAAATTATAAGTCGGACTGCCGTCGGCGCGGGCGATGATGAGATCGTCCAGTTCGGTGTTCTGAAATACGATATTGCCGCGAATCAGATCTTCGACCACGACTTGGCCATTCAGCGGGTTCTTGAACCGTACCACCGGCTCCACCCCCGGACGTGGCGGCCCCTGATAGTCGCGATAGCGGCCGTCATAGCGCGGCTTGTCCTTGCGGGTCATCTGCTCGGCGCGCAGTGCCTCCAGTTCCTCGCGGGTGCAATAGCAGTAGTAGGCGCTACCTTCCCGCAACAACTGGCGCAGCACCTCCTGATAGCGGTCGAACCGCTGGGTCTGATAGAACGGCCCCTCGTCGTAATCCAGCCCCAGCCAGTTCATGCCTTCCAAAATGGCGTTCACCGCTTCCGGCGTGGAACGTTCCAGGTCCGTATCTTCGATGCGCAGCACGAAGGGACCACCATGCCGGCGGGCGTACAGCCAGGAAAACAGCGCGGTGCGCGCACCACCGATGTGTAGGTAGCCCGTGGGGCTGGGGGCGAAACGGGTTTTGACCATGTCGGCTCGCTTGGAAGGTGATGAAGGGAAAGAAAAAGTATCAGCCCTTTTTCGGCTTGGCCGGTCGCCGCCAGTTGGCTACATCCTTGCGTGGCGCTCGGGTCAGGCACAGGCCACCATCCGGTACATCGCGGCTGACCGAGGAACCCGCGCCCACCGTGGCGCCCTTGCCAATCCGCACCGGCGCCACCAGCGAACTGTTGGAGCCGATGAACGCGCCATCGCTAATCACAGTCTGGTGCTTGTTGGCGCCATCGTAATTGCAGGTGATGGTGCCGGCCCCGACGTTGACCTCTGCGCCGATCTCGGCGTCGCCGAGGTAGGTCAGATGATTGACCTTGGATCCCAGTCCAATCCGGGTTTTCTTGGTTTCGACAAAATTGCCGATATGCACGCCCGCCGCCAGCAACGAACCTGGCCGCAACCGGGCAAAAGGGCCAATCTGCGATCCGGACCCAACCTCCGCCCCTTCGATTCGACAATGCGACAGAATCTCGACATCATCGCCGATGATCGCATCGCGCAGCACGCAACATGATCCGATCCGCACTCGGTCGCCCAGTCGCACCGTGCCCTCGAACACCACGTTGACATCAATCACCACATCCTTGCCCGTCGTCACCGCGCCCCGCACGTCCACCCGCGCCGGGTCCAGCAGGGTCGCGCCCTCGCGCATCAGTCGTTCGGTTTGCCGCCGCTGGTAAAACCGCTCCAATTCGGCGAGTTGCCGGCGATCATTGACCCCCAGCACCTGTTCCGGCTCCGCCACCGTGAACGCCTCAACCGCCACGCCATCGCGCACCGCCAGCGTCACCACGTCGGTCAGATAATATTCGCCTTGGGCATTATCGTTATCGAGTTCGGCGACCCAACCGCGCAGTTTCGCGGTCGCCACAGCCAGAATCCCGGTGTTGACCTCATGCAGACGCCGCTCCTCGGCATTGGCGTCCTTCTCCTCGACGATGCGGCAGACCCGACCCCGCTCGTCGCGAACGATGCGGCCGTATCCGCTGGGATCGGCCAGTTCGACCGTCAACAGCGCCAGTTTGCCCTGTTGAGCCGTAACCACCAACGGCCGCAAGGTTTCGGCGCGAATCAACGGCACGTCGCCATACAACACCAGCACCACTCCGGCATCATCGAGCAGCGGCAGGGCCTGCGCCACCGCATGGCCCGTGCCCAACTGCTCGGTTTGTTCCACCCATCGCACCCCCCTCTCGCTCATAAAGGTGGTTTTGACCCTCTCGCCGCCATGGCCGTGCACCACCAGCCGGGCCATCGCCTCAAGCTCGCTGGCTGTCGCGAGCACGTGAGCCAGCAACGGCCTGCCGCCCACCGGATGCAACACCTTGGGCAAATCCGACACCATTCTCTTACCCTTGCCAGCGGCAAGGATCACGACCGAAAGCTGCTGCATGATAGGTACGCCTCGCTTGAAAAATTTTCGTATTGTACCGAACCTTCCCCGGTCCGGGCTCTGGCCGTGCATTCGAAATTCTGTTCCCGGCCCAATGCCGGAACAAACAAAAAGGCCGTGACGCGGGGTCACGGCCTAGCGGGGTCGAGACTATTATTATTGTTAGCCTGATTAACCCGATTTACGCAGCTTGCGCAGCCTCTCGATAGTTTGCAACTGTGCGATCGCCTCGGCCAGCTCGGCCTTGGCCCGGGCGAACTCGAACTCGCTCCGGCTGTCGGCGATCACCTGCTCGGCGCGCTGCTTGGCGGTCTGCGCCGCAACTTCGTCCAGATCCTTGGCCCGTTCTGCCGTGTCGGACAGGATGGTCACCACGTGGGGCTGGACTTCCAGTAATCCCCCCGACACGTAAAACAGTTGCTCCTCGCCGCCCAGCAGTCGAACCCGAACCTGACCGGGCTTCAACCGCGTCAGCAACTGGCTGTGGCGCGGCAAAATACCCAACTCGCCTAATTCACCCGGCGCGGTCACCATCTCGGCGGCTCCGGAAAACAACTCCTTCTCCGCGCTGACGATGTCGACGTGTAGTGTCATGGCCATGGTGCGTCCTCTTGTCGGTTGCGAATGGAACGCGGCGCCGGCGACGATACGCCGTCCCGGGCCGCTACCCCATTACAGCTTGGTGGCCTTTTCCACGGCCTCGTCAATCGAGCCGACCATGTAGAACGCCTGCTCGGGCAGGTTATCGTACTCGCCGGCGACGATGCCCTTGAAAGCCGCGATGGTGTCCTTGAGCGCGACGTACTTGCCGGGCGAACCGGTGAACACTTCGGCCACGAAGAACGGTTGCGACAGGAAGCGCTGAATCTTGCGGGCCCGCGCCACCACCAGCTTGTCTTCGTCGGACAGTTCGTCCATGCCCAGAATGGCGATGATGTCCTTCAGTTCCTTGTAGCGCTGCAGCGTGCCTTGCACCGCGCGGGCAGTATCGTAATGATCCTGGCCCACGACCAGCGGATCCAACTGCCGGGAGGTGGAATCCAGCGGATCCACTGCCGGGTAGATGCCCAGTTCGGAGATCTGGCGGGACAGCACCACCGTGGCGTCCAGGTGGGCGAAGGTGGTGGCCGGCGACGGGTCGGTCAGATCGTCGGCGGGCACGTACACCGCCTGAATGGAGGTGATCGATCCGGTCTTGGTCGAGGCGATGCGCTCCTGCAGCACGCCCATTTCCTCGGCCAGGGTCGGCTGATAGCCCACCGCCGAGGGCATACGACCCAGCAGCGCCGAACACTCGGTGCCGGCCAAGGTGTAGCGGTAAATATTGTCCACGAACAGCAGCACGTCGCGGCCTTCGTCGCGGAAGTTCTCGGCGATGCTCAGACCGGTCAGGGCCACGCGCAGCCGGTTGCCCGGCGGCTCGTTCATCTGGCCATAAACCAGGGCCACCTTGTCCAGCACGTTCGAGTCCTTCATCTCATGATAGAAGTCGTTGCCCTCGCGGGTCCGCTCGCCCACGCCGGCGAATACCGAGTAACCCGAGTGCTCGATGGCGATGTTGCGGATTAACTCCATCATGTTGACGGTCTTGCCCACGCCGGCGCCGCCGAACAGGCCGACCTTGCCGCCCTTGGCGAACGGACAGAGCAGGTCGATCACCTTGATCCCGGTTTCCAGCAACTCGGTCGCGCCCGACTGATCCTCGTAGCTAGGCGCCGGCTGATGGATGGCGCGATAGGTGTCGGTTTCCACCGGCCCCTTGTGGTCGATCGGTATCCCCAGCACGTTCATGATCCGGCCCAGGGTGGGCTTACCCACCGGCACCGAGATCGGCGCCCCGGTGTTGGAGGCGACCATGTTGCGCTTCAACCCTTCGGACGGCCCCATGGCGATGGTGCGGACCACGCCGTCGCCCAGTTGCTGCTGCACTTCCAGGATCAGCCCGTTTTCATCGAGACGCAGCGCATCGTAGATCTTGGGCACCGACCCGCGGGGGAACTCGACGTCCACCACCGCGCCGATGATTTGCACGATATTGCCAGAACTCATTCTTTGGGTTCCTCTTAAACTGGTTTCACCGCACGCCCACCCAGCCGGAGCAGGCGCGCGCCATGACCTCACACCGCCGCGGCGCCACCCACGATCTCGGCCAACTCCTGGGTGATCGACGCCTGCCGGGCCTTGTTATAGATCAGTTGCAACTCATCGATAATAGCGCCAGCGTTGTCGGTCGCGCTCTTCATGGCCACCATGCGAGAGGCCATTTCGCAAGCGACATTCTCCACCAGGGCCTGATAAACCACGGACTCGCCGTAACGCCGCAGCAGCAGTTCGATCAGTTCCTTGGGATCGGGTTCATAGATGTAATCCCAACGGTGAGTGGGAGCAGCCTCCTTCACCTCGGAGGTGACCGGCACCAGTTGCTCGATCCTGGGCTTCTGGCTCATGGTGTTCACGAACTCGTTATACACCAAGTGAACCGCATCCACTCTCCCCTCGGCGAACGCATCGGCCATGACCTTCACCGGCCCGAGTACATCCTCGAACCGGGGGGCGTCGCCCAAGTGGGCAACGTGGGCGACGACATTGCCCTTCAGTCGGCGAAAGAACTGGAACGCCTTGGTGCCGATCGTACAGATGTCGATCTCGACCCCCTGGTTCCGCCATTGCTGCATGACGGCGATGGCGGCCTTGAACAGGTTGGTATTGAGCCCCCCGCACAGGCCGCGGTCGGTCGAAACCACGATCAGCCCGACTCGCTTGACCTCGCGCTCCACCAGTCCTGGACTGCGATACTCGGTATGCGCATGGGCCAGGTGCGAGATGACGTTGCGAATCTTGGTCGCGTAAGGCCGGGCCGCTCGCATGCGGTCCTGCGCCTTGCGCATTTTGCTCGCCGCTACCATTTCCATGGCTTTGGTGATCTTCTGAGTACTTTTGATACTCTTGATTTTGGTTCGTATCTCTTTAGCACCGGCCATGCTGCACCCGTTTAACCGACGTAGTGGGCCTTGAAATCTTCCACGACCTTCTTGATGCCGCTTTCGATCTCATCGTTGTAGTCGCCTGTCGCATTGATCTTGTCGACCAGGGCGGCATGGTTGGCCCGCGCGAACGCCAGCAACCCGGCTTCAAAATCGCCGATCTTGTTGAGCGGCACATCGTCCAGGTAGCCCCGGTCCACCGAGAACAGCGAAATGCCCATCTCGGCCACCGACATCGGCGAGTACTGCTTCTGCTTCATCAACTCGGTCGCCCGCTGGCCGCGTTCAAGCTGCTTGCGGGTCGCCTCGTCCAGGTCGGACGCAAACTGGGCAAAAGCCGCCAGTTCGCGGTACTGGGCCAGGGCCAGCCGGATACCGCCGCCGAGCTTCTTGACAATCTTGGTCTGGGCGGCGCCGCCGACGCGGGATACGGACAAGCCAGGATTGATGGCAGGCCGGATGCCAGCGTTGAACAGGTCGGTTTCCAGGAAGATCTGGCCATCGGTGATCGAGATCACGTTGGTCGGCACGAACGCGGACACGTCGCCAGCCTGGGTCTCGATGATCGGCAAGGCGGTCAGCGAGCCGGTCTGGCCCTTCACCGCGCCGTTGGTGAGGCGTTCCACCTCGTCGGCGTTAATGCGGGAGGCGCGCTCCAGCAGCCGGGAGTGCAGATAGAACACGTCGCCGGGGAAAGCCTCGCGGCCTGGCGGGCGGCGCAGCAGCAGGGACACTTGGCGATAGGCCACGGCCTGCTTGGACAGGTCATCATAAATGATCAGCGCATCCTGGCCCCGGTCGCGGAAGTACTCGCCCATGGCGCAGCCGGAATACGGCGCAATGTACAGCATCGCCGCGGATTCAGACGCGCTGGCGGCCACGACGATGGTGTGACCCATCGCGTCGTGTTCTTCCAGCTTGCGCACCACGTTGGCAATCGACGAGTTCTTCTGACCAATCGCCACGTAGATGCACTTGATGCCCGTACCCTTCTGATTGATGATCGCGTCGATCGCGACGGCAGTCTTGCCGGTCTGCCGGTCGCCGATGATCAATTCGCGCTGACCACGGCCAATCGGCACCATGGCGTCGATGGCTTTCAGCCCGGTCTGCACCGGCTGACTCACCGACTGGCGCTCGATAACGCCCGGAGCGATGACCTCGATAGGCGAGCTCTGGGTGGCGTTGATCGGTCCCTTGCCGTCAATCGGTTGGCCCAAGGTATTGACCACGCGGCCCAGCAGGGCCTCGCCGACCGGCACTTCCAGAATGCGCCCGGTGCAGAGCGCCTTGTCGCCTTCGGCCAAGTGCTCGTAGTCGCCCAGAATTACCGCGCCGACGGAGTCGCGCTCCAGGTTCATGGCCAGACCATAGGTGACCGGATCGCCTTCCCGGGGAGACGGGAACTCGATCATTTCACCCTGCATGGCATTGTCCAGGCCATAAATCCGGGCGATGCCATCGGCCAGACTGACGATGCTGCCTTCCGTGCGCGCTTCGGCGGTCGCCTCAAAGCCCTGCAGGCGCTGCCGAATCAGATCGCTGATTTCGGATGGTTTGAGTTGCATAAAGCGGTATTCCCCTTACAGGCTTAAGGCCGTGGCGAGTTTGTCCAGCCGGCCGCGCGCCGAACCGTCGATCACCAGATCGCCGACCCGAATCACCGCGCCAGCAATCAGCGACTCATCCGTCTTGCAGTCCAGCTCGACATTGCGCCGGAACTTCGCCTTGAGCGCCTTGGCGACGCGCTTGCGCTGAGCGTCGGTGATGGCGGCGGCGCTGATGAGTTGCGCGCGGATCGTGCTTTCGGCCTCCGCGCGCAACCGCTCGAACAAGACGGCGATGCCCGGAAGCTGATGCAGGCGATGAAATTCGGCCAGCATCTCAAGGAAAGTGACGAAGACCTCCGGCACTTCCGCGCCGCCGCGCAGATCGCGGCACAGTCCAGCCACCAGTTCGGCTTTCTGATCGCTGCGGAGCGTGGGATTCCAGGGTCCCAACAGCCGCTGCATGGCGGGATCCGCCGCAACGGCGGCGGCGGCCTGCAACAGTTCGGACCAGAGCGGCAGCGCGTTGGCCGCCTGCGCATCCTCGAACGCGGCGCGGGCATAAGGCCGGGCGGCGGCGGCGGGTCGGACGACGGTTGTGGTTTCAGCCATTGGCGTGGTCCGTGTGGTTAGAGCTGCGCGACCAGGTCATCCAGCAGGGCGGCGTTGGCCGCTGGGTCGACCTCGCGCTTGAGAATCTTGCTGGCGCCAGCGACGGCGAGAGTGACGACCTGGTGGCGAAGCTGCTCGCGGGCGCGGTTAACCTCCTGCTCGATCTCGGCCTTGGCCGCGACGAGCTGGCGGTCACCCTCGGTGCGGGCGTCCAGTTTCGATTGCTCGATGATGTCGTTGGCGCGCTTTTGAGCCTGGGCGACGATTTCGGCGGCGTGCTGCTTGGCTTCCTTCAGCGTTTGCGCGGCCTTGGCCTTGGCCAGTTCCTGTTCGCGCACGCCACGCTCCGCGGACGCTAGGCCATCGGCGATTCGCTTCTGGCGGTCTTGCATGGCCTGCATGATCGGCGGCCATACATACTTCATGGTAAAGAGCACCAGAAGGCCAAACGTGATCATCTGCCCAATGAGGGTGGCATTGAAATTCACGCGGTTACCTCCTCAGGATGCACGGGGTTAAAGTGCCGAAGACCCCGGGAATCACTTGATCAGAGCCTGCACCGGACCGAGGAACGGGTTGGCGAAGGTGAAGAACAACGCGACGCCGACGCCGATCATGGTCACCGCGTCGAGCAGACCGGCGACGATGAACATCTTGACCTGTAGCGCGGGGATCATTTCCGGCTGGCGAGCGGCGCCTTCCAGAAACTTGCCGCCCAGCAGGGCGAAACCGATGGCGGTACCCAGCGCGCCCATGCCGATGATCATGGCCACGGCGATGGCGGTCATACCCTGCACGTTGGCAATCAGGCTTGCAGCTTCCATTAGTGTCTCCCGTTATAAAGGTTGGGGTGTGGATGGAAAGAAAACCGGGTTTGGCGAGATCGGCCAAGCGAATGGCGGCGTGGCCGGAATCCAAAGTTCGAGAGCCGCTCGGTCAATGATCCTCGTGCGCCATGCTCAGATACACGATCGTCAGCACCATGAAAATAAAGGCTTGCAGGGTGATGATCAGCAGGTGGAACACCGCCCACGGCCAGCTCAACGCGGGCTGAATCCACCAGGGCAGCAGCGCGATCAGGATGAAGATCAACTCGCCGGCGTAGAGGTTGCCGAACAAACGCAGACCGAGCGAGATGGGCTTGGCCAAGTCCTCGACGATCCGTAACAACAGGTTGAACGGCATCAGCCATTTGCCAAAGGGGTGGGTCAGGATTTCCATGGTGAAATGGCCCGGACCCTTGACCTTGAAGCCATAGTAGTAGAGCAGGAGCAACACCGAGATCGACAGACCGAAGGTCGAGTTCAGGTCGGTGGAGGGCACCGAGCGCAGATAGGGAATGCCCAGCACGCCGGCGATGGCCGGCAACAAATCCACCGGAAGCAAGTCCATGGCGTTCCACAGGAACACCCAGATAAAAATGGTCAATGCCAGCGGTGCAATCACCGGATTGCGGCCATGGAAGCAATCCTTGACCTGACTGTCGACAAACTCGACCATGATTTCACAGAAGTTCTGCAACCCACCGGGCACGTCGCTGGTAGCGGATTTTGCCGCCTTGGTGAACAGCCACAGGAACAGCGCCCCCAAGCCGACCGAGAACAGCAGCGTATCGACATGCACCACTCCGAAGCCACCCGTCTCCTCCCCATGGAGAAACTTCATCTGGGCAAGATCGAACCGGAGATTGGTCAGATGGTGGATGATATACCCTGTTGCGGAATGACCAGTTTCGCTCATAGCGTCCTCACCGAAGCGTCGAATGTGAAGGGTAATGCCAGCCAATACGCCATCAGCGCCGCCATGTATGCCAACAGGAGGGGAAGCGGCGAGACCTCAAGCCACAGCAGGGCGATGCTCAGCAGGACGACCGTCAGCAGCAGCTTGACCAGCTCGCCCAAGTAGAACGCGCGGGCGATTTTGGCGGCAGGTGAGCCGACGCGAACCGAGAACACCTGGCTGGCGAAGTACAGGGTAACAAGAGCGCTGACGCCGCCTCCGACTAGCGAGGAGTATGCGGCTCGGGCGCCGCCGAGGGCGAGAGCGACAGCAGCGCCCAACAGCGTGACGAGCAGTTGAATGAGGAGGATGGTCCGGGTGACCTGTTTTGCGCCCATGGCTCGCATTCGTTCTAATTCTCTAGGCGCCGCACTGCGCTGGGCATATTTATAGGTCTAGTTATGTGTTTGTTTTGGTTTTGTTTCTCTACGAAACTCCAAAATCACTTCCCCAAAACTCGTTTCCCCTAACTTTCCCTAGCCACGTAGAGCGCCACGAATTATAGGGAATTTGCCGCGGTGGGGTCAACGAAAATTACCGCGTCACCTGACCCGGGATAGAATGCCGTCCAGCTCGTCCAGGCTGTTGTAGTGGATAACCACGCAACCCTTGCCGGAGGCCACGTGCCGCACGCGCACCCGCGTGCCCAGCCGTTCCGACAGATCGTCCTGCAACAACCGGATGTTGGGATCGAGCGACTTTGCCGCTGGCGCTGGAACGCTGGCGCTTTGTTGGAGACGACGGGCCAGTTCCTCGGTCTCCCGAACTGACAGCCCGCGCAGTAACACTTGGCGGGCGGCTTCCCGCTGCAAGGGCGGCGACAGGGGCAACAGGGCGCGGGCGTGGCCCATGTCCAGCTTGCGCTCGCGCACCAGCCGCTGCACGTCTTCGACCAGCTCCAGCAACCGCAGCAGGTTGCTCACCGCGGTTCGCGACCGGCCCACCGCCTCGGCGGCCTGCTGGTGAGTCAGGTTAAATTCGACAATCAGCCGTCGCAGGGCGGCGGCTTCCTCCAAGGGATTCAGATCCTCGCGCTGGATGTTCTCGATCAACGCCATGGCGATGGCGGCCTGATCAGACACCTCGCGGATCACGGCCGGCACTTCGCGCAATTCGGCCAATTGCGCCGCCCGCCAGCGCCGTTCCCCGGCAATCAATTCATAGCGTCCCTCCCCCAGCGGCCGCACCACCACCGGCTGCACCACGCCTTGGGCGCGGATGGACTCGGCCAGATCCCGCAAGGTGTCCTCGCGCAAATCCTGGCGTGGCTGGTAGCGGCCGCGCTGGATGCAATCGACCGATAATAGCCGTAGCGACTCGACCGCCGCCTGGTCCGGTGGCGTCTCGCTCCGCGCCGTCACGCTCGCGCCCAGCAACGCATCCAGGCCGCGCCCCAGTCCGCCCCTTTTTTTAATCATGCGCCCGCTCCCTCCCCCGCTCTGACGGCAGGCCGCCGCAGGCGTTTCCGCACTTCCTTCGCCAGTTCCCGGTAGCTTTGCGCGCCGCGCGAGCTGTCGTCGTAATAGATGATCGGCAGGCCGTAGCTGGGCGCCTCGGCCAACCGCACGTTGCGGGGAATCAGCGTCTCGAACACCGCCGCGCCGAAGTGCTCGACAATCTGGGCGGAAACATCGTTGGCCAGCCGGTTGCGGGGATCGAACATGGTCCGCACCAAACCCTCAATGCGCAAACCGGGATTGGTGGACTTGCGCACCTTCTCGATGGTGTCGAGCAGCGCCGACAATCCTTCCAGCGCGTAATACTCGCATTGGACGGGGATGATCACCGACTGGGCGGCGGTCAGCGCGTTGACGGTCAGCATGTTCAGCGCCGGCGGGCAATCGATCAGAATCACGTCGAAGTTCCAGGCCACCGGCGCGAGGGCGTCGCGCAGCCGGCCCGGCGCGTTCTCTTTTTCCAGCAGGTTGACCTCGGCGGCGGTCAGATCGCCGTTGGCGGGCAGCAGTTGCATCTGGGCTTTCTCGACCCATTGCAGGGCTTCGGTCAGGGTCGCCTCGCCCAGCAACACGTCGTAGCTGGTGGCGGGCGCGGTGTGCTTGTCCACGCCGCAACCCATGGTGGCGTTGCCCTGCGGGTCGAGATCGATCAGCAGCACGTTCTGCCGCAGCGCCGCCAAGCAGGCAGCCAAGTTGACGGCGGTGGTGGTCTTACCCACTCCCCCCTTCTGATTGGTAATCGCGATGATGGCGGCCATGAACTCAGTCTCGGGAAGCGGGCGTCAGATGCACCAGATGGCGCTCGGCGTCCAGATGGGGAACCCGCAACGGGTAAACGCCGACCACTTGGTAGGCGGATGGCAGGCGGGCCAACTCGTCGTCGGGGAAGACTCCCTTCATCGCCAGCAGCCGTCCAGTCGGCGCGCACAGTCGCCCGGCGTCCGCCACCAGATCCGCCAGAGTCGCGAACGCCCGCGACACAACACTATTAAATGGGGTAGCCGGCCGATAGTCCTCGACCCGGCCGCGCACCACGCCGACGTTTGGCAGTCGCAACTCGACGGTGGCCTGGGTCAGAAACCGAGTACGTTTGCCGTTGCTATCCAGCAGGCAGAATTCGCATTCCGGCCGGGCGATGGCCAAGGGAATGCCTGGCAAGCCGGCGCCGCTGCCTACATCCAACACGCGCGGTCCTTCCAACCACGGCAGGATGGATAGGCTATCCAGCAGATGCCGGATCACCATCGCCTCCGGTTCGCGCACGGCGGTCAGGTTGTAGGCGCGGTTCCAGCGATCCAGTAGAGCCAGATAGGCCGCCAGGCGCGCGCGGGCCCCCTCCGGCAACTGGATGTCTAGCTGTTGGCATCCCTCGATGATG
Organism: Candidatus Contendibacter sp.; assembly: GCA_008933795.1. Lineage (GTDB taxonomy): Bacteria > Pseudomonadota > Gammaproteobacteria > Competibacterales > Competibacteraceae > Contendibacter. Next base: position 19,548 of record WBUJ01000023.1, on the reverse strand, counting down.
GCTTGTTCGATGCTCATGAAACGCCGTTGCTCGCTGTCCACGGACCCGTTTTGAAATAAGGCCCGTATTGTAACATGCCGGCTGGCGATGGCAGGAACCTACCTATCCGAGATCGGGTCGGGTTGGTGGAAATATCTGATCGGACGCATCCCGTCGGTTGCCAGCCTTATGCTGCCGCCATTCCAAACCTCACGCGGAGGCGCACCCATGGCCCACGGTCTGTCCAAATCCCGGCTGCAAGCGTTCCGGCAATGTCCGAGACGGTTGTGGCTGTCCGTCCATCGCCCGGATTTGCAGCAAGTTTCCGAACAAACCGGGCAGCGGTTTCAAATCGGCTTTCAGGTGGGCGACGTGGCTCGGGGTCTGTACCCCGATGGCGTTTTGATCGACACACCGGACGCAGGCGCGGCGCTGGCGCTGACCCGGCGGGCGCTGGCCGAACAGCCCGACCGGCCGTTGTTCGAGGCCGCCTTCCAGCGTGATGGTGTGCTGGTCCGCGCCGATCTGTTGCTGCCGGAGTCCGGCGGCTATCGCTTGCGTGAGGTCAAGGCCAGCACTTGGATCAAGGACGAGCATCGGGAGGATTGCGCGATCCAAGTGTGGGTGATCGGCGCCGTGCTTCCGCTAACCGGTGTCGAACTAGCGCACGTGGATACTGCCTTCGTCTATCCCGGAGGGAGCGACTATCGCGGGTTGTTGAAACCGAATCTGCTGGATGCCGAGGTGGCCGATCTCCTGCCCGCCGTGCCCCAATGGGTCGCCGAGGCTCGCGCCACCCTGACCGGAACGGAACCCGCCATCACTCCCGGTTCACAGTGCCACAGCCCCTACGACTGTCCGTTCCAGTCCCATTGCGGCGCCGACCAACCACCGCAACCGGATTACCCGCTCGACTGCCTGCCCCGGCTTTCGGGTCGGCGGTTGCAAGGTCTGCTGGATCGGGGCATCGCGGACGTGCGCCAAATTCCGGCGGATTACCCGCTAACACGCAAGCAAGTCCGGGTGGCGCGAGTGATTCAATCGGGCGCGGCCGAGCGCGATCCAGCCGTCGCCGCGCTCCTAAACGGTTTGGGCTATCCGCGCCGTTATCTGGACTTCGAATCGATGCAGGTCGCGGTGCCGCTGTGGGTCGGGACACAGCCCTACCAACAACTGGTGGTGCAATGGTCCCGTCACGTCGAAACCGCGCCGGGCCACCTGGCGCACTGCGCCTTTCTAGCCGAGGGCGAGGACGATCCCCGCCGTGCCTTCGCCGAGGCACTGGTGGAGGCGGTGGGCGATGTTGGACCGGTGTTCGTCTACAACCGAAGCTTCGAGGTCGGACGGCTCCAAGAACTCCAAAGGGAATACCCGGATTTGGCGCCGGCTCTCGCCGCCCTCATCGCGCGGGTGGTCGATCTCAAGCCTCTCACCGAGCGGTACTACTGCCATCCGGCAATGAAGGGCCGCTGGTCACTCAAGGCGGTGCTGCCGACGATTGCACCGGAGTTGGATTATAGCGCGCTTGCCATCGGCGACGGCGGGGCGGCGAGCGGCGCCTGGCGGGAGTTGTACCACTCCGACACTTCCGCCGAACGGCGCGCGGAGTTGCGGGCGGCGCTGGCCGAATACTGCTGCCGGGATACGTTGGCGTTGGTGCGCTTGGCGGTGTTTTTGGCGGAGACCCAGCCTTAGCGGCTATCATCGGATGCGGAAAGGGTGTCGGGTTCAATAGCTTGATCGTACCCAACCATGGTTAAGGAACGTGTCATGTTGTTGCAAACAGTAGATTTCCGGGATTACGCCGCGTCGCGGATCGCCAAAACGCTGTTATCGGTTTTTTTCAATCGCGGTACGTTGTTTGGCTCACAATTCACTTTTCATCAGTTTGTGTTCCATGCGTATAAATTCGCCAATCAGTTGGAGGAACAGAAACGGGAGGATGATCGGCTAAACGAGTTGGCTCTTACCCTGCTGGAAGGGATGCTGTTTGGTTTTTATGACAATCGCAAGGAAAACAAAAATTGGTCGTCCATGGTCCATGCCAGCAGAATTCCCTTGTTTATCCGGGATGCCTATCGGCTCGCCGAGTTGATGGTGGCGCTATCCGGGGAAATGGCCCCCGAAACGAACGAAGCTCCCAACGATGAATCTGCCGAATCCAAGCCGGCGATGGAGGACTCGGAATGATGTTGACGCTGGCCTACACCATGCACCGGGGCAAGGTCTGCCGCCAGCAGCAGGATTGCATACTGATCGACGGGACGATTCATCAAGCCCCGGTGTTACCGATCACCGCTTTGTCCCTGGCAGGGGACGAGGTGTTGCTGGCGGTGGCCGACGGGGTGGCAGCCAGCGGCGGTGATCGCCGGATCGCGCCGCAACAAGCCAGCCGGATCGTGCTGGAAGAACTTCTCAAGTCCGTCCGGGAGCACCGGGACTGGTTGCAGGACGGATTCGTCGCCAACCGGCATGTGCGCCACGTGCAGGCTCGACTGGCTGAATGTTTGGCCAATCACCGCAAGACCTACGGTGCGGCTTCGACCCTTGCCGTGGCGCACGTTCGGGGCCAGCATTCGGCTATACTCAACGTCGGTGACTCGCGGGTGTATCAGGTGAACCAGGAAGGACGATGGCGGCGGCTGTCCAAGGATCACACGGTCTTGCAGGGGATGATCGACCGGGGCGAGACATCGCCCGATACCGAATATGCCAGCATGTATGGAGCGCTTGCCCATGTGTTGTGCGCCGACCCCGAGGAAAGCGATTTCGCCATTCATCGGATGCTGGTGACGCTGGAACCGGGCGATACCTTGGTGCTGTGCAGCGATGGCATCCACGACGAAATCGGCGAGGCAATGATGTGGGAGTTGTTCGATCCACTACTGGACGTGGCAGCGCAGACGAAAGTGTGGCGGGACGCAGTTTGGCGGCACGGCGCGGGGGATAATTTGTCGCTGGTAGCGGTTACGGTGGAATTGTAGAATGCCAACCGTATTGAGAATCGGACCCCTATCGCTTTTTCTTCTACGCGGGTGATCGTGATGAGCCGCCGCATGTTCACGTCGAACGTGAAGACAGGATTGCCAAATTCTGGCTCACTCCGGTTCGTTTACAAAGCAGCGGCGGGCATTCTCGAATCGAGCTTGCGCGTATTCAGCAGCTTGTTTCCGACCATCGGTCAAAGTTGATGGAGGCTTGGAATGCGTACTTCCACGATTGAAATCCAAACCCCTCATGCTGAAAGCGTAATAGTAACCGAGGATACCTTGAGTGTTGATCTCAGTGATGGGCGAACTCTGGAAGTCCCGCTGGCCTGGTTTCCCCGGTTATTACATGCATCTCAGGAAGAGCGTGATCACTGGAGATTGATTGGCAAGGGTGAGGGCATTCATTGGGAAGAGATTGACGAAGACATCAGCGTTGAAGGTTTGTTGGCGGGTAAGCTGTCAGGTGAGAGTCAAAATTCCTTCAAGCGATGGTTAAAGGAACGGTCAGCTTGTTTGACGTAACCCTATGACTTATTGTATTTTAATGGCATAGGAATCTGATCCGCTGGCGTTGTGCAACGATGGCATCCATGACGAGATCGGCCAAGCAATGATTTTGGAGTTGTTTGATCCGGCGCTGGAAGTCACGGCGCAGATGCCGTTTGGCGGCATGGAGCGCGGGATAATCTGTCGCTGGTGGTGGCAAGAGTGGAATCCCATGCGGCTTGAATTGCTCGTATTGTTTGCTTCTAAACCCAATTAACTGTAATTCTGAAATGAGGGGATAAACTATGAAAATCATTCATTCCAATCAATTTGAGTCTATTTACAATCTTTTAACTGATCAAGCAACGATATTCATTATTCCATCCTTTCAACGCCCCTATGCATGGGAAGAGAGTCAAGTTAAAGATTTGTGGCAAGATATGATAAAAGCATCCAGTTTAAATGGAGGCCATTATCTCTCCACTTTTCACCTGATTGAAATTAATTCATCAGAACTTCTAAACAATCAGAGCGTTTTCCTTGATTTCCAAGGTAACGATGATTTGAACAAACTACAGTCAGCTTTCCAGAAAGATGGAGTTTTACAAGATCATTACTATAAACCAATCCAATTACATATGGTTGTGGATGGACAACAACGGCTCACCAGCCTGTTTTTGCTCGGGCATATATTTGCTGCCAGCAAAAATCTAAATGTTTCCAATCTTTTTTATGTGACGTTGAGAGATAGCGTAACTACAGTACCCCGCCTCATACAACACCCAGGTGATGATCATGGATTTTTCGCTAGGCTTGTTAATCAGCTAACATTGCCAACTCCAAGTTTTAGCGTCCTTACCACCAAAAGTCAGTCGCAAATGCGAATGTTGGATAACGCCAAGCGCATGATGGATTGGGGCCATAAAAACTTAAAGGCATTAGGTTTTCTCAATTCTCAGGATTTTAAGATTAGCATCATTCAATTAGATGCTCATTTTGGGCTGACTTCGTTCATGACATTAAATGATCGAGGCAAGTCATTGACTAATTTAGAAAAACTTAAATCTTTGCTCTTACAATATGCCGTAGATGTTAGTAATATTCCTTTGACTAGACAATTACACACTGAATTTGGCAAACTCTATAAGACATTAGATTCATGCGTTTTTTGCAATTTGTTTAACAATGGCAAGGACGGCGATGACCAATTAGTTCGCCTTCTTTCTTGCTATTTGCGTATGGCAACCGACCGTGATGCAATTTGGCAGAGTGCGGAAGCAGCTTATGACAATTTCTTTCGGGCCGAATTACAAAATGCAGCAGGGAATCCTGTCAATGTTACAGCCCTAATTACAAATTGGTTAAAAGATATTAAAGAAGTTGTTGAGCAACTACAACAACTTGAGAATTATCTTTCTGGACGATTAGGTGCAGGTGTGCCATCATTACACTACACGCATTGTTCTGTGAATGATGATTACCGCGTTACCTTGCTTTCGCTTCGCTTACAACCACATTTTCTCGCATTGCTACTTAAGTTCCGAGCACTTTATGGTAGAGAATGGCATCAGTCTTTTCCAATTACAGCACTTTTTAACCCGGCATTGGTACAGCCAATCCAAACTGCGATATTAGATATCCAGAGCCGATCACAGAATCAACCGAAGGCACTGACCGATCTTCTTGACAAACTATCTCGGTATGATTGGGTCCCCCGCACTAAAATTTCAATGCTCGAAGTTATCGAAAGAATGCAGATATTAAATTGGAATATGAGTTCGAGATGGAATGCAAACTTTGTCAACTATTGTAGGAGTACGTTTTCGAAATCAGTTAATGATTTTATCCAGCAGTGGTCAACTTGGTGTGGCGCAAAGGATTTTGTGGAGAATATTCTTTCTGGGTTCAATGAGACAAACCTAAAATTCTTGCTTAAGGAGCAAGAGCGTAGTTTGTGCGGCCATTTGCATTTCAGTCTGACGTCCAATATTTCTTCAACTGGTCTAGAGTTAGAGCATGTATTCGCACAGAATATAGATAGTGATCCGCACTTCAACGCTCTTGGCGGATTTTCGGCATTCGGAATAATCGACAAGGATGATTTCAATCAAAATGTGTTGTGGCGAAGCGGCAATCTAGTGTGGCTTTCCGAATCTGCTAATGCGGCTCTCGGAAACAAAACGCCCGATATTAAAGCGGGTGATTACTGTAGTTGCCCAGGTCATCCGGCTGGCACTCATCAAAATGTCTGTTCAGACATTAACATTGTCCGAAAGTTGGGTGGGGAGCTAAGTAGTCTGGGTGTTCACTATTCAGCATATCGCCTGTATATCGAGGCGCGGTCTGTGGAGCTTGCGATTTTCGGCTTAAATCGATTTGGGTAAATTTCACAAGAGTACGGCAGCCTTCAAAAATTATGGGAATGGGGCGCAAATAGGCTATACGGTCGAAAGCGATCCAGGTATGCTCTAGCACCTTCAAATCAAAAGTCGCTTGCGGAGTCATGCTTTACCCTTTCGGTAAATTCCAAACCATTCGTCATATTCTCGATGGGTTAGCACCCAGCGGATAAAAATCTTGTGGTCACAATAACGCACCACTGTAATGATTCGATAATTATTGCCGCCCACATTGAAAATCGTGTAGGGGCGCACGTAATCGGCGCTGCTAAAAGTTTCGCGCAGATGATTAAAACTGACAAAATCGGTTTTTTCAGCGATGCCATGCCATTTGTGCATCGGTTGCTCGGCGTCAGGGTGAATTGCCCAGAAACTCCGCAACGCTTTTAACGAGATGATGGGCGTTATGGCCCTCTTTGTTCGAACGCGCCATTTGCCTTCGCATACATCCAATTCATCCAATACGCCTGATTCGCCATTTCCTCCCGCAGTTCAGTGGGTTCCAGCACCTCCACCTTGGAGCCGAACGACAGCAGCCACCAACGCAGTTGCGCGGTGTCGTTGACGGTGGCGGTCAGCCGGAAATGGTCGTCATCCCCCTCTTCCACCACCTGATCGGTGGCCAGGCGGGTTTCCAGCAGATGCAACCCGGCGCGTTTCCAGAACCGGGCCACCAGCCGCAGCGGTTCGCCGCTGCCGCCCATACCTTGGCTGCGCTCCACTTCCCGGTCCGCGTCGAATCCCGCCGGCTTGCTCGCCTTTTGATCCAGCACTCGGGCAGACCGCATCCGGTGCAGGGCCAACTGCCGCACGTCGGCGTAGTCGTCAATGGTGCAAAGCAGATAGAACGCCGGCCCGCGCTGCAAATAAACGAGCGGATGGAGCGTCCAGCGCGCCGGTTCGTCCCGCCAAAGCTGCTGATACTCGACCGCGCATTGCCGGTTCTCGAACAACGCTTCCAGGATCGCCGCGCGAATCTGTTCCTGCTGGCGTTCCCAGTCCTTGCCAGCGGTCGCCGTGGCCAATACAGCCGGCGGTTCCGGCGGCAACAGCGGCTGGGCTGGCGGCACCACTCGCACCCTGGTTTCCCAGTTCTTGACCGATGCCCAGCCTGGCATCCGCTCCAGTTCGTCCCGGGCGGCGTCGAAGTAGGGCCGCAGCGCGCGATAGGAACTCCGGGGCAACAACGGCTCCAGAAATCGCTCCAGCAACCGAAACGCCAGCACCTCCTGATCCGACAGCCGGGGCAGGGCCATAAACTTTCGCCCCTTGGGCCAGCGCCACTGCAACGGCTTGGCGTCGGGATTGACTGTTTCCAGAAAACCGGCCTCGCCCAGCAGCGCCAGGACCCGCTGCACCGAGCGCTCGTCCATTTCCTCGGCGGTCCCCTGCAACCGTTTGAAAATCATTTGGGTCGTGAGCGGCTCGCTGCCTTTGAACATCGCCAGAATGCGCAGGCGGCGGTTGAACGTGGTGATGGCGTCTTCTTTCATGGATATTCACGGGGTTAAGCGAGTGAGGACAGCGGGCGCACCCGGCGCGAGCCCCAGCGGGCGGGCTAACCGTTCCCTGTGCCGCCCGCAGCGTAGGGCTGGAAGCGCCGGCTGTCGAAATGGTAAACGAGAAAATCGCCGTCCCGGTGCAGGATGCCCAGCAGCAGATCGAGCGGTTCCCGATAGTACGTCATCCCCGACTCGGTTTCGTGGTCGAGGATCGGGGCGGACAGCCGCTCGACCACGATGGCCGGTTGACCATAAGCGGGGAACCGGCGATTTTTCAGCCCCGGCTTCCAGATCGCCAGCATTCCCGGCCGCAATGCCCGCTCCCGACCATTGGCCAGCCGCTCGTACAGGATGCGCAGATGTTCGGTCGCATCCTCGGCCGGTTCGGCGAGCAAATCATCGTCGCCATCGTCGAGGTTGAGGTTATCCAGCAGGGCTTTTACTTTGGGGTCCAGCGTTGATTTGCGGGGCATGGCGATGTCCTTCGGGTGGGGAGGTCGGGTGCGGGTGGCGTTCGGCAGTCGCCCGCTATCGGATACAAGAATACGCTGGCTTTGCGACCAGTTGCGTCGGATACCATCGTCGCGTGTGTCCCCGGAATTCAGCCGACGCATCCGGTCCGATGCGGGCTGTATTCTCCGCTCAGTTCACAGTTTGGTACTGTAAATAATCCTGTGATAATAGAGGACAAGCAACACCATATTGTGTTTCATGCGGTTTCGTGTGGCACATATTGACTCATCAGGTCCCTATCACAGGAAAATTTAAACTAAGCAAGCGTTTGCTGCGGCGGGTTGCGCTGCAGTGATGAATATAAGGTTCGACGGGCGCCGCGCCGTGCCGCAGGACAGCTACGAACCGAAAGGTATATACTTGGGATGTACATTCAGCCCGAGAACTTGCCATGCAAACCGCCCGCCTGTTTACCAACGGCAACAGTCAAGCTGTGCGCCTCCCCAAGGGATTCCGTTTTGAAGGCGACGAGGTCGTCATCAAAAAGGTCGGTAACGCTGTCATTCTGCTGCCAAAAATCTATGCTTATCAGGATCTTAAGGCGTTGCTCGACGAAATCGGTCCGCTGGATCTGGAACGCCAGCAACCAGAGACCGATCAGGCGCGGGATTTTGGTTGAACCCCCATGGTGCTGCTCGACACCGATATCTGCATCTACCTGCTCAACCAGCGTCCGGGCTTCGAGGCGATTCTGCGACGCCTGGACGGTCGGCGACAGGGCGAGGTTGCGCTGTCCGCCATCACGCTGGCCGAGTTGCGCTTCGGCATCGCCGCCAGCCAACGCCGCGCTGTCAACCTCGCCAAGCTGGAGCTGTTCCTCGCGACCTTTGAAATCGCTCCCTTCGACGCGCCCGCCGCTGCCGCCTACGGCTCGCTGCGCGCGTATTTACAGGCACGAGGTACGCCGATTGGGCCTTTGGATACGCTGATCGCGGCCCATGCCCTGGCGCTGGGCGCGATCATGGTGACCCACAATGTCCGCGAGTTTGGCCGGGTTCCTGGCCTGGCTGTGGAAAACTGGCTGAATTCACCATGACCGCCTCATGACCGACCCGTAACGGGCGCACTGTCCGGCGTCTGATTCTCTGTTCCTTCCTCCTCCATACACTTCAATCCAGCCGACGCATCCTGTCAGGTGTCCGTCGTATTTTATGCTCCATTCACTCACCCGACCGGAGCGCCTCATGACTCTTTCTCATTTTCTGCAAGTCAGCACCCAACCCCTCCTGCCGCTGGACGACGACGACACCGTCGCCTATCGCGCCTTGCTGGGCCGCTGGCTGATTGACCTGGCCCTGTTGCTGGGCTGGGTGCGCGCCGGACGCCGCCGCCCCCCCTTTCATCACCATCGCTGCTGGGATAACGACGAATTCCTGGCCCTGACCGGGCTGGCCGAATCCGACGATGAGTCCGATGAAGCGGACGAGGAAGAGATCGAGTGCGGACGGTCCCGGTCGCCGGAGCGTTTCCTTCGTCTCCTCCAGCAACGGCGTGCGGAACTGGCGCGGATCACTCTCGACCCAGACCTGCCGCTGGTGCGCAACCTGGAACTGCTCGCGGGGCTGCTCGGGTTGAGCGAAGCCGAGTTGGCCGTGCTCTGCTTCGCCGTATTTCTGCATGGGGATCGCACGTTTCATCACGCCATCGCCCAACAGTCGCAGAGCACGAGCACGTCATTTCTGCACAAGCTGCTGGCGCGGTTGACCGGCCTCCCCCAGGATGACATCCGCGCGGCGCTGAGTCCCACCGGCACGCTCATCGCCACGGGGCTGGTCGAAATCGCCACGCGCAATACCGACCTGGAGGACAAGCTCGAGGTGTGGAAGGATTTGCCGAACATCCTGTTCGCGCCCCACGCCGACGCCGAGGCGCTGATGGCTTGCTTCCTCAAGCGCTCGCCCCGGCGCACTCTGACGCTGGCGAATTTTCCGCACCTGCAGCGGGATACGGCGGCGGCGGTCGGGCTGTTGCGGGCGGCGCTCAATAACAAGATTGCTGGCGCCAACCTGCTGCTGTACGGCCCGCCAGGCGTGGGCAAGACCGAATACGCCGCCGTGCTGGCCGCAGCGGTGGGCGCGGACCTGTACGAGGTGGATTACGCCGATGAGGACGGCGATCCGATCCGGGGCGAGCGGCGGTTGCGCGCTTTCACCCTCGGCCAGCGGCTGTTGGCGCGACATGACAATGCCCTGCTGCTGTTCGACGAAGTGGAGGACGTGTTCGAGCATGACCCCTTCGCCGACTTGTTCGGTGGGAGAAGGGGACGAGCCGCCGCCGGCAAAGCCTGGATCAACCGCACCCTGGAGAACAACCCCGTGCCGGCCCTGTGGCTCACCAACGACGCTGACTCGATGAACCGGGCTTATCTGCGACGCTTCGATTACGCCATCCGGTTCACCGTGCCGCCGCAGTCGGTGCGGATCGAGATCGCCCGCCACCATCTGGGCGACTGGGCCGGCGAGGACGACTGGCTGGCCCGCATCGCCGCCCACGAACATCTGACCCCGGCGCAACTGGAACGGGCGGCCAAGCTGGCCCGCCACGCCGGCAACGGCGATCTGGAAGCGAACCGGGCGCTGGTGCAGCAGGCGCTCGACCGCTCGGCGACCCTGCTCCGGCAGAAGCGGGCGCCAGCGCGTAACGTCGTGCCGACCGGCTACGACCTGCGCTTTCTCAACGTGGACCAGGACGTGCCGAAGCTGATCGCGGCGCTGCAACGCCGCCCACAGGGCATTTTCTGCTTCCACGGTCCCGCCGGCACCGGCAAGTCGGAACTGGCCCGCCATATCGCCGACGCGCTGGAAAAACCGCTGCTGGTCAAGCGCGCTTCCGACCTACTGGACATGTATCTGGGCCAGACCGAGCAGCGCATCGCCGCCATGTTCGACGACGCCCGCCAGCGTGACGCGGTGCTGGTGCTGGACGAGGCCGATTCTTTCCTGCGCGACCGGCGCGGCGCGCGCCACTCCTGGGAAGTGACCCAGGTCAACGAACTGCTGACCCAGATGGAGGCGTTCGATGGCCTCTTCATCTGCACCACCAATCTGATGGAAAGCCTGGACGCGGCCAGCCTGCGCCGCTTCCCGTGGAAAATCCGCTTCGATTTCCTCAAGCCGGGCCAGCGCTGGGGCCTGTTCGCGCAGGAGTTCGCCCGGCTGGGCGGTGACATCGCCCAAGCGGCGGCCTGGAAGGAGTCCGTACTGCGGCTTGATGGCCTGACGCCCGGTGATGTGGCCGCCGTGGTCCGCCAGTACGAGCTGTGGGATGAAACCCCCGGCGCGGGCGAATTCTATCGCCGCCTGGTCGCCGAGATGGCCGCCAAGCGGGAGGAAGCGGTGGCGACCGCCGCCAACCGGCGGAAGAATGCGACGGCGTATGGGTAAAGGCCAACGGGCCTGTCGGCATTGCCCGGCGATGGCGAGACAACCGGGAGATACGAGCCAAAACCAAGGCCAATCCTCTATTGTCCAATGGGGAGCGCGCAAATGGCGCGCGCCGTTATACTGTTCGCCAGCAGCCGAGGAGGAAACCGCCGATGACCACCGAACATCACCTGCCGCGCTATACGCTGGGCGAGGAAATCGCCAACAGCATCACTCATGGCGTGGGCGCCGTGCTCGGCATCGCCGGTCTGGGCGTCCTGACCGCCTTCGCCAGCTTGCACGGCGACGCTTGGCATATCGTGGGATGCAGCATCTTTGGCGCGACCCTGATTCTGCTCTACACCACCTCGACCCTGTACCACAGCATTCCCCTACCGCACGTCAAAAAGGTGCTGCGGACGCTCGATCATTCGGCGATTTTCATTCTGATCGCCGGCACCTATACGCCGTTTCTGCTGGTGAACTTGCGTGGCCCCTGGGGCTGGTCGCTGTTCGGCGTCATCTGGGGACTGGCGCTGGTCGGCATCGTATTGCGCATCGTGCGCGGACGCCGCTCGACCCTCGTTTCCGTGGCGCTGTACGTGGGCATGGGTTGGGCGGTGGTGGTCGCCGCCAAACCGATGCTGAACCATGTCGCGCCGGGCGGCCTGTGGCTGCTGCTGCTGGGCGGGCTGGCGTACACGCTCGGCGTCATCTTCTATGTCTGGAAACGCCTGCCCTATCACCACGCCATCTGGCATGGTTTCGTCCTGGCCGGTAGCGTTCTCCACTTCTTCGCCATCCTGTTCTATGTCATCCCCCTGGCCGAACCGGGACCAAGCTAATTTTCCTACCCCATGCCGCTCGATTTCCCCAGAGTTCTTGGCGCGGTGCTGCTGGCCACGCTGGCGATGCTTTCGCTGTTAGTCGGGGTGGGCATCGGCCTATTCGCCCGGCCCTCGCGGCGAACCAACGCCATCATCATGGCGTTCGGCACCGGCGCCCTGATCCAGGCGTTGGCGCTGGAACTGGCGTTCGAGGGCGCGGAGCGGCTGATCCGGGAAGATCACCTGAGCGGCCTCGCCAGTTGGCTGTGGGTGGCGACGGGCTTCGCGCTGGGCGGGATGGTGTATTACCTGGGCGACTGCTGGCTGGAACAGTACGGCGCCGCCCTGCGCCATCCCGCCCTCGCCAAGCTCTACCTGCTCCGTCAGAAGCGGCAATGCTCGGCGGCGCTGCTGGCCCGGTTGGCGCAAGTGGATTTGTTGCGTTCGCTGCCGCCCGAGGAAATGGAGGACGTGTTGCTGTGCGTCCAGCCGGCGCGTTTCGCCGCCGGGGACATCATCTTCCGCCGGGGCGAGGCTGGCGACGCCCTGTATTTGACCGTCGCCGGCCAAGTCGCCGTACTCGCCAACGGCCAGACCGACGCCGCCGAACCCGCCCTGCTGGCCCGACTGACCGAGGGTCAGTCGTTCGGCGAAATGGCCCTGCTGACCGGCGAACCGCGCACCGCCACCGTGACTGCCCTCACCGAGGTCGAACTCCTCAAAATCGCCAGGGAGCATTTTGACGAGTTACTCGACCGCTCGCCCCGTCTGCGCCAAGCGGTCGAGGCTCTAAACTCGCAACGGCTCCTGCAAAACGTCGCCGCCCTGCGCGAGCAGGCCGACGCGGCGGCTTGGCAAAAACTGGCGCTGGCCAACATTCAGCGCCTGAGCCGCCAAGAAGAAGCGGCGCTGATGGCGAAACACGCGGCGGCCGGCGCGCCGCTGGCGCTGTTTCTGGGTGCGTTGCTCGATGGCATTCCCGAGTCGCTGGTGATCGGTTCCAGCTTCGTGGCGCTCGACTCGTTCCGCTTCACTTTCCTGGCGGCGGTGTTCCTGTCGAATCTGCCGGAAGCCATCGGCAGCGCGGTGGGCATGAAACAGGCGGGTTTCGGCATAAAACGCATCTTCGCCCTGTGGGGACTGCTGGTGCTGGCCGGCGCGCTGGCGGCGGCGCTGGGCAATGTCTTTCTCGCCGACGCGCCGCCGGCGCTGCTGACTCTGGTCGGAGCCATCGCCGGCGGCGGCATCCTGGCGATGGTGTCCTCGGTGATGATGCCCGAAGCCTACGAGGACGGCGGACCAGCCGTCGGGCTGGCTACCATCGCCGGTTTTCTCGTCGCCTTCCTGTTCACTTTCGTTTAACCGACCATGACGTTCTGGAATCGCTGCGCGCGTCGGTTGGGACTGTGGCGCTCGGTGCTGATGTACCATGCCATTCCGCTGCGCCGACGCCGGTTGACCCGGTTCTACGCTTCGTTCGTTCGGCCAGGCGATCTCTGCTTCGACATCGGCGCGCACGTCGGTAGCCGGCTGCGGGCCTGGTTGCCGCTGGGCGCGCGGATCGTCGCGGTGGAACCGCAACCGCACTGCATGGCCCTGCTGCGCCGCTGGTTCGGCGACCATCCCTCGATCACCCTGATCGAACAGGCGGTCGGCGCTGCGCCCGGCGTTGCCGAACTGTTCGTCAGCGCGCGCACCCCCACCGTGAGCAGCCTGTCGCCGGTCTGGATCGCAGCGGTGCGACCGGAGCGCGGTTTCGATGGGGTGCGCTGGGACTACGCCGTGTCCGTGCCGGTCACCACCCTGGACCGACTGATCGTCGCGCATGGCTTGCCCGCGTTCTGCAAGATTGACGTGGAGGGTTACGAACTGGACGTGTTGAAGGGTCTGACCCAGCCGATTCGGGCGCTGTCCTTTGAATATCTGCGGGCCAATCTGGACGCGGCGCGGGCCTGCGTGGCGGTTCTGGCGGCGCTGGGACCCTACGAATTCAACGGATCGGTGGGCGAAGCGCAGCGCCTGCGTTCTCCGGCCTGGCTCGATGCCGATGCTTGCCTGACCTGGCTCAATACGCTCGCTAGGCTGGGCGATTCCGGCGACCTCTACGCCCGGTTGCGGACGGCATGACTCCGCCCATCCTTGCGCCCGACCCGGTTTGGTCGTTGCTGTTGGCGCTGCGCCGCCATGTTCGGGAGTCGGCAACGGTTCCTCCACACCTTGGCCTGCGCCTGAACCCAGACGACCAGCCGGCGGTGACGGCCGCCGCCGATCCCGCCGCGCTGCTGGACATTGCCGATGACGCGACCTGGACTGCCCGAATTCCGTTGGCTGCCGCCAGCGCGGAACTGCTGGACCTCTACCTGCCCATGGCGCTGGCCAGCCGGGACCGACCGCTGACGGTGGCGCATCTCGGCCAAAGCTTGGACGGGCGCATCGCCACCGCCAGTGGAGCGTCCTGCTACGTGACCGGCCCCGAGAATCTGACCCATTTGCACCGAATGCGGGCGGTTTGCGACGCCATCGTGGTCGGCGCGGGCACGGTGGAGTGCGACGATCCGCAACTGACCACCCGGCGGGTAGTCGGCCCACATCCGGTGCGGGTCGTTCTCGATCCCCGCCGCCGGCTTGCCACCGACCATGGTCTGTTCCACGACCGAACCGCGCCGACCCTGCTGGTTTGCGCCGAGGAACGGGCCGACATGCCCGCCCCAGGTTGCGCGGAGACCATCGGCGTACCAATGCAAGGCTCCAAGTTGAATCCGCGGGAGTTATTGCGGCGGTTGTGGGAACGCGGACTGTTCGGGGTTTTCATCGAGGGCGGCGGCCTGACCGTGTCGGCCTTTCTGGAACAGGGCTTGTTGGACCGGCTGCAAATCACCGTCGCGCCGCTGATCATCGGCTCCGGCCGGCCCGGCGTCACGCTGCCGGCCATCGAGGATTTATCCCAGGGATTGCGTCCCCGCCACCGCCGTCATGTCATGGGCGAGGACGTGCTGTTCGATTGCCGGCTGCGGGATTAAAGTCCTGAAGCGATTTCGCATTCACACCCATTGGACTAACACCGTTCAGCAGGTTTACGAACTTGCGCTCGATGATCTGGACGATCCCGCCAAGCGCCAATGGCTCCAGTGGGCGTTCGCCGACCCGGAACGCTTGAAGCCAGGCAAGACCCGCCAGACCCTGACCGAGGAAGCCGCCGAACAATTCGCCGGGCTGGCGCAAGCTTTGCGCGCCCAGGGCCACGAGCCGCAAGCGGCAGCTCATTTCATCAACCGCATGGTGTTCTGCCTGTTCGCGGAAGACATCGGCCTGTTGCCCAACCAGATGTTCACCCGGTTGCTGGAGCACGCCGCGCGCCGGCCCGCCGAGTTCGCCGATATGGCGCGGGATTTGTTCCGGGCGATGCAAACCGGCGGGCGGGTCGGATTCGAGCGCGTCGAGTGGTTCAACGGCGGGCTGTTCGATAGCGACGCGACGTTGCCGCTCGATCAGCCCGCCATCGAGCGGGTGTTGCAGGCGACCCGGCTGGACTGGAGCGAGATTGACCCGTCCATCTTTGGCACGTTGTTCGAGCGCGGCCTCGACCCGGACAAACGCAGCCAGTTGGGCGCGCATTACACCGACCGCGACAAAATCCGGCTGCTGGTGGAGCCGGTGATCGTCCGGCCGCTGCAAGCGGAGTGGGAGGGCATCAAGGTTCAAATCGCCGCGCGCCTCGCCAAGGCCCACGCCGCCAAAAGCCCGGCGACCGCGACCAAAGCTCGAAAAGCCGCCCAAACCCTGCACAACGGCTTTCTGGAACGATTGCGGCAGGCGCGGATTCTCGACCCGGCCTGCGGGTCCGGCAATTTTCTGTATCTGGCGCTGCTGGCGCTCAAGGACTTGGAACACCGCGCTAATCTGGACGCTGAGGCGCTCGGGTTGGACCGGCAGTTTCCGTCCGTGGGGCCGGAATGCGTCAAGGGTCTCGAGATCAACCCCTACGCCGCCGAACTGGCCCGCGTGACGGTCTGGATCGGGGAAATTCAGTGGATGCGCCGCAACGGTTTCGACTTGGCCCGCCAGCCGATTTTACGGCCCCTGAACACCATCGAATGCCGGGACGCGCTGTTGAACCCGGACGGCGGCGAAGCCGCTTGGCCGGAAGCGGAATTCATCGTCGGCAATCCGCCGTTTCTGGGTGGTTCCAAGCTGCTGCGGGAGTTGGGCGAGGACTACGCCGCGACGCTGCGCCGGGCCTATCAAGGCCGCGTGCCAGGCGGTGCGGATTTGGTGTGCTACTGGTTTGAGAAAACACGGTCTTGCATCGAACAGGGCGTGACACAACGCGCCGGGCTGGTGGCGACCAATTCCATTCGCGGCGGCGCCAACCGCAAGGTGCTGGAACGAATCCGGGGAACCGGCACAATCACTCATGCTTGGAGTGACGAGCCGTGGATCAACGAGGGCGCGGCGGTGCGGGTGTCGTTGGTGGCATTCGGGCGTGAAGCCGAGGAGGCGATTCTTAACGGCCAGCCGGTAGCGGAAATTCACGCCGACCTGACCGGGCGAGCGCTGAGGGTTAGTGGCGGCGACGATTTGACGCAAACCAAGCCCCTAGCGGAAAACGCAGGAGTGTCGTTCCAAGGCTCGCAGAAAATCGGCGCGTTCGACATCCCAGGCGACCTGGCCCGCCAATGGTTACCGTTGCCAAACCCGCATGGTCGCCCCAATAGCGACGTGCTCAAACCCAGTTGGAACGGGCTGGACGTAACCCGCCGCCCCCGCGATGGTTGGATCATCGATTTCGGCTTGGATATGACCGACGTGCAAGCAGCCCTATAGGAGAGGCCGTTCGACCATGTTGTTCGGTATGTCAAACCGGAGCGGGAGAAGAACGCTGATCCACCCGTCAAACGGTACTGGTGGCGGCATGGACGCCCAAGAATAGAGATGCGGGCTGCCTTGAAACCGCTGTCGCATTACATCGCTACCCCGCATGTCGCCAAGCATCGGCTTTTCGTCTGGCTACCGGCGCGCGTCCTGCCCGACAAGATGTTGATCGTCATCGCCCGTTCCGACGACACCACCTTCGGGATTCTGCATAGCCGGTTTCATGAGGTTTGGGCTTTGCGGCTGGGCACCAGCCTTGGAGGCACTCCCCGCTACACCCCAACCACGACCTTCGAGACCTTCCCCTTCCCCGAGGGCTTGACGCCCAACCTTCCCGCCGCCGACTACGCCGCCGATCCACGGGCGCAAGCCATCGCCCAAGCCGCGCGCCGCCTGAACGAACTCCGCGAAAACTGGCTCAACCCGCCGGAGTGGATTCGGCGCGTGCCCGAAGTTGTGCCCGGCTATCCCGACCGATCGTTGCCGGTGGACGAAAAAGCCGCCGCTCTGCTCGAAAAGCGCACGCTCACCCACCTGTACAACGAGCGGCCCGCCTGGCTGGCGAACGCCCATCGGGACTTGGACGCTGCGGTTGCCGCCGCCTATGGCTGGCCGGCGGACCTCAGCGAGGAGCAGATGCTACGGCGGCTGCTGGAATTGAATCGGTCTCGCGCGGGGAGACGTTGATACGAACGACGATCACTTCCCGAGGGTGATATTGCGGCAACGGGTTTCGTGAAAAAACGTCGAGGCCCCGATGGCCAGCGCCACGCAGCCCAGCATCAGGAAAAACCCCGCCCGGTAATCGGTGGCGCCATACACCCGCACCCCATTCGCCAGCGCGCCGCTCCAAGTCAGGTCCATGATCCAGCCGAACAATGGCTGGATCATGGCCGCCCCCAAAAAGACCCCGGTATTCACCAGGGCGATGGCCATGCCCGACAACGCGGGGCTGACCACTTCCTTGGCCCCGGCATAGGTCAGAACAAACGACCCCCCGCTAAAACCCATCAGCGCAAACCAAGCCATACCCATCACCCCCGGCGACCATTCGGTGTAAACCAGTCCCAGCCAAGCCAGCCCGTACAACAGCACGCCCGCCATCAACAGTGGCTTGCGGCGACCCAACCGGTCGGAAAACCAGCCGGAAAACAACGCGCCTACCGCAAAACCCGCCAAGGCAATGCTGGTATACACGGAGGCGGCGGACCGCTCCAGGCCGTGTACATCGCGGAGAAAGGGAATCGCCCACAGCCCGAGAAACGCCAGCAAACTGCCCGGCATCCCCAGATTGACCCAGAACCCCGGCCAGGTTCGGCGGGTCGCCAAAACCCCCAGCAGATCGTGCCACCAGTGCTGCTGCCGCCCGGCGTGGCGGGTCTGGCCCTCCATCTCCCGAACCGAAGGAAACCCGGCCTCCTCCGGCGAATTGCGCACCCCAAGCCACGACAGCACCGCCAGCATCAGGGCCATGACGCCCAGCGCCACAAACACCGTGCGCCAGGACCAGATCGTCAGCACCCCGGCCAGCGGCCCAGCCGCCAAAATAGCGCCGACATTGCCCAGCACCAGGGTCAGACCGCTGATGAACCCGTAATCCCGGTCCCGAAACCAGAGGGTATTACTTTTCATCAGCCCCACGAACACCACCGATACCCCCAGCCCCACCAGCGCCCGCCCCACCGACGCCTCCCAAAAAGTGGCCGCCAAGCCAAACAGAATGGAGCCGATACCGGACACGATATTGCCCAGCGTCACCGAAACCCGCGCGCCCAGGGTATCCGCCAGCACCCCCGCCGGAATCTGCATGGCGGTATAGAGGTAGTAATACACCGCCGCCAGCGATCCCAACGCGGCGCCCGTGGTTCCGAAGGCCCGCATCAGATCAGCGGACACCACCGCCGGCGCAATCCGATGGAAAAACACCAGGATGTAGGATGCCGCCAGGATGGCGTAAATGGACCAGCAAACCCGCGCGAAACGCGCGCGGTCGAACGCCTGGACCGAAGCCCCCACCGTCGAGGCCGTCATCGCCACTTCCTCCTCGCCCCTACTCCACCCTTGGTCTGTTGGAGCCAATAACCCGTTAACCGATACACGCTGTCTCCTCGCTCGCTCAAAATGCATCCCCCCACGCGAATAAATCCCCATGTCCGACCCGCAAGCGCGACGCTCCCCGTTCGATCCAACGACGCCGTTGCGTTAGCCAATCGGCCCAATCGTCCTCCGCCTCGGGCGCCATGGCCCGGGCCGCCCCGACCCAGCCCTCCAGCAACGCCGTTTGCATCGCCCGCTGCTGCGGCTCCAGCCGCCAAGGGCTGGGACGCAACATCACCTCATAGCCCAGATTCCGCAACCGAACAGCCAACGTACTGGCCGCATCGGGACCGAGCGCCGGTCCAAAACCCTTGTCGGTGCGCTGATGCCGGTTCACCTGTTTGCGCACCCGCTCGTCGCCGACCAGCGCCGGCTCCCAGACGATGGAACCGTCATAGCTCAGGACCACGAACACCGCCGCCCGCGCGTCCCGACAACGCTGGGCCAACCGTTCCAGCCACTCCACCGACACCAGATCGAGCAGGGCGGAGGCCGTCACCAACCGTGCGCCGCGAAAATCC
>WBUJ01000219.1 GCA_008933795.1 Candidatus Contendibacter sp. | reverse complement strand
CACCCGCGCCCCGGTGTCGGGTTTGGGGTCGGCGGCCGGGCCGCCGACCGCGGCCGGCGCCACCCGAACCGCCGTCAGACGGTTCGTCGCGACCACGCCCGAGCGGTTCGGGCCCGGGACGGGGGACCCATGGTTTCCCCCCACCCACCGCCGGACGCGAGAGACCGGGCTGCTCTCGCCGACCGGTTCCCGCTTTCGGGCCACCAGCCTCACCATCCTCTGGGAATCGAATATGAAGCAACCCACCGTCTTTCGGGCAACGAGCGGTGCCCTCGCGCTGGCCGCGCTCTTGGCCACCGGGGCGGGGCGAGCCGATCCTCTCGTCGATCCGGGCCAGCACTACGACACCAAAGCGCTGATCGTAGACACCGTCCGGGGCTTGCCGAAGTGCCTGAAGTATTGCCTGCTGGGCATCGAAATCCGCATCCGCTCCACCGGCCTTTCGGTCGAGGTGTATTTCGTGCCGCGGGTCGAACACCACATGACCGCCCTGCACGCCATAACCTCCGACCGCTTTCCCCAAGAAGCCTATCGCGAATGGGCCGCCCTGGTGGGCCAAATCCAGAAGCAGTTGTTGGACCAGCTCGCGCGCGCCCTGCCGACCACGCCCCCCGGGTACCGGATCGCCGAGAGCAGCGGCGGCGAGACCCGCTACGGGCAGTACGGCGAGCATCAAAGCACCAACTTCAAGGAAGCCGAATTCATGGGCCATCCGGTCGCCATCCTTCCCGCCCTGGTCGATAAGAACGGCGATCTGTCGGCGGATCGCTCCACCGCGGGCGAGACCGGCGCCGCCTGTACCACGGGCAGCGGCAGCGGCAGCGGCGCTACGGGCTTGGCCGGCTTCATCGACCCTTGGGTATCCTGGGCGGCGCCCTGCTTCCTGGACCCGAATCGGTGCGCCCCGGGTCCGGCCTTTCCGGGCGCGCAGGTCGCCCAGGCGTTCGACCTGGCGGAGGCCATCGACACGCTCGTCGCCGCGGTGAAGGCGAGCAGGGTGGACTTCAAGTCGATCGCCAAAACCTTGCGGAAGATCGCCCAACAGGTCGCCGACAACGCCGGCCTCGGCGGCGGCGTCAAGATCGACCGGCTGCTGTGCCCGAACGACGTGTGTTACTTCTATCCGTATTACCTGTCCGGGGTGGACGCCCTGTTCTGGCGCTCCGGATGGCCCATCACCGACGCGACCCACACCGCCACCCTGTTCAATCCGCTGTCCAGCGACCGCATCGGCCGCACCGGCGAGACCTGGGGCCACGTGTATCCGCGCCACGGCTTCGTCAATAACGACCATCCGGGCCGGGTCGCGCCGGTGATCGCCTTGCGCGGCGCGGAGCTGCTGGCCGATGCGAGCGTCCGGCTGCGCCCGAAGCGGACCACGGCCTACGCCCGCGGCGACTGGCAGAACCTCTCGCCCCAGCCGACCGCGTACTGTGAAACCAATATCGCCGATCTGCCCACGCCGATCGATCCGGAAGGCGGCTACGCCCACAACGTCTGGCCGCGCTTCGAGTGTCCGCTGAGCGACATCGGGATTCGGGTGGCGTTCATCCCGTACCGTTATTGCTTTACCTGGGACTGATGGGACCGCGCTGTTTCCGCCGGCGGCGGACGGCAGGCTGCCGGCGGAACGCGCGGGCGAGGGGGCCGAGGCGCGGGCCGAAATCCCCGCGTCCGGGGCCAAAGGTCAAAGAGCCTCGCTTCCGCCCGCCCGCGGCGCGCCGGGGTGGTGGACGGTCCGCCGCCCGTCGAGGGTCTGGCCGTCTTGCAGCGCTTCCGCGTACAGGGTCCGGCCTCCTGCCCCCTGTGCGGCGACAACGATCAGCGCGTCGTACCCGGAAAACCCGTACCGCTCCGCGCGGTGGAGGCCCAGATCGTCGTTTCCAGGGTAATCGGAACGACGGCGCACACCGCGCGCACCGGTTCCAGCCCCTCGCGGATTTCGGGGTACGACCGGCCGCGCTGGCGTGCGGCCATCGAAGCGCACTCGTTGAGGACCTGGACGCGGATCGTGCCGCCCTGGGCCAGCGCGGCCTCGGCGCGATCCGCCTGGGCGCTCGTTGTCAGGCGATAAAAACTTGAGAATCAAGTTTTCAGGAAATCGCCTTAATGCTCGAATTTCTTGAGGTACGCTTTAATCTGATCGGGGTCCAGCCCGCGCAGCCGTTCCTCCGGCCCCAGCCCGCGCAAGCGCTCCTCGGGCGATAATTGCTCCAGAAACGCTCGCCGCTCGTCCGGCGTCAGGCCGTGCAAAAACTGCTGGTGCGCCTCGCGAATAAACTCTTCCATCGTATACGCCATATCCGGTTCCTCCAGGGCATACGTGACCTACAACTGCCGCGGCAATTCCCACGCCCCGCGATGGCGGTGCGGGTAATACGCCGCCCCATGCCGAATCCGATCCTGTTGCCGGCTGAACAGTTCCCAGGCCGCGTTGCGCGGATGCTCGGCGATCTGGCCGAGAACGATCAACCACACCGTGGACGCCCCCCAGCCCAGATCGAACACGCCCGGCCAGGCGGTCGGGGCGAACGGCCGGTGTTTCGCCAGCCCCAGCGGCGCCCGAGTGGCGACGGCATAAAGCTGGAACTGCTCTTCGGCGATGAGGCGATCCGGCGGGCTGGTGAGCTTCCGATAGTTGACGTAGTGGCCGATCAGTTCGTCCAGCGCCCAGCCGTCCAGCGCTTCGTGGTGGGATTTGTAGGTCAGCAGGTTGTGGGCGCGCAAGCCGTCCAGGCCGTCGGGCAGCGCCACCGCCGCTGGGGTCCGTTCGGCCGTTTGTTCGATGATCACCACGTCCAGCAACTGACTCTGCAAGGCCAGTTCCTTTTCCAATTCCACCGGCCACGGGGTATCCCGGAACAGGTCGGTGAGGGTGATGCCAAACAGGCGATGCCATTGCCGAATGCGATCAGGGGTCATGAACGGGCTCCGCGACGTCACCGGCATTCTAATCGGCCACGGGACGGGAGGCAAAACCCCGCGGGTCCGCCGGGTGGGGTACGGGGCAGGGACCATCCCCGTTCGCCGGTGCGGGCGGGCGCGTACCGGCCCAACCGGCTCGCGGGAGACGGTCCCGCGAGCCCGTTCACCGCCAAGAGAGACCGTATTCACCGGTCCAGACGGGTGCAACCGGTGGATGAAATACCGTTGACAAGGCCCCTTTCTCGCGCGCCGTCCCTGGCGCTCGCGTGGGATGGGGGGTTACTTCTTCTGGCCCTTGCCGGCGGGTTCGGCCTGGCCGTCGGTTTGGTGGCCGTTCCCGTTGCCGTTCTCGACCGGGCCGGACAACAGCCGGAACAGGGCCGGGCTGTAGTGCCGTTGGCGGAAGTCGGCGATGGCGGCGGCGTATTTGCCGTTGCTGACCACCTCGAACTCCACCGCGTAGTAGCTCTCGCCGTTGGCGCGGCTGGCGCGCTTGCTCATGGTGGCGCGGATGGTCTTGCCCAGCAGGGTTTCGCCCTTCAAACGGTACTGCCGGCGCAACTCGTCGAAGTTGTCCAGTGATTCGGTCTTGAACAAAATCGACGCCAGCACGCCGTCGGGATCGACGAACACCACCGCCAGCCACGTTTGCAGGCGGTAACCGAAGAACTCGCCGCTGCTGATCTGCGCGCCGACCACCTCCATGTCGAGCCGGGGGCCGCGCATCGTCGCCGCGCCGATCTTGAACTGGCCGCTCTGGCAGTCCGCGCGCCACTGGCGGATGGAGTCGGCCAAAATTTGCCCTTCCGGCAAGCCGGTCTCGTCCAGGGCGATTTCGATAGGTTGGGTTACGGCATTCATTGCGATCTCCTGTCCCGCCCTGGCGGGCGGGTTTTGCGGGGGATGGGAATTACAAAACCGGGACGATTTCCAGCGCGCGGCGCGGGACGTTCCAGCGCAAGCCCAGGCCGCGCGTGCGGAGCAAACCGGCCACGTCCACCAGGGGGACCGTAGGATGGAAGGGGAGGGCAACGGGTTCCTGTTGCAGTGGAGGGGTGATGCGTGATTTCATGGTTTCACCTCGTTCGTTACGGTTCGGGGTTGCTGTGGGGGCGCTTCCGTTGTGCGAGAACGGAAGCGCCTTTTGATTACCCGCTAAACAAGCTGGGGTTCTTCTCGAATTCCTGTTCGGCGATCGGGTTGATTTCTGCTTCGATCATTTCACTGATGTTCCGGCTGGCCATCGTGGAATTGGGGTCTACCCAAACCGAAAGCAGCGCCTGATTAAAAACCGTCGCCTTTTTCCGATCGTCATAAATGGCTGGTAAGGCATGATCGAAAATCTCGTCGCACCGATCTTCAGGGAGGCGATTTAAAAAATGCCAAGGCTTCGCCAGGGTGCTGGCAAATTGCCTGATAAAGTCTTCTTGGGCTTCTTCCTTCGCTGCCTCGCGGTCGAGGCGGGCAAAATACCCCGCGTCGCTGGGTTCGGTTACAGAGGTGAGAGCGGTCATCGTCGTGCTCCAAGGCCGGTTGATTTCCTCCTTTCTTCACTTCCTCCTCGATCAGGATTTTAAGTTTTTTTAAAAACCGGCAAGTGGTTTCGAGAAAACGCTAAAAAGATCGGCGAAGAATGGCGTGCAACTTCTGCGAACGGCGGATGAGGAATGCGAACGCCCTCCTGGCGAGGGCGAAGGGGTGCGGAGCAACCGGCAGGGCCGCCGCCGCACTCAGGCATTCCGGCGGCGGCGGGAACGCGCGGCGGGGTCAGGG
>WBUJ01000218.1 GCA_008933795.1 Candidatus Contendibacter sp. | reverse complement strand
CAATCTGGGGTTGCCAAGCCTCGCACCCCGGTAGGAATTGAATCCATCGAACCGCCGTGTACGTGACCCG
Organism: Candidatus Contendibacter sp.; assembly: GCA_008933795.1. Taxonomy (GTDB): domain Bacteria; phylum Pseudomonadota; class Gammaproteobacteria; order Competibacterales; family Competibacteraceae; genus Contendibacter. The sequence continues at coordinate 4,667 of WBUJ01000218.1, read as the reverse complement.
TACGCACGGTGGTGTGGGAGGGGGGAGCCGTAAGGCTTCTCCCTATCCCGATTAGGCATTAGCATCCCGGGTATCATTTACAAAATGAGCCTAATCGTTTTTCGACAAAGCGGCTTCCGTTTTTATTTCTTCTCGCGTGAAAAACCAAGGATGCGCGTCCATGTTCAGGGCCAGAATGGAGAAGTAAAGTTCTAGCTTGCACCTACCATTGAACTTGCTTAGCACGTTGGGCTTTCCCGGCACGAAATCAACGAAGCACTTCACTTGGTCCAGGAACACGAAAATGAAATCCGCAGCGCTTGGCTTAAGCACTTTCCCGGTTGAAGTAACCAATATCTCTCAGCATGGCTTCTGGCTATTGCTAAAAGACGAAGAGTTATTTCTTCCGTTCTCTGACTTTCCCTGGTTTCAGGATGCCGCAGTTAGGAAAATTCTTAACGTCGAGATCCCATCACCAAACCATCTGTATTGGCCTGAGCTAGACGTGGATTTGGCCGTTGAGTCTATTCGCCATCCCGAGAGGTTCCCACTGGTCAGTAAAATCAATATCTAACAAATTGTTGCGGCGGACTCCGTTCTGATCCATCATTGAATGTTGTCATTAGGCCAGTCGCCTGTCAGGCAATTGCAAGCCGCCAAGCTGTGAATATTTCTTAATCACCAAGAGGTTAAACTGGCGCTCGAAGCACTTTGCGCAATAAAAGCTCACTACTCCGCGCGCTAACAAGCGCCTCAATATTGGCGATTTCTCTGAATCCTTGCCGCAGATAAAAGCGTTTGGCCGCCTCATTAAAAGAAGAGACCAGAACCCAGCAATTCATCGCCCAAGGCTTGGTTTCGCGCTCCATCCATTGCAGGATCGCCGTACCCAAGCCCTTCCCCTGCTGGCCTGGAAAAAGGCCAATCAACTCCAGATAGGAACCTCTTAGCCAGGGATAACGCACTGCAACCACCCCGGCGATCATCTCATCAACCATGACCGTGTAGCGATGCAAGGATGGATCATCGGCTGACAGATACTTTTCCAGTTGAGCAGCGGAATAGCCCAGGGTAAGCCATGGATTTATAGTCGCCAGCTTGTCAGAAACCACCTTCGCGTCTTCCGCCTGCAGTTGAACGAAGCGGCACCCGGATAGAACATATTCATCGCGAAAAGGTCTTTCATTCATCATTTGGCGCCGGTTTTAAACAGGCGATCATATCGAAGATTATCGCCGGGCTTGAGTTCGTAACAGGAATCAGCGGCAACCACTTCTCCCCGCGCCAGTAATTCGCTGATCTTGACAAAACGATACCCACGAGCGCGCAACTTGGCGACAATCAGTGGTAGCGCCTTCGCGGTATGCCAGCCGCGACCGTTAGCGTGAGCAATTACGATGGAGCCGGGTTGAATTTGATTTAGAACTGTGCGTGCGATGTTATCCGCAGTTTGACTCCTAGCCGGATCGCCCGTGACGATGTTCCATTGAATGGCGGCCAGTCCCATCTGGTTAATCGCAGCCAGGGACTGGTAATTACATGCGCCATAAGGGAAACGGAATGCGGTCAACGCAGGCGGAACAGCCGCCGCCGCTTTATAGCTGAGTTTAGCCGCGCACTTGGATTTCAGCAGTTTTTCACGCAACAGCTCATATTCCGCTTGTGTCCAAGTCATTTCATCTTCCATTTTATGCCCCTTCAGGACTCGCAGATTGCCATGAGTCCAAGCGTGATTACCGATCTCGAAAAGGGGGTCGGCCATGAGTTGCATGGTCTTCTCAGGGTGAGATCGCATCCACTTGCCACCAGCAAAAAAGGTGGCTTTCACCTGATGATCGCGCAGGTAATTAACTAAATCAGCGTCGTAACCACTTCTCTCATTAGCCTGCTCGCAAAGATCGAAGGTCAGCGCCACCAGTTTTTCCGAGTTACGCGGTTTGACGTAACGGATGGAACCGCTTAGTTTTTCCGGCAATGTCGTTTGCTTTCGGTAAGTAATTCGCTCGGGCGGCGAAGGATCGGACGCCTGCTTTTGAATGCTTTTGTCACTCACCGAACCACGCAGTTGTTGAGGAGTCCAGCACGCCCGCAACAGATCGAGTGAACCGGTGCGTTGGGTGGCCTTTTTCAGCAAGGCCATCATGTTTGAGTCCATGGCCTTTTTTATTGCAGGCAGCGAGTTGGCGGCATGACTCACTGTTGCATTTTCCGCTTTATCAGTTGGAGCGCTGATGGCCAGCAGGACAGCCATCAGACTACGCCCACCATATTCGAGAAGATTGAACAGGAGCATTCGCTTTCAGGACAACTCTGCCAGCCACGCCCGCGCCGCCGCCGCCGCCTCGCGCACCTGATCCGGCGCCGTGCCGCCCACCACCTTGCGGGCCGCCACTGAACCTTCCAGCGACAGGTTCTCGAAGACGTCAAACTCGATCAGCGGCGAAAACTCCCGCAACTCTTCCAGCGTCATGTCCACCAAGTCCCGACTGGTCTCAATCCCCCGCCGCACCGCCTTGCCGACGATCTCGTGGGCGTCGCGGAACGGCACGCCCTTGCGCGTCAGATAATCGGCCAGATCGGTCGCGGTGGCGAAACCGCGCCGGGCGGCCTGGAGCAGGTTGCCACGCTTGGGATGCAACGCCGGAATCAGGTCGGCAAAGGCGCGCAAACAACCTTGAACGGTATCCACCGTATCGAACAGCGGCTCCTTGTCCTCCTGATTGTCCTTGTTATAGGCCAGAGGCTGGCTCTTCATCAGCGTCAGCAGCGCGATCAGATGACCGTTGACCCGCCCGACCTTGCCGCGCACCAGTTCCGGCACGTCGGGATTCTTCTTCTGCGGCATGATCGAGGAGCCGGTGCAGAACCGATCCGGCAAATCCACGAAATCGAACTGGGCCGAGGACCACAACACCAGTTCCTCCGCCATCCGCGACAAATGGGTCATCAGCATGGCCGACGCAGCGGTGAATTCGATGGCGAAATCGCGGTCGCTGACCGCGTCCAGCGAGTTGGCGCACGGCGCGGCGAAATCCAGCAGTTGGGCGGTGTAGTGGCGATCCAGCGGATAACTGGTGCCCGCCAGCGCCGCCGCGCCCAGCGGCATGACGTTGACCCGCTTGCGACAATCCATCAGCCGCTCGTAATCGCGCTTGAGCATCTCGAACCAAGCCAGCAGGTGATGGCCGAAGGTCACCGGCTGGGCCACTTGCAAATGGGTGAAACCGGGCATGATCGTGTCGGCCTCGCGCGTCGCCAGTTCCGCCAACCCGCTCAGCAACCGTTTGATCTCGCCCGCAATGACGTCGATGGCGTCGCGCAAGTACAGGCGAATGTCGGTGGCGACCTGATCGTTGCGCGAGCGGCCGGTGTGCAGGCGCTTGCCGGCGTCGCCGATCCGCTCGGTCAGCCGCGCCTCGATGTTCATATGCACATCTTCCAGCGCCACCGACCACTCGAATTCGCCGCGTTCGATCTCGGCGCGAATCTCCTCCAGCCCCCGCACGATGGCCTCGCAATCGTCCGAGGACAGCACCCCCACCCGCGCCAGCATCCGGGCATGGGCGATGGAGCCGTTAATATCCTGCCGGTACATGCGCCGGTCGAACTCGACCGAGGCGGTAAACGCCGCCACGAAGGCGTCGGTGCTTTCGGTGAACCGCCCACCCCAGCTTTGATTGGTCTGCGTGTCGCTCATAAGATATTCTGTGAGGTTAAAAAGGACGCTATAGCTTATCAAACCATGAACCCCAACACGCTCCGCATCGCCACTCGAAAAAGTCCGCTGGCCCTGTGGCAAGCCGAACATGTCGCCGACCGCCTGCGCCAAGCCCATCCCGGCCTGCGGGTCGAGTTGATCGGCATGATGACCCGCGGCGACAAGATTCTCGACAGCCCGCTGGCCAAGGTTGGCGGCAAGGGTCTATTCGTCAAGGAACTGGAGCAGGGGTTATTGGAAGGTCGCGCCGATCTTGCCGTTCATTCGATGAAGGACGTGCCGGTGGATTTTCCCGCCGGGCTGGGCCTGCCGGCGATTCTGGCGCGCGAAGACCCGCGCGACGCCTTTGTTTCCCGCCATTACGCCCATCCCGACGCCCTGCCCGTCCATGCCCGGATCGGCACCTCCAGCCTTCGTCGGCAATGCCAACTGGCCGCCCGCTATCCCGGCTGGGAAATTCGCAGCTTGCGCGGCAACGTCGGCAGCCGACTGGCCAAACTGGACGCCGGCCAGTTCGACGCCATCTTGCTGGCCGCCGCCGGTCTCAAGCGACTGGGGTTGGCGGAACGCATCACCGTGGCATTGGAACCGGAATTCAGCCTGCCCGCCATCGGTCAGGGCGCCATCGGGGTGGAATGCCGGCTGGACGACGCGCGGACGCGGGAGCTGATTGCCGTGCTGGATGATCCCGCCACCCATGTCCGGGTTACGGCGGAACGGGCGTTCAACGCCCGCTTGCAGGGTGGCTGTCAGGTTCCCATCGCGGGTCATGCACTGCTGCTGGACAACGGATCGCTCTGGCTGCGCGGCCTGGTCGGCGAACCCGACGGCAGCCGCTTGGTGTTCGGCGAGATGCGCGGCCCGGCGGTGGAAGCCGAGACTCTCGGCGCGGCGCTGGCCGACGAGTTGCTCGAACGCGGCGCGGACGCCATCTTGCGGCGGTTGGTTGAGGTGGACTGAAGCATGATCC
>WBUJ01000333.1 GCA_008933795.1 Candidatus Contendibacter sp. | reverse complement strand
GGGGTTTAGTCCGGTGGGCGACGATCCAGGCGGCCTGCCATTCCTCGGGATCGAACACCACGTCGCAGGGCAGCTTTGGGCAATCCCGGCCCCAGGTGACCAAGTGCAGGATCCGCCAGGCAATGATCAGGTAAATCACCAAGGCCCGTTCCAACCGCTCCAGGGCGCCCAGTTGCAGGGCCTCGACCCGGCAGCCCGATTTCCAAATCCGGAAGAAAATTTCCACCAGCCAGCGCCGCCGATACCCATCCACGAGTTGCGCCACCGCCTCGAGCGTGTCCGCCGTCCGGTTGGTCAGCCGCCGCCACTCAAGCGCCTTCTCCCCCACCGGCGGCTGTTCTTCCCGCACCAGGATCGCCGGCACGGTTACGGCGGGTTGGCCGTGATGCGCCGGCAGCGTCACCACGGTCCGATACAGCGTTTGCCGCACCGGACGAGCCGGGCGGTCCGGGGCGGCCGGCAGGGTGAATTCGACCTCCCCCAGCGGGTCGCTCTGCGCCAGTCGATCCCACAGCTTCGCGCCCGTGGTGGTCTTGCGGTGGCGCTTGGATCGGACCAGCCCGTCCGCCAGCGGGCCGCGCCGCGTCGCCGCATCGATCAGCGCCCGCAGGTCGCCTTCCCGATCCGCCACGTACACCAGCCGGGTGGCGGGCACGGTTTCCGCCAGATCGGCCACGATTTCGTAGCCTTCGATCCAGCGGGTGCTTTCCTTGACGTCGGGCTGGTCTTTGGGTTTGCGCGCCCACAGCCACGCATCGAGCACCCCCAATGCCAGCCCCGCCGGCGTCACCGCCAGGGTCGGATGCATGTACAAGCCGGGCTGAGCCGCGTAGCTCAACCGGCCCAGCCCGGCAATCCCCGGCTGCGTGGTGAAATCCAGTTCCGTCGTGTCCTGAATGCACAACACCACCGCCTGACCGGCCAGCCGCGCCACCGTCCGCGGGGTATGGACGTCCAGAATCTCCCGCCATTCCACCGCCGGATTGTCCAGCAACCGATAGGCCGCTTTGGTCTCCGGCCAGCCCCCGCAGGCCCGCGGGATGCTCCCGGTCGGCTGGGCCGACCGA
>WBUJ01000022.1 GCA_008933795.1 Candidatus Contendibacter sp. | reverse complement strand
GAATACAAGATTATGATTTTAAATATATTTATATTTTAAGGCCACAAAATAGGTTGGAATCTTATTAAAGCCCAGCATATTGCAGTGCGGCAAAAAGAGCGCAACTTATTGTTTTTAAATAATTATCTTATTCCGGGAATTCCCAAAGAGCCAAATATATTTATAAATCAATTATATAAGCTAAAGAGACCGGGAATTGCTGATAAGATTCAACATTGATAAACCGCTACTCCGGTAGTTAATCTTCATTGATCATGATAGTCGATCATGGATGTTGACACTTAGTTACCGGGAGGTTTTGATGACATAAAATTTATCGCGGATTGACGAATCCCTGGTGGATAGTTGCCGAACTTCACGACAACGATGCCGTTAATAATGCGCACTGCGTCGCGATTCGGCCAGGATGGCATATCATCCACAGAGTGAATTATAGTGGCGCGCTCGGCATCATAGATGAACCGGAAATTTCCGAATCCCAACAGTTTCATGAAATAGATGACCCGAATAGGATCTGCTGGATCCCACTCAAAGACGGATCGGGTAGTAACGCCCATGACTTGGGAATGAGAATATGCTATGGATGTAGGATAGCGAGCTTCATTAGGAAAAGCGAGTGCCCCGACAAACTCAACCGGATAGGTCATTTCCCGATTGAAGTCGGGTACCTTTTCAGAAATACGCTGATAGACTTGGGCCGCGATAAGTTGATCATGTATTGCAGTGAAATGATGTGAAAAAGAAGAAAGACTCGCAATCTGGAAATACTGAACAGCAACGATCAACATCAATCCTGTGGCCGCCAGCCGGATCCATCGATAACCGGATTGCAAGGCTGTTATTATAAGAAACCAGTAAGCAAAGGGTACTGCCAGCAGCGTGCGGTATGGCAGAGTGCCTCCACTTAACAGGTTAAAGCTAAACGGTAACCCCAGCAGGATTATTAGGGGGATCAGGGCTGAAAAAACAACCTGTTTTGGTTTCCGCCAGTCACTGAATTGCAAGGTAAATGCAATCAAGCCTAAAATAAATAATATCCCGGAAAACCATTTTGATCCGATAAATATCGGGCTGGCTCCCAGATAAACTGAAAGTCCCTCCCGCACTGTACGACCCATGATCTGAATGGGGTTGCGCAGTAGTGAATCAAGATCAATAAAATGATTAATATAACTCATTTTTATGCCAAACCATACCATTAAAAACTTCCATATCAGGAAATAAATGATAACGGATAAAATAGAAAGTAAGGCAGCCAATGATAAAGGAAACAGGATGGAATAATTAGGTTCCCTATGCTTCTCTACGATCAAGGAAGCAAACACAATCGTCAAGGCTACCAGCAAGGTGGATTGGTATATGGCAATTGCTGGAACTAACAAAAGCACAAAAAGCGGTCTTGAAAAAGATGTTTTGTTATATGATACACTGGCTAGAGCAGCCAGAAATACCGCAACGCTGTTTGCTAAAAAAGTTCCCTTGAACTCAATGATATAATACCATGTCGGAAATCCTGCGAAAAGAATAAATGAAAAAATCAAGTACGGGGTTATCCTGATTCTGACAGCTTGGGCAAAAAAAAGGAATGATATCGCTAAAAATATTCCACCGAAGAGCATAGAAAAGTATGGATTTAATGGTCGCAGGAGGAATAACTCAAAGATCCATGTTCCCCAACGGCCCAGCCCAATCCAGCCTTTATCAATATCATCATCAAGGCCGCGAAAAGCTGCCATTTCTTCATCAACGCGCAGTCGATACTCCGAAAACTCAGAATAATAGATGGCGAAAAAAATGAGCAGGCAGGCTATTAAAGATTTCGCGTAGTTGGTTACTAACTTGTTGACGAAATTTTCTATATCACTGATATTATTGCTGTGCTGTGCTGTGCTGTGCTGTGCTGTGCTGTGCTGTGCTGTGCTGTGCTGTGCTGTGCTGTGCTGTTAGTCATTATTGGTAAGCCCCAGAATTATCAAGGCTAAAGGCTAAAGGCTAAAGGCTAAAGGCTAAAGGCTAAAGGCTAAAGGCTAAAAATTTATTTCGCCTTTGGCCTTTCACCGGTTGCCTTATTTTTCTCTCGCCGCCTGTAATCGCGCCAGCCAGGCCGTCTCATCGGCGCAGTCAAGCAGTTCCTCGCCCAAGGCTTCAAATACGCTCAGTTGCTCGATCCGCTCCAGCGCCGGGGCACTTCGTGTTGCAACGGCCTCGCCAAACCGGCGATGGATTTGCCGCAGCAACAACCGCCGCTCCCCTTGTTGCAGGCCTTGTTGCAGGCCTTGTTGCAGGCCTTGTTGCAGGCCTTGTTGCAGGCCTTGTTGCAGGCCTTCCTGCTTCCATTGTTCGGTCCAGTCCACCACGCGCTCGGTCAACATGTTGCGCACCTCCTCCAGGTTGTTCAGTTCGGGGAATGACACCTTCGGCAACCAGGCTTTCAAAAACCCTTCCCGGAGCCAGATCAGAAACGAGCGCCGCAGTTCCTCCTGATCGGGTTCGGTCAACCAATCGGTCAGGGCGGCCACCACCTCGCGCACCGCTTCGGGGCCCCGGCTGTTCTCCAATCGGAACAGGGCCGCCACCAGGTTGCGCCGACTCGCTAATTCCGCATCGGCATACGCGCTTTCATCAATCAGCAGATAGCGCGTCTGCGGACGATACGCCGCCAGGCTGGCCGGTCCCGGCTCGATCAGCGCATCCAGGTCCGTCGGCGCGGTCCACCGCCGCCGCCCATTGTACAGGACGATGGGCAGCACCGAGGGTAAGCGCCGGGACTGACCCAGTTGCCGATTACGCAGCAAATCCTGATAGAGCAAATCCACATAGGTGAACACCCGCGCCGCCATGAACGGATGCACGCCGGATTGAAATTCCAACAGCAGGTAGAGATATAGCCACTCGAACCCCCGGCGCACCCGCCAGATGACATCGCCGCGCCGGTGGCGCAAGTGGTCATCGATGAATTCCGTCGGATATTTTTCCAGCGTGGTGAAATCCAGTTGGGCGACCCAGTCCGCAGTGACGAACCCGCGCAGCAGATCGCGGATCATTTCGGGGTGGGAGAAGAGTCGTTTGTAGCCCTGATCGTGGTCGGTCATCCGCCTAGCTTCGCTCGGTGCTCCGGCATGTTTAAGATTTTATTCATTATAATTCAACCACTATGCCCTGAAAGTACATAGATTGGGCGCTAAAGCGCCATCCGTGGACTACCACGGACTGAAAGCTATGGGACCGAAAGTCCATAGTTTGAACTATACTCCGCTTCACTTCGTTCAGCGGACTGAAGTATTACTCGGACAATCAATATATTAACATCACTTTGAATACATTCAGGGAGGTTTTGCAAGACCAAAGGCGCATAGGCGACTCTATTGTTCAAGGTTTTTTGAGTTTCAGGCCAAGTTTCATTTGGCCACGAACGGGGCCGCAAGCAAACCACCGACTGCATTCGCGGCGTTGATGACAATCGATTTTCATACTTCCATGAACGATATCTCGCTCGACCCGTTGCTCCAGGCATCCCTGCTGGGTTCCGGCGATCCGCCACCCTTCGCCCTCTTCAATCCGGAGGGCCAGGCGCCGATGGTGCTGGTTTGCGATCACGCCAGCAATGCCATTCCCGCCGCGCTCGGTCAACTGGGGCTGGGGCCGGAGGAATTATCCCAACACATCGCCTGGGACATCGGCGCCGCGCGGGTGACTCGCTGGCTGGCGGCGCGACTGGACGCGCCCGCGGTGTTGGGCGGCTATTCGCGGCTGGTCATCGACTGCAACCGTTCCCCCGGCGATCCCACCTCCATCGCCGAAATCAGCGACGGCATCGTCATTCCCGGCAATCGGGCAGTGGACGATGCCCAAGCCGATCAGCGCTTGAACGAAGTGTTCTGGCCCTACCACCACGCGATCACCCAGGCGCTGGCCCACCGCTGGCGTCACGGCCATGGCCGGGCGCCGGCGCTGATCGCCATTCACAGCTTCACACCCGCCATGAATGGCTTCGAGCGTCCCTGGCATCTCGGCGTGCTGTGGAATCGCGATCCCCGGCTGGCCGAGCCGCTGATCGCCCGGTTCCGGGCCAATCCCGAATTGTGCGTGGGCGACAACGAACCCTATTCCGGACGCGAGGTTGGCTTCACCATGGACACTCACGGCGGCGCGGCCGGCCTGCCGCACGTGGAGATCGAAATCCGCCAGGATTTGATCGCCGACGAAGCGGGCGGCGCACGCTGGGCGGCAGTGACCGGCGAGGTGTTGGAGGCGGTGCTACGGGACGAGACGCTATTTCGGGTGCGGCATTATTGAGGCCGAACCACCCGCTCCAGCGCTGAAATCCGGTCGGTTAGGCCGGTTCCAGATGCTCGACGCGCAACTGCAACCGCCGCTCGCCGCGCCACTCATTGGCGTCCAGCTTGTAGGCGACGCGCAGTCGCGTCGCGCCTGGCGTGAAATCGCCCACCCGATGGAAAGCAACCGCCTCCACCGGCTGCTTCACGCCCGGTGCTCGCAACCACAGCTTCAAATGCTGTTCCTTCATGATCCGGTGGGCGGTCACCTCGAACACGCCATCGAACAGCGGTTCGGGGAAGCCCTGGCCCCAGGGACCGGCCTCCCGCAACAGCTCGGCGGTTTCCAGGCAGAAATCCGCCGGTTCCAGTTCGCCATCGCTCCACACACAGCCGTTGAGATCCTCCAGCCGCAGCAGACCACGCACCTCGGCGTCGAAGGCGCTTTGAAAAGCGGACAGGTGGGCAGCCGGCAAACTCAGGCCGGCGGCGGCGGCGTGACCGCCGAAGCGCCCGATCAGGCCCGGCTGGCGCGCGTCGATGGTCGCCAACACGTCGCGGATATGCAGACCCGGCACCGAGCGCGCCGACCCACGCAACTGACCAGGGTGATTGTCGGGCGCGAAGGCGATCACCGGCCGATGGACCCGCTCTCGAATCCGCCCGGCCACGATGCCGACCACGCCCGGATGCCAGTCCGGATCGAACAGGCACAACCCGAACGGCAGTTCGCCCTCCGCCAGCGGCCATCGTTCCAGGCTGTCGAGCGCTTGCGCCCGCATTTCGGTTTCGATCACCCGCCGCTCGCGGTTGAGCCGATCCAGTTCCTGGGCCAAAACCAGCGCCCGCGCCGGATCGTCGCACAGCAGGCAGTCGATGCTCAGGCTCATGTCGGCCAGCCGGCCAGCGGCGTTCAGGCGCGGCCCGAGTTGAAAAGCGATATCGGCGGCGCTCGCCCGCGCCATCGAGCGGCCAGCGACGGCGAAGAGCGCGGCGATGCCGGGCACGCACCGGCCTTCGCGAATCCGCCGCAAGCCCTGCTCGACCAGCACGCGGTTGGCGTGAGCCAGCGGCACCACGTCGGCCACCGTGCCCACCGCCGCCAGATCGAGGAATTGCGCCATGTTCGGCTCGGACAGACCGCATGTCGCGAACCAGCCGGTTTCCCGCAACCGGGTTCGCAGCGCCGACAGCACGTAAAAAATGACGCCGACGCCAGCCAGTTGCTTGCAGGGGAACGCATCGCCCGACTGGTTGGGATTGATCAGGGCATCGGCGGACGGAAGCGTCGGGCCGGGCAGATGATGGTCGGTGATCAGCACCCGCATTCCCAGCGCCTGGGCCGCCCGAACTCCTTCATGACTGGAAATGCCGTTGTCCACGGTGATCAGCAGATCCGGCCGCTCCCGGGCGGCGACCGCGACGATTTCCGGCGTCAGGCCGTAACCGTGGACAAAGCGGTTGGGCACCACGTAGCGCACGTCCGCCGCGCCCAGCGCCCGCAGCGCCCGCACCGCCAGCGCGCAACTGGTGGCGCCGTCGGCGTCGAGGTCGGCAACGACGGCGATCCGCCGCCGCTGGCGGAGGACGTCTTCCAACAGCGTCATCGCTTCGGCCAAGCCGGTCAGCGACGAGGGCAAGGGCAGCATTTGCAATCGCGGGTCCAGTTGGTCCGCCGAACCCACGCCGCGCGCGGCATAGAGGCGCTGGAGCAAGGGGGCAACGGGCAGGGCCACGGCAGCGGGGCTGGGACGACGGACGATAACGGTGGACATAAATGTTCAGGGCGGGGTCGATTCGACCCGGTTGTGGCCCTCGGTGGCGATCGACGGCCGCTCGGCCTCGCTCGCGGTGGGTCCGTGGTGGTGGAACCCCGAAATCGGCCATGGCAACAGGGTCTCGAACACGGCGATTTTTCCGAGGATCAGGGACGGGGGACCACGTAGGCCGACCAGGGTCGAACCCGCCGCCAGAACCGCCACCGAGCGGCGCCGGTCAGCGCGTAAACCCGCCCGTTACCGGGGTAGAGATACAGGGCCGCCAGCTTGCCAGCTTGCAGCCACCGTCGACAAAACGTGAACCAAGTCCGTTCCATTTCCGCGACGTGATCGGCCCATCTTGCCGGATCGTCGTCCGCCGGGTCATGCCGCGTCGTTTCCAATACCACCAGGCTATCGGGTTCCCCACTCGCGCTGTCCAGCCAATCGCTCGCGTGTTCGGGAACCGGGCCGACCGCCGCCCCCGCCAGTCGCGCCAGACCCCGGGTCAGCGGATCGTTGGCGTACAGGCCGGCTGCAGGCGCGCGAGCGCCGGCTGGACAAGTTCCGCCGCCCCAGAACCAGACGCTGTTGATCGACGGCTGGTTGCGCTCTTCGCGCGCCCGGTTGACCGGGTGGTGATGAAACAGCATCTGGATTTCGGTCAGCAGGGCATGCCAGCGTCCACCCGCCGGGCCGTGGGGCAGCAGCGGGTTGATGTCGCGGCCGATGGCGTCGAGCAGCGGGTAGGTGCGGAGGCCGGGATCGGCCGGCAGGCGCAGATACCAGCGGTCGGGGTGGGGGACATACAGTTGCAGCCCGTCGGCGGCGAAAGTTTGGTCGAACGCCGCCGCCAGCAGCGCCGCCTCGACCGGTTCGATGGCCAACACCCGGGCATCGGCCAGCAAGACCCCATGCAGATCGGGACGCAAATGCACCGGATCGGCCCGCAGCCACCAGCCGTCCTCGGGATCGCCGCCATCGGCCAGCCGGGCCACCGCCGCGACGGGCAGGTCGGCGCCATCGGGAACCAGCGCGCCGAACAGCCGGAACAGCGTTTCGTCCGCGGCGGCCGGAACCGGGCGAGCGTTGGCATGGGCCAGCAGCCAGCGCAACGCCGGCGCGTCTGGCGCGGGAAATGCCGAATCGGCGAGATCGAATCGTCCGGTTGCCAGCAACCCGGGGATGAACAGGCGCAGGGTGGTCGCCATGCCAGTCCGCCGCCTGCCCATTCAGTCCGACTCGAGGTATTCCAACCGGATGCGCATGACCGGCGCGCAGATGCTGTCCAGCGCCTCGATGGCCGCTATCGCTTCGTTCATCCGCTGCTCCCGAACTCGGTTGATCAGCAGGACGATCGGCACGATGCTGGCGCTGGGCGGCGCTTCTTTTTGCATGAGGGCTTCGATGCTGATACTACACTCGGCAAGGATGCGAGTGATGTCGGCCAGCACGCCGGGACGATCCAGCGCCTGCAAGCGCAGGTAACAGGCGGTCTCGACCTCGTCCATGGACAGGACGGGCAACTCCGACAGCGCGTCGGGCTGGAAAGCCAGGTGTGGCACCCGGTTTTCCGGATCGGCGGTCAGGGTGCGCACCACATCGATAATGTCGGCCACCACCGCCGAGGCGGTCGGTTCGGCCCCGGCTCCGGCCCCGTAGAACAGGCTTTGGCCGACGGCGTCGCCCTTGACCAGCACCGCGTTCATCACTCCATTGACGCTGGCCAGCAACTGGCGCTGCGGGATCAGAGTCGGGTGAACGCGCAATTGCACGCCGTTTTCGTCGCGACGGGCGATGCCAAGATGCTTGATCCGGTAGCCAAGTTTTGTAGCGTAGGCGACATCGTCGCGGGTGATACGGCTGATGCCCTCGACGTAGACCTTATCGAATTGCAGGGGAATGCCGAAGGCGATGGAGGCCAGGATGGTCAGCTTGTGAGCGGCGTCGATGCCTTCGATATCGAGGGTCGGATCGGCCTCGGCGTAGCCCAGCGCCTGCGCCTCGGCCAGCACCTCCGGAAAATCGCGGCCCTTGCCGCGCATCTCGCTCAGGATGAAGTTGGCGGTGCCGTTGATGATGCCCGCCACCCATTCGATGCGGTTGCCCGCCAGCCCTTCGCGGATGGCCTTGATGATCGGGATGCCGCCGGCGACCGCCGCCTCGAAGCCGACCATCATCCCGGCGGCGCTGGCAGCGGTGAAAATTTCGTTGCCGTGTCGGGCGATCAGCGCCTTGTTGGCGGTCACCACATGCTTGCCGTTGGCCAGCGCCCGCAGCGCCAGGGTCCGCGCCGGCTCGTAACCCCCCATCAACTCGACGACGATCGAAACATCGGGATCGTCCACCACCTCCAGCGCCTGGCTGGTCAGTTTTATTCCGCTGATGTTTGCCGTGGTGGTGTCCAGATTGTGGGCGGCGGCGTGGGTGATGACGATCTCGCGGCCGGCGCGGCGGCTGATTTCGCCGGCGTTGCGCGCCAATACCCGGGTGACGCCGCCGCCGACCGTGCCGAGGCCGAGCAAACCGACTTTGACGGGAGGATAGACGCTCATGCTTCCGCTCCTGCTGCTGGCGCCAAAGGTGGCGCGTGGTGATCCCGGCCGTCCCGGCGGAACATCTCGCGGATGCCGCGCAGCGCCTGCCGGGTGCGATGCTCGTTCTCGATCAGGCCGAAACGGACGTGATCGTCGCCATACTCGCCGAAACCGATGCCGGGTGACACCGCCACCCGGGCCTCGGCCAGCAGTTTCTTGCAAAACTCCAGCGAGCCGAGCGACCGGTACGGTTCCGGGATCGGCGCCCAGACGAACATGGTGGCTTTGGGTTTTTCGACCGGCCAGCCCAGCGCGTTCATGCCGTCGCACAGCACGTCGCGGCGCTTGCGGTACAGCTCGCAAATCTCGGCGACGCAGTCCTGCGGGCCTTCCAGCGCGGCGATGGCGGCGACCTGGATCGGGGTGAACATGCCGTAGTCGAGATAGGACTTCATCCGCGCCAGGGCCGCGATCAGGGTCGGGTTGCCGCACATGAAGCCGACCCGCCAGCCGGGCATGTTGTAGCTTTTGGACAGGGTGAAGGATTCCACCGCGATGTCCCTGGCGCCCGGTACTTGCAGGATCGAGGGCGCGACATAGCCGTCGAAGACGAGGTCGGCGTAGGCCAGATCGTGAATCACCCAAATCTCGTGCTCGCGGGCGATAGCCACCACTTTCTCGAAAAATTCCAGCTCGACGCACTGGGTGGTCGGATTGGCCGGAAAGTTCAGCACCAGCATCTTGGGGCGCGGCCAGGAATCCTTGATCGCCTTTTCCAGTTCGGAAAAGAAGTCCACGCCCGGAATCAACGGGACATGGCGGACATCGGCGCCGGCAATGACGAAGCCGTAGGGATGGATCGGATAGGCGGGGTTGGGGACCAGCACGGCGTCGCCCGGACCCATGGTCGCCAGCGCCAAGTGCGCCAGACCTTCCTTGGAGCCGATGGTGACGATGGCCTCCGACTCGAAATCGAGATCCACGGCGTAGCGGGTCTGGTACCAGTGGCAAATGGCCCGACGCAGGCGGGGAATGCCGCGCGACACCGAATAGCGATGGGTGTCGTCGCGCTGGGCGACCTCGACCAGTTTGTCGACGATATGCCTCGGGGTCGGCTGGTCGGGATTACCCATGCCGAAATCGATGATGTCCTCGCCGCGGGCGCGCGCCTGGGCCTTCAGGTCGTTGACGATGTTGAAAACGTAGGGCGGCAAGCGTTTGATGCGTTGAAATTCGGCGTTCAAGGTTGCATTCCCAAGGGCTGCGTCACGGGAGAGAGCATCGGGCGATCCGCGCCAGCTTCGGAGACGGAGACTGATCGGTAAAACGGGCGGTGGTCGAGCAAGCGGATGAGTTTACCGGCGGGGGCGGGGCGGTTCAACCGAAAGCCGGCGCGGCGCGGGGTTATCGCGCCATGTGGAGGGTTGATGCGAGCGGGCCGACGGGAGGACAGGGATCCGCCAGGGAAAGCGCGGGATGATCGCCGGCGTGGCCTCGTGGCTTGCCGAGCTTCGAGTCGAGGGCTTCCCGCCCGCCAAGCGGGCGGGAAGCGGACTCTACTTCGCCAACACCAACCGCCGAGTATGCCGGGCGATGACCAGTTCCTCGTTGGTGGGCAACACCCACACCGCCGTCCGGCTGCCAGGGCGGTCGATGCGCCGACTGTCGCTGGCGTTGGCCGTCGCGTCCAGTTCGATGCCCAGCCACGCCGACAGCGCGCACGCGCGCTCGCGCACCGCCGCCGCGTGTTCGCCGATGCCGCCGGTGAACGCCAGCGCGTCCAATCCCCCCAGCGCCGCCGCCAGCGAACCGAGTTCGCGGGCGATGCGGTAGCAGAAGTAATCCACCGCCAGCTTCGCGTTGGGATCGGGACTGGCCAGCAGATCGCGCATGTCGTTACTGAATCCCGACAGGCCCAACAAACCCGATTGCTTGTACAGCAGGTTGGTGAGGTCTTTGGCGCCCATGCCGTGCTGCTCGATCAGATAGATCAGCACGCCGGGGTCCAGCGAACCGCTGCGGGTGCCCATCGGCAGGCCTTCCACCGCGGTGAAGCCCATGGTGCTGGCCACGCTTTGGCCGTCCCGCATGGCGCACATGCTGGCGCCGTTGCCGAGGTGGGCCACCACCACCCGACCGGTGGCCGGCGTCCCCATCGCCTCCGCCAGCGCCCCGGCGATGTATTCGTAGGACAGGCCATGGAACCCGTAGCGCCGCACTCCCTCGGCGCGGTAGGCGTAGGGGAGAGCGAACAGCTTCGCCAATTCCGGCTGGCCGTGGTGGAACGCGGTATCGAAACAGGCTACCTGCGGGAGGTCGGGTTGCACCGCGAGCAGGGCGCGGATGCCGGCCAGGTTGTGCGGCTGGTGCAGCGGCGCCAGCGGAACGAAACGCTCCAGGCGGGCCACAATCTCCGGCGTCAACCGTTGCGGGTCGCTGTACTCCTCGGCGCCATGCACGACCCGGTGCCCGACCGCGATCACGTCGGGCAAATCCGGCGATTCCCGCAACCAGGCCAGCAGATCGCGCAGCGCCGCCCGATGATCGTAAATCGCCGTGGGAGCTGGGGTGGGGGGCAGCGGCGAAGGCGGATCGGACGCCCGGCGGCGAGGCTCTGGCCCTAGTTTGCCGTAACGACCATCAGGCGGCGTCGGCTTGACATCTACCAATACTTGACCGGCATGATCGACTGCTTTGAAATGCGGATCATCCTCGCCGATGTTTTCCTGCATGCCGCGACAGACCAGCGTCAGTTCGCCGCCGTCCGCCGGCAGGGCGAACACCGAGAATTTGATGCTGGACGAGCCAGCATTGATCACCAACAAACCTTGCGACATGCTCGCTATCCTCGCACGCGACTGGCGGTCGTTATCGGATTTGGCCCGATGTCCTGGTTTGGAACCATGGCGCCTTCAAGCGTCGGCAGCCGGCGCAAATTCGTCGAGCCGATGAGCGTTCGCTCGCAGATACGTCTGGAATTGTTGGCCCAGTTCGGGATGGCGCACGCCATATTCCACGGTCGCGACCAGATAGCCCAGCTTGCTGCCGCAATCGTGGCGTCGGCCCGAGAATTCGTAGGCCAGCACCTGTTCCTCGTTCAGCAGGGCGGCGATGCCGTCGGTCAGTTGGATTTCGTTGCCCGCCCCGCGAGGAATGGTTTGCAGCAAGTCGAAGATGCGCGGGGTCAGGATGTAACGGCCCACCACCGCCAGATTGGAGGGAGCATTTTCCGGTTTCGGTTTTTCGACGATATCGTCGACGTTGCTGATGCGGTTGGCGAACGGCAGCGGGTGGACGATGCCGTACTTGTGAGTCTCCTCCTTGGGCACTCGCTCCACGCCCAGAATCGAACATTGGTATTTGTTGAACAGGCGGGCCATCTGGCTCAGCGCGCCACCTTCCTTGGCGTCCTCCTCGATCAGGTCGTCGGCCAGGATCACCGCGAACGGTTCGTCGCTGACCACCGGCCGGGCGCACAACACCGCATGGCCCAAACCCAGCGCCTCGGCCTGTCGCACGTAGACGCATTCCACCCCGGACGGGACGATGCCACGCACCACCTGGAGCAGGTCGGTCTTGCCGCGCGTCTCCAGTTCCACTTCCAGTTCGTAGGCCTTGTCGAAGTGGTCAGCGATGGCGTTCTTGGTGCGGCCAATGATGAACACCAGGGTATCCACGCCAGCCGCCACCGCTTCCTCGACCGCGTACTGGATCAGGGGCTTATCGACGATGGGCAGCATTTCCTTGGGACTGGCCTTGGTGGCCGGCAGGAACCGCGTTCCGAGGCCCGCCACGGGGAAAACCGCCTTGCGCACTTGCCGTTTCACGCTTGCATACCTCGCTTGTTGGTGCGTCGCTCGTCAGATTACGAATCGTGTTGGATTGTCCGGCATCGCGCCGGGCCGGACAAGCGAAAACCCATTGGAAAGGAGTGTAATGGGAACGGGGGGTCCGCCACGATCGGCCGAGAAGAGAAATTGGACGCTTGGCGCCGCGCCTTCTATAAGAACCAGGATGCAATACCAATCACGCTCGAAAGGATCAACAACGATGCTGGACACTCTCACCCTGGATCACTGGCGCGAATGCCTGGGGCAGGACTTTCGCGTTCGTCTCGGCCAAGAGGCCGGACTCGACCTAAAACTGACCTCCGTCACCCCACTGGGCGCCGACGGCGGCTACCGGCGGCAACCCTATTCGCTGCTGTTCGCCGGCCCGCTGACGCCGTTGCTGCCGCAAGCCATTTATCCGTTGCGGAGCGAGTCGCTGGGCGAGTTGGAGATTTTTCTGGTCCCGCTCGGTCCACAGGGCCAGACCATGCGTTACGAGGCGATTTTCACTTGAGCAGGCCGGCTTGTCGGTCGGTCGGCGGGTCCAGCACGAGCAGGAGATAAACGCCGGTTTCGCCGACCGGCTCGAACCCCAGGCGCCGATAAAGCCGCAGCGCGGGGTTGTAGCGTTCGACGTGAATGGTCAGACGCCGGCTCGTGGCGGCGGCTTCTTCCAGTAGATCGCGCAACAGTGCGCCGCCAATGCCCCGATTGCGGTGTTCGGGCAGCAGCGCGATGTCCATGATGCGAATTTCCTCCCGCCAGCGGGCCACGTACAGCCGGCCGATGGGTTCGTCGCCCAGCAGAACGAGATCGAACCGTGCCCCCCGATAATGGGTTTGGTAATGGTGGTGTTGCGCCTCGAACTGCTGGACGAGAAACGCCTGTTTTTGCGTCTCGTCCCAGCCGGTGAGGGCCAGTTCCTCCAAGCGGATGCCAGCGTAGACCCGCAGGAGAAAATCGCGGTCTTCGGCGCGAATCGTCCGCAAAGCCGGTCGCGGTACCAACATCAGGGCAACAACAGGTTGAAATCGGCCCGGTAATACCGACCCTTGGCATCAGCTTTGCTGGTGGGTCCGATCAACAGTTGAAACTCGCCGGAGGTAAGGTGCTGGAATTGGTATACCCCACTCGGGAGGGGATCGTCGGCGGGGCCGCTAAAGCGCGCCGCGAATTGCTCGGTCTTTTTATCGCGACGCAGGCCCTCCACCGCCACCAGCTTCAGGTTGATGACCTTGCGCAAGCCTGGGCCGCCATAAATGGAGAACGTCTCGCCGATGTGGGCCTTGAAGTTGTCGTAGCTGAACTTTTCGCCGAGCGGCGGCAAGGCTTTTTTCGGGCCGGGTGGCTGCTCCTTGGAGGCCGGACGGGCGGCTATCCCGACCGAGGCCCAACCGCCCAGTGCGGCGCCGGCACAACGGGTCATGGTGAGGAGAAAGGTGCGTCTGTTCATGATTCGTGTAAGACCCCTTCGCCAGTTCGAGTAAACCGTTGATGTTGTCGTACTCAGCCAAGATGCGCGGCGTCAGATCCCGCGACTGTCGCGCAGCAGTGCGCACAGACGTTCGCCGACGATTCGCCAGTCGAAGGCCGGCGAACTCGCGTGCAAGCGCGCCGCGCGCGCCGCGCGGGAATAGCGAATCGGATCGTCGCACAGGTCGGCGAGCGCGCGCGCGACCGCGGTGACGTCAACCTCGCCCATCCGCAGCGGCGAATAATCCGTGTAACAGGGTTGGGTTGGAACCCGAATCGCGGCATCGCCCCAAAGTTCGGCCATGGCGGCGTGATCCGGCGCCACCTGCGGTACGCCGACCGCCGCGTGCTCGAAGCTCACCAATCCGAATCCCTCGCCGAGGGCGGTGTTGACGCCAAGCGCGCAGGCGTTGTACAGCCGGTTGAGTTCCCCGTCGTCGATCGGACCCGGCGTCGGTGGCCAGAAGATCACCCGATCCTGGATACCGAGCGCGTTGACCTGTTGCTTGAGTCCATCGATGAACGGCGGGTGAGCAATCGCGTGGTGCAGACACAAGCGCACGTCGTCGGTGCGGCCCTGGGCGAAACGCGCGAAGGCCGCCAGCGTGAGATCGATGCGCTTGCGCGGGTCGGGCCGGCTGGCGTTGAGCACGACGAAGCTGGGCCGGTCGAGCCCGAAATAGTCCTGCGCCATCCGCATCCGCGCGGCGATCCAGTCCGCCCGCTCGATGGGCAACAGTGGACGAAAGCGGCCCAGATCGACGCCGTGCCCCGCCACCGCTACTTCGATCGGAGATTGCCGCTGCGCGAGAGCGGCGCGCAGATCGCGGGCGGCGCTTTCGGTGTAGGTGACGAGCGTGCTGTAACCCTCCAGCTCGTCGACCAGTTCAGCGCGCTCCAGCCGTCCATCCAGGGGCAGATAACCGAGCATCGGTACTTGGCCCTTGATCGCGGCCAGTTCGCGCGAGTAGTGCTTGAGATACCACAAGTCGTTCAGCACCAGAATGGCGTCGGCGGCCAGCGTGTCCCAGTTCAAGCGCAGCGCGTAGGCGCCCATCAGGTCGCCGCCGGTCAGGTTGGTGGGCAGCAACAGAACCCCGGAGGCAAGATCGGTCGGCGGGCCCTGGTAACCGACGCCGACCCAGGTGATGCGGTACTCGCGGACCAAATACGGTAGCAAGGCTTGCAGCACGCGCGTGAAGCCCGTGCCCGGCCGGTACCAGCCGCAGAGCACCAGATGCGCGGGCTGGATCAAGCGTCGCTCAGCAGTACCGGGGTGTAGATGGTCTTGCCCGGAGGAATGACGACGGGCAGCAACTGAATGGTCAGCACCGGACCCAAGGTCGTGCCCGCGATGTTGCTGGCTTCAAAGCCCGGCAGGTTCTGATTGCCGAGCACACCCACCAGCGCATAGCCGAAGGCGCCCATGGTGCCGCAGCCGAACTGCTGCGCGATCTGCTCGATGCGGCGCAACTCGCGGCCGGCCCCGTTGACATCGAGGAATTGGAACAAGTCGCCCGTTGGCGTCACGTCCAGACCCAGCCCGAGGGTGGCGACGATCAGGATGTAGTCGCTGGTGTTGTAGGAGCCGAGATTGGGCGCCACGTTTGGCGCCTTCTGCAACTGGTTGTAGACGACGTTTAACGAGCTGCGCTCGATCACTACGAACCAGTAGGCACGGCCGCTGGACGGCGATTGTTGGACAAGAACGTTATTACCGATGGCGATGCTGGCCCACAGGAATTGAGTGTCACGTGAACTGACGACGGACAATGGAACGGAATTATCAGCCATGGCGATATCCTTAGGTGGATGAATTCAAGCTACCCAGGAATTCAGCGAATCGCTTGAACTCCGGTCTGGTTGAACGAAGTCGCGTCATTCCAGTGAGGTTCTTCAAGTCCGGGGTGGAAACACCCCCTGCAGGGCGATACAGAAATAAAAAGTTAGATAAGGTTGCATGTTGTTGTGCGGCTGGTCGCCACCAGCAGGCGCTAAGGTTGATGAAGACATGCCTACAAGGTTGCTTGCAGTCGTATAGGCGGTTGCATTCGCCGATTTCGCTAGTGAGCGGTTCGATGCCGGCGCGTTCAGTTCGCCAAGGTCGATATCGTGTGCTCCCATAGCGTGTGTGTGCACGGGTATTTCCGATTCGAGTAGGGTGACAGTCTCCGCTCCCCCAGTCTCACCGATATCGTGCAGCGATAATCCCGGCCCTTGTCCCCAAAACATCGGGGCTCGTCCTTGCAGATCGGGCAACGCGAAATTGCTTTTTCCGTTGCCACCGTAAGTGGTACCCAGCAATGAAAACAACGCGGTGTTTTGCGAAAGTGGCATCAGTTGCCCATCGCACCACGCCCAACCTTTGGGAGCGAAGTTGAACGGAAAAATCCGGATTTCAGCAACAAAAGGATCAGCCACGTGTGTACTCCTATGTGGGTGACGGGAAAATCCCGAACAACGAGATGATGAAGCTGACGCACAAATACGGTTGGAAATTCGTGTGCGGCTGGCTGCCCCCGACCGACGTTACCGCTTGCGGGTTCATGTTGGAATCCGTGGTGTCTTGTATGTACAGCAGCGCACTGCCACTCTGTCCAAGAACCTTGTTTGACGGGTTCGAGTCCTGTGAAACATTCGTGGAAGCGAGCATTGGATGGGTATGTGCGGGGATTTGACTGATGGTGAGCGTGATTTCCTCCGCGCCTCCGGTCTCGGCAAGGATGAAGCCATTGCCCTGATGGATCGGGAGCCGACCGCGTAGATCCGGGAGGGCGAAAGTTGATTCCCCATCGCCGCCATAGGTCGTCCCGATCAGTTGGAACAAGGTCTCGTATTCAGAAATGGGCAGTAATGACCCATCGCAAAACATCCAGCCCGCCGGCGCGAAATTTCCGGCGAACATCCTTATTTCACCGACATAGGGTTGTGCCATGGTGAACCTCCTTAAGTGGGGCTGGGGAAAATCCCCTGCAAGGCGATACAAAAACTCAAGGTCAAAAACGGCTGCATGTTCAGATGCGCTTGGCTGCCGCCGACATTGGTTATCGTTGTAGGACTGAGCGCAGTAAGGGCGCTCGGATCGGTGTAAATCCGGCTCGCCACGGTGCCCAGCACGTTATTTGTCGCATCTTGCGTTGAACCCGGCGTGCTGCTAGCCCGTGCTTCATGGACATGCTGCGGCAGTTCTGCAATGGACAGCGTGTGTGCCTGCTCGCCGCCTCGTTCGCCGAGCGTGTGGCCGCCGCCGACATGGATCGGGGTTCTTGCACGCAAGTCAGGCAACGCAAAATTCACGCGCCCATCCCCACCAAACGTCGTCCCCAGCAGAGAGAACAGCGCCTGGTTTTGATTGATGGGCAGCAACTGCCCGTTGCACAGCGCCCAGCCTTTCGGCGCAAATACGAAGCTCATGATTCTGATTTCAGACAGGAAGGGTTCGGCCATGGGCATGGCTCCTTGGTTGTGTTAGGGAATGACCGGGGCAATACAGGCGCCGCCACCCGAGAACAGACTATCTGTAGAAGTCGCGGTTGCGGCTGAAATAATGGTATTGCGACCGGTCAAGTAGGCGATTACGGCGGCTGTGTCGCCACCGGCGCCACCATAGCCCGGCAGACGCTGCGGCCCGGTGTTGCGCTGACGAACGCGTATATCACCACCTGCCATTACGCCGCCCAGCGAATGTGTAAATACATTGCCGGCGGCACCTGCACCACCGATATCCGCGCACAATGTCGAACCATTGCCTCCTGGGGTGGCAATGATCTGGTTGGTTTGGATGCCGCTGTTCGCATTGTTCGTGCCATCAAGCTGCATATCGATGGCGTTACCAGTGATGGTTGTATCCACGATAGCCGCACCATCCTGCCCACCTTGCATGACGATCGCGCGCTGCGTTCCTCGATACAAAATCGTGTTGTTCGTTATATTTGTTCTGGTGTTGCTACCACCAGCCGCAAATACGAAGACAGCATCGGCAGGACGCTCGTTCGGAATCACCACCTCGGTGTTGTTGATTTGCCCCTCCAACGTCCCGGCGTTCGAAAACGCTGATTTGAGGATGGTGATACCGACAAAGTCGTTGTTGCTGATGCCCGCCGCACCAGCAATGTTGTCGTGGATGTCAAATTGCGCGCTGCCATTGTGGCCGCTGACTTGAATGCCGTCGTTGTTGTTCAAGTCGGTGATCCCGGTGACATCGAGCTTCATGGTGGCGGTGTCGAAGGAATCGGCGACGATGCCGCCGCTGAAGTTGTTGTCGAGAGTGACGCCCGAGATGTTGATCGTGGTATTGCTCGTCCCTCGGATGCCGAACAACAAACCGCTGCCCTGAACGCCGTTGTTGAAGCTGCCGCCGGTGATATTGATCGTTGAGGCCGTGGCCACCAGGTTCTGGATATTCACGTTGTCGTCGCCGCTGCTGGCGATGGTGGTGTTGGTGATCGAGTTCGTCCCCAACATATTGTGGAAGTGCAGCCCGTCTTCATCCGGGGCGTTGCCCAGGCCGGAGAGCGCGCTGTTGCTCAGGGTGAGGCCGGTAACGTCAATACCGTTGATGCCCTGCTGTCCGCTGGTGGTGATATTCAGTCGGTTAAGGGCCACTGTTGTCACCGTCTGCAAGTGGATGGCAGCGTTGCAGCCGGTGTTCGCGCCTACGACCGCAGCGCTGCCGCACGGGGCGCCCGCCGCCGTCGCGGTGTTGGTGAAGTTCATGTTGCTGAGCGAGATATTGCTCGCACTGATGAAACTCGCACCGCGGTTGGCGATGTTTTGGATGGTCCCGCCAGAACCTGCGGTCACGCCGGTGCCGGTCACGGTCAGTCCGCCCAACACTCCAGTGTTGTTCAGCACGATGCCGTTGGCCGCGCCGTTGGCGGAAATGCTTTGGAAAGTCAAGCCGCTCGCGCCGATGGTGGTGTTGGCGACATTCAGCGCCGTGCCGCTGCCACTGGTGATGGTGTTGCCGCTGCCGGTCACGTTGACCGTGCCGCCGCCGGTGGCGCTGAAGCCGGCACCGCCGGTGGTGCTGATCACGAGTCCGCCGCCGCTGAAGTTGATCGTGGCGCCGGTGTTGTTGCTCAACGTCACGGCCGGATTGGCCCCTGCGGACACGACTTTGCTGGCGCCGCTCAAGGCAATCGTGCCGCCCGTGTTGTTGGCGATGTTGATCGCCGTACTTGTGCCGTTGGACGAAAGCGCGCCGCTCAGGGTGATGTTGCCCACGCTGTGGCTCTGGATGTCGATGGGTCGGCCTGCCGTGATGCTGCCGCTATAGGTAATCGCCACGGTGTTGGTCGCGAGGCTGAAACCGCTCACCACGAACGCCACACCCGAGAGAGCCCCCGTGAGTGCGCCACTACCCAGATCAGCCGTCCCCGTGATGCTGTTCAGACGCACGTTAAACGTGCCTCCACTCGACGAGACGCTGCCAAAGGTGGCGTTGAGCGTACCGTTGCTCAGATTGAGCGCCGCCCCGTTGGTCGCTATCGTTGCGTCGTTGACCGTCAAGGTGCCGAAACCGCTGCCCACGAGGGCGTTATTCGCCGCCCCGACGTCGCCGAAATTGAATCCGCGCAGGGTGTTGTTGCTGCCGAGCGTTAGGCAATCCGCCGCAGCGGTCAGCAGTGGCCTCGTACCGGAAAGTGTCGGGAAGGCCGAGCCGGTGACGGGCGTGATGGCGGTAAAGGTTGCGAGGTTTTGGCTCGAACCACCACCGATGACGCCTTGGCTGGGTCTCAGGGTAAGCCCGCAGGTGTGATTGCCTTCGAGATAAAGAGTGTCGCCATCACCATCGGCAGCGACCGCATTGAAACTGCCGGCACCGGTGAGTGTGTTGAACGGCCTGGCTTGGGTGCCGTTGCCACCGGCTGCGGCGGTCGCGTTAATGAACCAGGTGCGCGGCTGATTGAGGATGCTGAAAGTGACATTGGCGGTATCACCGCCGGTGACCGTGTAGCAGAAGGTGCGAGTCAGGGCGTTCAACCCGGCGGGCGGTTCGTAGCTGAAGCTGCCGTCGCCGTTCAGCGTCAGGCGGCCGTTCGCCGCGCCGGCATCGAGTTGAGCGCCGGGGGCGGTGCCGGTGCAGCTTGGCGCGAAGCCGAAGCTGGTGATGCTGCCGACGCCGAGTTGGTCGTTGGCCGTGACCCGGCCGCTCTGGATGCCGGTATCCACGGCAAGCGTCAGATGCGGAGTGACGGTATAGGCATCGTCCTCGGCAAGCGATTGCGTGATGAAGCTGAAGCTCTCGTTGGTCGCCATGACGTTCGGCGGGTCAGCAGTGTCGATGTCGCTGATGCCGCCACCGCTGATCGTGACCGTGCAGCTCGTGCCGCCGGGCAGATTGATGGCGGGGTCCATGATAATAATGTTGGTGCCACTGCCGCTTAAGCTGTAGGCGCGGCCACCACCGCCGCAGTCGAGGGCTAAGCCGCCGAGGGCGACATTGACCGCTTCGTTGAAGTTGACCGCGATGTTGCTGCTGACGTTGACGTTGACGTTGCCGTTAGCCGGGCCGCTGCTGACGAAGGTCGGCGCGGTATCGACGGTGAAGCTCAGCGTGAAGTCGTCGGCGTCGCCATCGCTGGTGTCGTTGTCGCCGTTGCCGTCGAGTTGGTTGGGCGGATCGACGCTATCGACGTCGGTGATCAAGGTCGATTCGAGGGTGACCGTGCAGGTCGCGCCTTCAGGCAGTGCACTGCTCGGGGTGAGCGTGAGGCTGCTGACGCCGGTTTGCGGCAAGGCCGGGGCGAAGCTCACCGCGCCGCCGCAGTTCCAGGTGATGCCACCGACGGCGATGTCGACGCTTTCGCTGAAGTTCAATGTGACGGTCTGGCCGGTGCCGACCGTAGCGCTCGCCGTCGGGGTGGTCGAGGTCACGCGCGGCGCAGCGTCGACCGTCGTGAAGGTGGAGGTGAAATCCGCCGTCATGTTGTCGGGCGGATCGTTGCTGTCAACGTCGGTGATCTCGTCCTTGTCCACCCGCACCGTGCAGGTCACCCCGTTGGGGAGGTCGCTGCTGGGGTCGAGTTGTATGACAGTGGCATTGCTGGCCGGCAAGGCGGGCGTGGCGGTAAAGGTGACCGGCGTTCCCAGCGGGCACTCCAGGCTAAAGGCGCTCGCCGTAGCGTTGACCGCCTCGCTAAAGGCCACGACCACGTTGTTGTTGACCGCTATTGCGGTCGCGTTGTTGGCCGGGACGATGGTGAAGACCGTGGGCGCGGCGTCGATGTTGACGGTCTTCGTCGCGGTGGTGCTGGTGCCGCCGTCGCCGTCGGTGAGGACCACCTCGACCACTCGGGACGTGCCGGTCGGGGTACTGAAGCTGAAGTAGGTGAGGTTACGCAGCAGCGCCTGGGTCGCGATGAGGTCGGCGCTGGCATTCAGGGTGATCGCCAGCGTCGGTACCGCCGGGGTGGCGCAGTTGAATTCGGTGGCAATGGTGCCGATCGCGACCGGACCACTACCGAAATCGTAACGAACGGTCAAGCCGCTGACACTGATATTGCCGACGCCCGCTCCCTGATCGCGGACGCCGATGCGGTCGTCGTTCTCGCAATCGGTGGTGACATTGGCGGCGAGCACGCCGGTGTCGAAGTTGGGCGAGTCGATGTCGGCGACGGTGGCCGTGGCATCCAAAATGACCGGGGTGACCGTGTCATAGGCCACGGTCGGGCCGGGCAGGGTGATGACCGGGGCGTCGTTCAAGCAGTTGACGGTGACCGAGACCGTCGCCGTGTCGCTGCCCGGCGTCAGGGTATAGGTGAAGGTGTCGAGCGTCGTGCCGGGCGGATTGTTGCAGTAGTTGGCGTTGGGCTGGTAGGTCAAACCCGTGCCCCCACCGGTGATGACGACCGTGCCGCTGGTCGGTTGCGTCACCGAGTTGATGAACTTGGAACCGGCGTCGGGGTCGGTGTCGTTGGTCAGCACGTCGATGGAGTTGGCCCCGGAGTCTTCGTCAACCGTGGCGGTGTCATCGACCGCCAGGGGTGGGTCGTCGACGCAGGTGACGGTGACGGTGACGGTCGCCGTGCTGCCGCCTGGGGTCAGGGTATAGGTGAAGGTGTCGAGCGTCGTGCCGGGCGGATTGTTGCAGTAGTTGGCGTTGGGTTGATAGGTCAAACCCGTGCCCCCACCGGTGATGACGACCGTGCCATTAGTCGGTTGGGTGACAGAGCCGACGGCAATCGGACCGGCGTCGGGGTCGGTGTCGTTGGCCAGCACGTTGATGGCGTTGGCCCCAGAGTCTTCAACGACCGTGGCGGCATCGGCCACGGCGGTGGGCGGGTCGTCCACGGCGGTGACGGTGATCGTGAAGTTCTGCGCGGCGCTGGTGTTGACGTTGGGCGGGGTGTTGGAACCCGTGTCCGAGAGCGTGACGGTGACGGTCGCGACGCCGCTTTGGCCGGGGGCCGGGGTGTAGGTGAGCACGCCGGTCGGGGAAATCGCCGGCCCGGCGCTGAACAGGCCGGGATTGGTGTTGCCGGTCACGTTGAAGGTGAATGGCGTCTGGCCGGCTTCATCCGTTGGCCCGGCCGAGAGCGCCGTGGCCCAGGGGCTCACGGTCTGTGCGCTGGCGTTCTCCAGCACCGTCTGATCCGGCCCCTTGATGAAGCTGGGCGCGTCGTTCACGGCAGTGACATTGATGACGAAGGTTTGCGGCGCGCTGGTGTCCACACCGCCGTTGGCGGTGCCGCCGTCGTCCGAGAGCGTCACGGTGATCGTGGCGGCGCCGTTGGCGTCGGCCGCCGGGGTGTAGGTGAGCACGCCGGCCGGGGAAATCGCCGGCCCGGCGCTGAACAGGCCAGGGTTGGTATTGCCAGTGATATTGAAGGTGAGGGTTTGGCCGCCGCCATCGCCGTCGTTGATGGCGGTCGCCCACGGATTGACGGTCTGCGCGCCGGCGTCTTCGTCAACCGGTGGATTCGCGCCATTGGTGAAGCTGGGGGCGGAGTTGATGGCGTTGACGGTGACGGTCGAGGTCGCAACGGGGCTGTTGCTGGCGCCGTCGTTGACCACGACGCTGATGACGCGCGCCGTTTGGTCGGGGTTGGCCGAGCCGTTGTTGTAGGTGAGGCTGCGCAACGCCGTTTGGAACTGGGCGAGGGTGGCGGGTCCGGTCAGAGCAAGCACGCCGGTGCCCCCGTTATAGTTGGCGGTGATGGCGGAAACGGTGGGGGCTACCGTGGCAGGGTCCACCGCCAGCGTTTCCTGGCCGGTATCGACCAAGTTGGTCAGGGTCACCGTGGCGGAGGCCAGGTTCGGGCTGTCGAGGTCGCTCGTCGTCAGGGCGGCGGCGTCGACGATGGCCACCGCGCCACCGCCTTCGGTGAAGCTCGCGGTGAAGTCGATGCCAGCGGCCGGCCCGTTCAGATCGACCGCCGGTGGGTCATCGACGCAGGTGACGGTGACGCTGACGGTGGCGCTGGCACTGCCCGGCGTCAGGGTGTAGGTGAAGGTGTCGAAGGTGACGCCCGGCGGGGTGTTGCAGTAGTTCAAGGCAGGCTGGTAGGTCAGGTCCGCCCCGCTGTTGGTGATGACGACCGTCCCGCCTTGGGTGGACGGCGTTTGCACCGAGGTGATGGCGCGCGGCCCGCCGTCGGGATCGGTGTCGTTGGCCAGCACGTCGATCGCGGTGGCCGGGGCGTCCTCGGCCACGGTGGCAAGGTCGTTCACTCCCACGGGCGGATCGTCCACGGCGGTGACGGTGATGACGAAGGTTTGCGCGGCGCTGGTGTTGACGTTGGGGGCGACCCCGGAACCGTTATCCGAGAGCGTCACGGTGATCGTGGCCGTGCCGCTGGCACCCGCTGTCGGGGTGTAGGTGAGCACACCCGCCGGGGAAATCGCCGGCCCGACGCTGAACAGCGGCGCATTGGTATTGCCGGTGATGTTGAAGGTGAGCGTCTGGCTGGATTCGTTCGCCGGCCCCGCCGAGATGGCGGTCGCCCAGGAGTTGACGGTCTGCAGCCCGGCACCCTCAAGCACCGTCTGATCCGCCCCCTTGGTGAAGCTGGGCGCGTCGTTGACCGGCGTCACGTTGATGACGAAGGTTTGCGGCGCACTGGTATCCACGCCACCAATGGCGGTGCCGCCGTCGTCTTTCAACACCAGGGTGATGGTGGCGGCGCCGTTGGCGTTGGCCGCCGGGGTGTAGGTGAGATTGCCCGTGGTGGCGTCGACCACCGGCCCGGCGCTGAACAGACTGGGATTGGTGTTGCCGATGATATTGAAGGTCAGGGTCTGCACCGACCCGGGGTCGCCATCGTCGATGGCCGTGGCCCAGCCGGGCACGGTCTGCGCCACGGCGTCTTCCAGCACCGTTTGATCCGCGTCCTTGGTGAAGCTCGGCGCCTGATTGGGTGTTTGGATATTGGCGGCATCGATGCGGAAAAACGCATTCCCGCCTTCCCGGGCAGCGAAGGCCGCGAGAATGTCGGTGTTCGCCGCGCTATCGCCTGCCGCATCGGTGGCCGCCGGCACGCCCTGCCAGTCGTTGACCTGGCCGTCCAGCAGAAAGCCCGCCGCCCAGGCGAGACTGGTCAGCATCCCCACCAGCAATACGGCAACCATGCTTCCCGGCAGACGGGAGCGTTGCCGGATCACCGCAACCAGCAGGAGCAGGATCAGTCCCAGCAAACCCCATTCCGACAGCGTCGGAATACCCACCGACTCTCCGGTGGGCCAGAGATTGAACAGGAGCGGAGCACCCGCCGCCCCCAGCAGGTCATCGCTGGTCCGCCCTTGCGCGGCGAAGTACAGGCGCAGGGGCGGCCCCGGGGGGGCGATGTCGTTGGCCAGCACGGCTTGTTCGACGACATCGGCTCCCCCGACGCCGTTGTTCAACCCCACCGGATAGGGGGTGCCCGGCAGCGCCACCGCGGCGCCGAAACTGCTTCCGACGCAGCTTTCCAGACTGAGCTGGGTGACCTGCGGCGCGGCGTTTTCGGAGACGGTCGCCGTCAGCCGCCGCTCGATCCCCGGCACGCTGCCCGCCGTCGGGAGGGTGACGGCGCAACCCGTCGCCGCATTGTTATCGGAATCGATCAGAGTGAAATAGCTGATTTGCGCCCAGCTCAAAGCAGACACGAGCACTAATGCAACAGCCATCATCAAGCGGGCGACCAATCTCATGACGATACCCCTATGTGGAAGACTTCACGCCACAATCGATGCCACAACAATTTAACAGGCTAAATCATTGGTATTTATTAAAGGTAAGGTTAGGTTAGGAGTTGTCCAACAAGCAAGACCCGTTGTTACAAATTTTTACAAAACCGGATGAACTTCAGCATGGGAGAGAATCGCTGGGGCCGCCAAGCGGAAAAATCGAGATCAAGGGGCCGCAAAACGTACCGAGGCGCCTTGACGGCGCCTCGATCGAGATTTTATTTGGCCAGTTTGTCCAGTGGCCGCTTGCGGAAATCCAAACCTTCCCGGCCCGCCTCCACCGCCACCGTATCGCCCGGCCCAAACTCGCCGGCCAAAATCCGCCGCGCCAGCGGATTCTCCAATTCCTGCTGGATGGCTCGCTTCAGCGGTCGGGCGCCGTAGACCGGATCGAAACCGGCTTCGCCCAGCCGGTCCAACGCCGCTTCGGTGACCTCCAAACCTATCTGCCGGTCGGCCAGCCGTTTGCGCAGATAACCGATCTGAATATCGGCAATCGCCCGAATCTGCTCCCGGCCCAGCGGATGGAACACCACCACTTCGTCGATGCGGTTGACGAACTCGGGCCGGAACTGATCCGCCACCTGCGCCATCACCATGCTCTTCATCAGCGGGTAGTTGTTCTGTGCCGCCAGTTCCTGAATCATCTGCGAACCGAGGTTGGAGGTCATCACTATCACGGTGTTGCGGAAATCCACCGTCCGGCCCTGCCCGTCGGTCAGCCGCCCGTCGTCCAGCACTTGCAGCAGCACGTTGAACACGTCCTGGTGGGCCTTTTCGATCTCGTCCAGCAGGATGACCGAGTAGGGCCGCCGCCGCACCGCTTCGGTCAGATAACCGCCTTCCTCGTAACCGACGTAGCCGGGGGGAGCGCCGATCATCCGGGCCACGGAGTGCTTTTCCATGAACTCCGACATGTCGATCCGCACCATCGCTTCATCGGTATCGAACAGGAACCCGGCCAGCGCCTTGCACAACTCGGTCTTGCCGACGCCGGTGGGACCGAGGAACAGGAACGAGCCGCTGGGCCGGTTGGGATCGGACAGCCCGGCGCGAGCGCGGCAGATGGCGTCGCTCACCGCCTTAACCGCTTCGTCCTGCCCGACCACCCGCCGACGGATGACGTCCTCCATCCGCAACAGCTTGTCGCGCTCGCCTTCCAGCATCTTTGAGACCGGAATGCCGGTCCATTTGGAAACCACCTCGGCGATTTCCTCGTCGGTGACCTTGTTGCGCAGCAGCTTGAACTGGACGTTCTCGGCGGCGCTGGCTTGCGCCAATCGCTTCTCCAGTTCCGGGATGCGGCCGTAGCTCAGTTCCGACATCCGCGCCAGATCGCCGGCGCGACGGGCCGTATCCAGCTCCAGCCGCGCCCGCTCCAGTTCCTCCTTGACCTGGGCCGAACCGTGCAGGGCCAGCTTCTCCGCCTTCCAGACCTCTTCCAGATCGTTGTACTCGCGCTCCAGCTTGGCGATTTCCTGCTCCAGCAGGTCCAGCCGCTTTTTCGACGCCTCGTCGCTTTCCTTCTTGAGGGCCTCGCGTTCGATCTTGAGCTGGATCAGGCGGCGGTCGAGCCGGTCCATTTCCTCCGGCTTGGAATCAATTTCCATGCGGATGCGCGACGCCGCCTCGTCCACGAGATCGATGGCCTTGTCCGGCAGATTGCGGTCGGTGATATAACGGTGCGAGAGCGTAGCGGCGGCGACGATGGCCGGGTCGGTGATTTCCACCCCGTGATGCACTTCGTAGCGTTCGTTCAGGCCGCGCAAAATCGCAATCGTGTCCTCGACGCTCGGTTCGTTGACCAGCACCTTCTGGAAGCGCCGCTCCAGCGCCGCATCCTTCTCGACATATTTCCGGTATTCGTCCAGGGTGGTCGCGCCGATGCAGTGCAGTTCGCCGCGCGCCAGCGCCGGCTTGAGCATGTTGCCGGCATCCATCGAACCCTCGGCCTTGCCCGCGCCCACCAGGGTGTGCAGCTCGTCCATGAACAGGATGATCTGGCCTTCCTGCTTGTTTAAATCCTTCAGCACCGCCTTCAGCCGCTCCTCAAACTCGCCGCGGAACTTGGTTCCGGCGATCAGCGCGCCCATGTCCAGCGCCAGCACCCGCTTGTGCTTCAGCCCTTCCGGCACCTCACCGTTGATGATGCGCTGGGCCAGACCTTCGACGATGGCGGTCTTGCCCACGCCGGCCTCGCCGATCAGCACCGGGTTGTTCTTGGTGCGGCGCTGCAAGACCTGAATGGTGCGGCGGATTTCATCGTCGCGGCCGATGACCGGATCGAGCTTGCCCTGCTCGGCCCGCTCGGTCAGGTCGATGGTGTAGCGTTCCAGCGCCTGACGCTGGTCCTCGGCGCTCTGGTCCTCGACCTTCTGGCCACCGCGCATGGCCTCGACGCCGCGTTCGATCAGCCCCTTGGTCGCGCCAGCCTTGCGCAGCAGCGCGCCCAGTTCGCCCTTGTCCTCCAGCGCGGCCAGCACGAACAGTTCCGACGAGATGTAGGCGTCCTTGCGCTGCTGGGCCAGCTTGTCGGTCAGATTAAGCAAACGCGACAGGGCGTTGGAGATTTGCACGTCGCCGCCGGTCCCTTCGACGCGCGGCAGCCGCTCCAGCGCCTCGCCCAATTGGGAGCGCAGCAGGTTGACGTTGACGTCGGCCTGGGCGAGCAACGGCCGCACCGTGCCGCCGTCCTGGTCGAGCAGGGCCGCCATCACATGCGCCGGTTCGATGAATTGATGGTCGCGGCCCACCGCCAAACTTTGAGCATCGCTCAGGGCCAGTTGAAACTTGCTGGTCAGTTTGTCCATGCGCATCGCAGGTCTACCCCCGTGAAGAAATCATTTCCCTACAAAATGGCGGTGGTTTGAGGGAATTCAAGGGGATTCGGTTTTCGCCTACCCTCGAATCAGCGTCCCGATGCCGGCGTCGGTGAACAGTTCCACCAGCACCGCGTGCTCGATCCGCCCGTCGATGATGTGCGCAGCCCTGACTCCGCCCAGCACCGCGTCCAGCGCGCAAGCGACTTTCGGCAACATGCCGCCGTGGATGGTTCCATCTTCGATCAACGCCTCCACTTGGCGAGCGTCGAGGCCGGTCAATAGCTTGCCTTGTTGATCCAGTACGCCGGTGGTGTCGGTCAGCAGCATCAACTTCTCAGCGCGCAGCACCTCGGCGACCTTGCCCGCCACCAGATCGGCGTTGATGTTGTAGGACTGTCCGTCCGGGCCAACCCCGATCGGGGCGATCACCGGAATGTAATTGCCGGCGGTCAGCGTCTCGACGATGGCTTTGTCGATGCTGGCGACTTCGCCGACGTGGCCGATGTCGATGATTTCCGGTACTTCCAAATCGAGACTCTTGCGGGTGATGGTCAATTTGCGGGCGTGAATCAAATCGCCGTCTTTGCCGGTCAGACCCACCGCGCAACCGCCATGGCGGTTGATGTTGTTGACGATTTCCTTGTTGACCAGCCCGCCCAGTACCATCTCGACCACATCCATGGTCTCGCTGTCGGTGACCCGCATCCCGTCCACGAAGCGGCTTTCCTTGCCGATGCGCTTGAGTAGATGGCTGATTTGCGGTCCGCCGCCATGCACCACCACCGGATTGAAACCGACCAGCTTCATCAGCACGATGTCGCGGGCGAAGCTGTTTTTCAGATGCTCGGTTTCCATGGCGTGGCCGCCGTACTTGATCACGATGGTTTTGCCGGCGAAACGGCGGATATAGGGCAGCGATTCGGTGAGAACGTGCGCCACCTGGGTGGCGGCCTGGGCGTCGAAAGCCATGGGGTTGGTCAACCTCGGAATGGAAAGGGAGAAAACGAAACAGGTCAGAAGGGTAGGAGCAAATCGGATTGCAACGCCAGCAGTTGCCGGCGAAAGCGGTCCTGAATCTCGGTCATGGCGGCTGGATCGTCCGCCTCGAAGCGCAGCACCAGGCTGGGCGTGGTGTTGGAGGCGCGCACCAAGCCCCAACCGTGCGGAAATTCCACCCGCAGCCCGTCCAGGGTGATCAGCCGCGCGTCCGGGCCAAAATCCGCCCGCGCCGCCAACCGGGCCATGAAGGCGAACGGCTCGCCCTCGGCCATGTCCAGCCGCAGTTCCGGGGTGTTCGGGCCGGTCGGCCAAGCGGCGAAGAATTCTGCGCTGGAAACCCCGCGCCGGGCCAGCAGCCGCAATAGCCGAGCGGCGGCGTAGAAAGCGTCGTCGAACCCGAACCAGTCGTCGGCGTGGACGAAGTGGCCGGTCATCTCGCCGCCCAGCAGGGCGCCGGTTTCGCGCATCTTGGCCTTGATCAGCGAATGGCCGGTTTTCCACAGGATCGGCTGGCCGCCGCGCCGCTCGATCAAGCGGGTCAGATGCCGGGAACACTTGATGTCGTAGACCACCGCCGCGCCAGGATGCTGCAACAGCACCTCTTCGGCCAGCGGCATCAACACCCGATCCGGCCAGATGATTTCGCCGGCGTCGGTCACTACGCCCAACCGGTCGGCGTCGCCGTCGAACGCCAGCCCGATGTCCGCCCGGTGCTGGCGCACCGCTGCTTGCAAATCGGCCAGATTCTCCGGGATGCTGGGATCGGGATGATGGTTCGGAAACCGTCCGTCCACCTCGCAGTACAGTTCCACCACCTGGCAGCCCAGCGCCCGCAGCAAGGTGGGAGCGGTCTTGGCGGCAATGGCGTTGCCGCAATCCACCACCACCTTGAGCGGTTTGGGTAGCCGCAGGGCGTCCGCAATGCGTTGGATATACTCGGCGCGGATGTTGGCGGACCGTTCGCCCCCGCACCCGTGACTTAGATCGCCGGTTTCGATCCGGCGGCGCAAATTGCGGATGACCTCGCCGTGCAGGGCGATGCGGTCGATGACGATCTTCAGGCCATTGTATTGCGGCGGATTATGGCTGCCGGTGACCATGACTCCGGCGCGGGTCGCGTCGAGCGTATGGGTGGCGTAGTACAGCAGGGGAGTGGAAACCGCGCCGAGATCGATCACGTCGAGCCCGGCGGCGCGAATGCCCGCCTTGAGCGCAGCGCACAGCGCGGGGCTGGACAACCGCCCGTCGCGCCCCACCACGACGCCGGTTTCGCCGCGCTCGGCGGCGAGGCTGCCCACCGCCTGACCGATGTCCCGCACCACTTCCGGCGTCAGGTCGCGGTCCACCACGCCACGGATGTCGTATTCCCGAAAGATGGATTTCTTCATATCGGCCTTAATGCCGCCCGGAATGGCCGAAGCCGCCGGCTCCGCGCGGGCTGGGCGCAAATTCGGGGACGATTTCAAACTGGGCGCGGACGACCGGCACAATCACCAATTGGGCGATGCGTTCGCCGACAGCGATAGTGAACGGGGCGTGGCCCCGGTTCCAGCACGACACCAGCAGCTCGCCCTGGTAGTCGCTGTCGATCAGCCCGACCAGATTGCCCAGCACGATGCCGTGCTTGTGGCCAAGGCCGGAACGCGGCAGCACCATGGCCGCCAAGCCGGGATCAGCGATGTGAATGGCCATGCCGGTCGGGATCAGATGCGTCTCGCCCGGATGCACCGTCAAGGGTTCCGGCAGACAGGCGCGCAAGTCCAGGCCCGCCGAGCCGGCGGTGGCGTAGTCGGGCAGAGGAAGGTCCTGGCCCAGCCGGGGGTCGAGAATTTTCAGTTCGATGGTTTGGGCAGTCACGGAAGTCATCGTCAGCCGGGGTGGGTAGCGGTCAATATTACCGCGCCCGTTCCCATTCCCGATACCGCTCCGCGATCAGGGCGACCAATTGTTGGCCGAGCACTGTCTTGTCGGCCAGCGGCAGCGCCTTCTCCCCGCCTTCCCACAAGACGTGCAGCGCGTTTTGCTCGCTCTCGAAGCCGCTGCCGGCCACGCCGACCTGATTGGCGGCAATGAGATCGAGATTCTTGCGGCGGCGCTTGTCTTCGGCGTAATACAGCACGTCGTGAGTTTCGGCGGCGAAACCGACCGTGAACGGCCGGTGCGCGCGCAGCGCCGCCACCTCGGCCAGAATGTCGGGGTTGCGCGTCAGTTCCAGGGTCAGGGTATCGCGGGTTTTTTTGATCTTCTGGTCCGCGGGAGCGGCAGCGCGATAATCGGCGACGGCGGCAGTGGCGATGAAGATGTTCGCCTGTCGGACCCGGCTCATCACCGCCTCGTGCATCTCCAGCGCGCTTTCCACGTCGATCCGCTCGACGCCGGGCGGGGGTTTCAGGCTGACCGGGCCGCTGACCAGCACCACCCGGGCGCCGGCCAGCGCCGCCGCTTCGGCCACGGCGAAGCCCATTTTTCCGGTGCTGCGATTGCTGATGAAGCGCACCGGGTCGAGCGCCTCCCGCGTCGGGCCGGCGGTCAGCAGCACGGTCAGGCCTTGCAGGTCGTGGGGCGCGAGCGGCGGCGGCGGAACCAGCGTCTCCGGTCGATCCTCCCGCACGCCGAGCCGCTCGACGACCAGGTTGCACAGTTCCAGCGGCTCCAGCATCCGCCCCGCGCCGATTTCGCCGCAGGCCTGCTCGCCGACGCCCGGTCCCCAGATTTTCACCCCGCGCCGCGCCAGCAGCCGGCAATTGTCCTGGGTGGCAGGGTTTTGCCACATCAGCCGGTTCATCGCCGGGGCGATGGCGATGGGCCGGTCGGTGGCCAGACAGAGCGTGCTGAGCAGATCGTTGGCCAGACCGTGCGCCAGCCGGGCGATGCAATCGGCGCTGGCGGGCGCGATCAGGATCAAATCGGCCCAGCGCGCCAGTTCGATATGCCCCATGCCAGCCTCGGCATGGACGTCCAGCAGTTCGACGCGCACCGGCCAGCCGGAGACCGCCTGAAAGGTCAGCGGACCGACAAACGCGGTCGCCGCCGGGGTCATCACCACCTGGGTCTCGGCGCCGGCTTCGCGCAGGCGGCGGATCAGATCGGCGCTCTTGTAGGCGGCGATGCCGCCGGTGACGCCGAGCAGAATGCGTTTTTGGGCGAGAGGTTGCGGCATGGCGGGACTCCGCGCGGGGTGATGGGATTCGCGGCTAGCTTAGCCCAGCCCGGACGGCGGCGAAACCCAGCGGCTGTCTTGAAGGCGCGGGCATAAAAAGGGCGTCCAACCGCGCATCGAGACGACACGATTGGACGCCATGGTCCGCGACGGCGGCCCCCGTTAGCCGCCCGAATCCGCATCGCTTCCAAGCCCGATGGGGCAGGTGGGCGCGAATTCTTGAGGTAAATAAGGCAATTCAGTTGCCAAATTTTTTATATTTATGTTTTTAATCATATTTAACTGATTAAAGTGGTACAGCGACCAAGAGACGCGCGACGATTTGCCTCAATCGGGTGCTCGATCCGGGCGGATTGCCTCATGATGGAGCACGACGGGCGGTGGTTGCGAACCGTGGGGAACGCCCGCCGAATTCGCTATGATGCTTGGCGTCATATCACCCACGGAGGAAGGCCCGATGTCCATTCGCGACTGGCCCGACGACGAACGTCCCCGCGAGAAGCTGTTGCAACGCGGGGCTTCCGCCCTGTCCGACGCCGAACTGCTGGCGATTTTTCTACGGGTCGGGATACCGGGCCGCAGCGCGGTGGATCTCGCCCGCGACCTGCTCAAGCAACACGGCAGCCTGCGCCGCCTGTTGGAACTCGACCCAAAGGAATTCTGCGCGACGCCGGGACTGGGACTGGCCAAGTACGCCCAGTTGCAGGCGGTGCTGGAGCTGGCCCGGCGTCATCTGGAGGATACCTTGCAGCGCGGCGACGCCATCCAGAGCGTGGCCGACACCCGCCGCTATTTCATGGCCCGGATGCGCCATCATCCGCACGAAGTGTTCGCCTGCCTGTTCCTGGACAACAAGCACCGAGTGATTCAATACGAGGAACTGTTCTACGGCACCATCGACAGTTCCTCGGTGCATCCGCGCCAAGTGGTGAAGCGGGCGCTGTATCACAACGCCGCCGCCGCCATCGTGGCGCACAATCATCCCTCCGGCATCGCCGAGCCCAGCCGCGCCGACGAGACGATTACCCTGCGGCTGAAGGAAGCCTTGGCGCTGGTGGACGTGCGCTTGCTCGATCACATCGTGGTCGGCGATAGCCAGGTCGTGTCGCTGGCGGAGCGGGGCATCCTCTAAAAAGCGGTTTTCGCCTTTCGCTTTTCGCCTTTGGCCTCAAAACCCGCGCGCTTCCCGGATGCGCTCGTAGGCGGCGGTCAGTTCGCGAGTTTTTTCGGTGGCGCGCGCCAGTTCCGTCGCCGAGACGCTCTTGGCCGCCAGCTTGTCGGGATGGTGGCGCTTGAGCAGGCGGCGGTAGGCCAGCTTGATTTCGTCCGGGCTGGCGTCGCGTTGCAGCCCCAGCACCGTATAAGCCTGGGCGAGGGAGTTGACGGCGGTAGTCGGCCGGTGGCTGTGCGCCCGCTGGTCGTGCGACTGATCCGAACCAGTCTGGTGGCTCTGCTGCTGCGCCCAGCGCTGCGCGCGGAACAGCGTGTGCAGGGCCTCAAACTGCAAGCGGACGATGCCCAGCCGCTCGGCCACGGCCGCGAGCCGGGTTTGCGTCACCGGCGGTGGTCCGCCGTCGGCGTAAGCCATGTTCAACAACAGGTCCAGCAGCCGTTGCGCCAGCATCGGGCGACTGCGGCAGGCATTGCGGAAGGCGTCGATGGCGGCGTCCGCGGCGAAGCCCGGCTGTTTGCCCTCGGTGAAGCAGTCGATGGCGGCGCGGCGCTGGACGGCGTTCAGTTGCAGGTGATCCATCATGGCGCGGGCGGCGGCGATTTCCAGTTCCGAGACCCGGCCATCCGCCTTGGCGATATAGCCCATCAACTGAAAGGCGGCGGCGAGAAAGGCTGCGCGCACCCGTTCGTCGCCGAGGGCATCCGGCTCCTCGGGCGCTTTTTGCTCCCCCTGGTCGAGGTTGTGGCCGAACGCCGCGCCCAGCAACGCGCCGAACGGGCCGCCGACCATGAAGCCAAAGGCTCCACCCAACATTTTTCCCCACACGATTGCTTGTCAACCTCGCTGCTTCAACCCAGGGCCTATGACCGGGCGCCGGGCCTTGATGTTCGGGACGCGCGCCTTCAACTCTTCAGATAAGTCTCGTCGTCATAGGTTTTCAGCCAGTCGGGCTTGAGTCCGATCAGGGCGGTAATCATCATGCCGTTGAGCAGGCCTTCCGGGAACAGGTACAGCGGCACGAACGGCAGGTATTCGTCGCTGATGCGAGCGAAGGTATAAGTCTCGGTCGCCACGAGCAGGATCACCAGGGCCAGCACCGCCGCGCCCGCCGCCAGCATGGCGTTGAAAAAGGCGCATAGAAAAATATAGATAAACAAATGATGGGGCAGATAACGATGGACCAGAAGATAGATTCCGTAACTGGTCGAGACCGGCAGCACGCCCAGCAGCAGGGCGTTCGTCGCCAGCGCCGCCCAGTCGCCGTTGGTGACGGTGACCGCCACCGCCGCCAAGCTGGCTCCGATCACGCCCAGCGACCAGCCGAACATCAGGGTGTACACGGTCACGCCCAGGAAGTGGAACCCCAGCGCCGGACGAACCCCGACCTCGAAAATCCACATCAGAAATAATGCCGCCGACGCGCCTACAAAGACCTGCTGGAGGTGGGAACTGGCCAGGAACAGCCGCCACGGCGCGGCGCGCAGGGCCTGCAACAACGCCAGCAGCCAGGGGAAGTAGGCGAACAGCAACAGATCGCCGGGGAGCAGGGCATCGGTGAGATTCATAATGCAAGCATACCGTATCGGCAGGATCGGCAACACGGCGGAAAATCAACGCAGGTTCGAGCGCATTCGCCCATTCCGAACGCGCGCCGGACGGGTAGAATGCGGGCACGATTCCTTGGAAATCCCGTTCAGGAGCAGTGCGCCCATGTTCGCATCCACCCTCGCCCCGCCCGAGATCGCAAGTCTGCCACTGGTCTATCGCGGCAAGGTCCGCGATTTGTACGCGGTGGATGGCCAACATTTGTTGATGGTGGCGAGCGACCGGCTTTCCGCTTTCGATGTCATTTTGCCCACGGCGATTCCCGGCAAGGGCGCGGTGTTAACGGCGGTTTCCAATTTCTGGTTCGCCCGCACCCGCCACATCGTTCCCAATCACCTGCAACGAGCTGAAAAGACCCTGGAACAGGCGCTGCCCGATCCCGCCGAACGCGCCCGCGTCGCAGACCGGGTGGTGGTGGCGCGGCGGCTGAAGGGTCTGCCGGTGGAAGCCATCGTGCGCGGCTACCTGATCGGCTCGGGCTGGAAGGATTACCAGCGCGACGGCACGGTGTGCGGCATTACCCTGCCGGCGGGATTGCGGCTGGCGGATCGTCTGCCGGAACCCATTTTTACCCCCTCCACCAAGGCGGCGCTGGGCAGCCACGACGAGAACGTGAGCTTCGAACAGATTGCGGCGGTCATCGGGCGGGAACTGGCGGAACAGGTGCGGGAAACCAGCCTGAGGCTATACCGGGAAGCGGCGGACTACGCCCTGATGCGGGGCATCATCATCGCCGACACCAAGTTCGAGTTCGGGCTGGACGAACAGGGGCAACTGGTACTGATGGACGAGGCGCTGACGCCGGATTCCTCGCGGTTCTGGCCGGCGGATCAATACCAGCCCGGCGTCAATCCGCCCAGCTTCGACAAACAGTTCGTGCGCGATTATCTGGAAACGCTGGACTGGAACAAGCAACCGCCGGGGCCTGAACTGCCGCCGGAAATCGTCGCCCACACCGTCGCCAAGTACCGCGAGGCGCTGGCGCGGTGATGGGATTCGCGGCTAGCTTAGCCCAGCCCGGACGGCGGCGAAACCCAGCGGCTGTCTTGAAGGCGCGGGGGGTTTCAGGCTGACCGGGCCGCTGACCAGCACCACCCGGGCGCCGGCCAGCGCCGCCGCTCGCGCCCCACGACCTGCAAGGCCTGACCGTGCTGCTGACCGCCGGCCCGACGCGGGAGGCGCTCGACC
>WBUJ01000021.1 GCA_008933795.1 Candidatus Contendibacter sp. | reverse complement strand
CGGCGGGTGGCTCCAGCGAAAAGAGGGGTTGATCAGGACATGAAATGGTCCCGCTTGCGTCGATTGTCCCGTCAGGGAATGTAGTATTACCAATGTTCCCGTCTTGCTGGTCGATCCGGTGGGCGTGAGACGGGCGGTTACCGGTTGCTTTTCCCGCAATAACTGGTTGGCTCTGTCCAGTTGTCGAGACAGGTTACGATCCAGATACCTCAGCAACCAACTCAGCAACGCCACCACCGGCATCATGACCAGTCCGACGATCCCTAGCAGGAGCAGGTTGAACAAGTCGCCACTTGAAAAGGCAATGGCCATCATGACGATCATCCCACCGGAAATGGTCAGGAACAGCAACATGTTCAACAGTAGCATCAGCCGATGCTGCTTGGCGCCCAGCTTGCGCAGACCGGGGTGGAGGGGAGTGTTGGGAACATCGGTCATGGCGTCATCCAAATCGACGGGTTTCACGCCCTCACCCCCGGCTTCTTTTCCGCATTGGGCGGGGGAGCGGGGAAGCGGTCAGCGGCGCGGCGACTCGCCGGAGCGGGCGGAGATCGAGAAGATACCAGTGTCCAGCCAGTAGCCGTATTCGTCCTTGAGGGTCTGCAACCTCAGTTGCACCACCCCGCCCGGCTGCTGGTTGCCGTCGGCGTCGGCCACGTCGGTCACCTTGAAATCCAGGTCCACGTTCTCGTCGGTGGAACGCTCCAGCGTGACCTTGAGCGGCAACGCCTTGGCGCGGGCATCCTGCGGGCGGGCGAAGGTGATCCGATACAGCGGCGTGGCCGGCCAGCGTTCCACGGCCAATTGACGGAATCCCAGGAACACCGGCGCGTAGAAATCGAAGGTCGCCTCCGGCAACCGGGTCTTGCGATCCTCCAGTTCCAGATTGGCGAACAGCACGTTCTCCTGCTTCAGCCGCCCGGTCTGCTCCAGCACCCCGACGAAACGGGCGGTGGATTTCATCCCCAGCTCGCGGCTGCGCAGGTTGAACTTGTACAACTGCCCTTCCGACAGCGCGCACACCATCGCCCCAACCGCCGCCGTGGTCTTGGGATCGGTCAAGCGCCCGCTGACCGACCGGAATGGGTACCAGTCGCCCACCCGGTAGGTGTGCAGGCTGACGATGCGATCCGGCGGGGCGGGCAACTTGGCCAGAATCGCCGCCCGCACCGCCGGCAGCCGACAGGGTCGCCCGGAAATCAGCAGATAATCGCAGTCGTACAGGTACACCACTTCACACAGGTCGCTGAGCACCTGACCGAGAATGCGGCGCACCGTGGTGTCCAGCGCCAGCATGGTCGTGGCGAACGCGACATCGGCCAGTTTGAACCCCTGGCCGCCGTCGGCCCGCACCGCCTCTTCCAGAAACGCCACGACCTGCTCGTGCGGTCCTGCGCCGGGCGGATAGACATCGGCGAGTTTCAGGGTCACCGCTTCGTTGCCGGCGCTGAGATCGGCGTTCTCGTAGCGGTGCAGCAGTTCCAGCGCCAGCGGCAGCGCGACTTGATTGGCGAATTGCCGGCGCAGGACCCGGTCCCGCTCGGCTTGATCGCCGCGATTGGCGCCCAGCAGCCGGGCCAGCAATTCCTCCGGGTTGGCCGCGCCGCTCTGGCGGATGGCGTCCAGCAGCGCCGGCAGCACGTTGCGCTCGATCAAGCCGCACAGCACGTCGTCGCCGGCGATGTTGAAACCCTCGCGGAATTCCTGGATCGGCTTGACCGCCGTACCGCCTTCCAACTGGTAGGTAGTGACGATCAGATCGGTGGTGCCGCCGCCGATGTCGATGCTGGCCAGACGCAGTGAGGGGGATTCGCCGTAACCTTCGCGCGTCCGGCCGAACACCTGGAACAACAGCGCGGCGTCGCCCTGAAAGTTATGCTTGATCTCGTTGTACAGAAACACGATCTGGGTGCCGGTGGCCTCGTCCCATTGCAGGAACGGCTCCGGGGCCTGGCTCTCGGCCAGCCCCAGCGCCCGCCAAGTCAGGCGGATGGCGGTCCCGACCCGGCGGGCGAACAGCTTGCGCTCGGCCAGCGGCATGGCGGTCGGCAAAGTCAGGATCGCCCGCCGCAGTCGGCGTGGGGCCTCGGAATAGACCCGCTCGTAGCGACGGGCCGGCGAGTTGGCTTGGACAAAGGCTTGCAGCAACACCTCGGCGACGAAAAAACTCATCAGCGAGCCGCGCGCGAACAGGGCGGTGACGGCGGGCGGCTCGCCCGCAGCCAGTTCCTCACCGTCCTCGCGCAGGTAGCCGACGAACGGACCGGTGGTGACCGGGCCGCTGTCGCCGGCGCTGGCCAAGCCGGGGTTGAAGCGCCAGGGGTGGTGACGCGCGTCGGTATCCCACAGATAACGCTTGGGGCCAGACAGGCCGGTGTTGCCTTCCGCGCCGTGACTGAAATAGGACAGCGCCTGCGCCTCGAAGCCGACCCGGGTCACCGTCGGCCACAGAAAGGCGCTGGCCCGCCCACTGCGGCGCGACAGTTTTTCGTCACCGAACGCGCCGCGCACGAACTCGATCCGGCTGGGGAAGGGCTCGTCGTAGACCTGTTCGGGACGACTGAGATCGCGTAGTTCCAGCCGGTAGCTGTCGTTCATATCCACCGGGGCGTCGCCGCTGGTTTCCATCAGGATCCCGCAGGTGCGGGAGTTGCCGATGTCCAGTACCAAGTCCACGTCCACGGGACGGTTGAGCCGGGTGGTCGGTCCCTCGTCCACGAAGGTGAAGCGCAGGCGCGGCGGCTGAATCGCCCGGATCAACAGGGTCAGGACGGTCAGATACGCCGCGACCGCGTCCGGGCTCTTGCGCAGTTCGGCTTCGTCCACCCGGCGCGGGGCACGGCGGCGCAACTCGAAGGCGTGGAAGCGCTGGTAGAGCCATTCCCGCACCCATTCCTGTTCCAGGAACCAGTTGGCGTCGGTCTCGGCGTCGGTCAGGGCGAATTCCTCGCCGGACTGCATGTCCAACGAGCTGGGAGCGAGATAGGGCCGGCCTTCGCGGGTCGGCAGCAGTTGGGTGTCGAAGGCCAGGGTGACGCGGTGGGTGTGGCCCTCGGCATCCGGCGTCGGCAATTCCACCAGTCGCGCCCGCGCCCAGTTGGTCGGCCCCTGATCGAACAGGTGATAGCCGTCCGGGCGCGGTTCCCGGATGCGCAGAAACGGCAGGGGAATCCA
The DNA here is from genome assembly GCA_008933795.1 of Candidatus Contendibacter sp. GTDB lineage: Bacteria > Pseudomonadota > Gammaproteobacteria > Competibacterales > Competibacteraceae > Contendibacter. The sequence goes on along the minus strand of WBUJ01000021.1, from coordinate 33,105 downwards.
GACGCCGTCGAGAATGCTGGCGGCCTTGGCGGCGTTCAGTGAATAGACCTGCTCCGGCTGAACCACCCGCCCGTCCCCGGTCACAAACTGGCCGCTGGCGTCGTCGGGGTACAACGCGGTCAGGACGGCGCGACCGTCGGCGCCGGTTTCCGTCAGGAAGGCTCGCGATACCCGCGTTTCGTCGAGATTGAAGCCGAAATCCAGAAACTGGATCGCCGTGTTTGGAATCAGGTTGACGAGCGGAGCAAGGGTCTTGAGTTTTGCCAACATGGCTGGTTACCTTCGCAAATACGGCTATCCTTGGGGAATTCCGTCTCGACCGGGATCGCGACCGCGCCATCCGGCTTAGGGCGCATTGTACGGCTTTTCGATCCCCGCCGGGTTTCCCTCCGAATGGACGGGCTGGAAACGCCCGTGGAGGATGGGGGCAAAAACCAGGTTGCGGATGATCGGTCGCGCGACGGTTCCGCGCTCGACCCATTTACTCGAAAGCTACACCGGAAGCCTCCCGCCAGAAACCACCCATGCCCGCCCTTGCCGGTTCCCCACTTCCCCTGCGCCGCAGCTTGAACCTGCGCCTTGGCCTGTTGATTCTGTGGGTCTTTCTCGCCTTCACCGCCGCCTTCGCCTTCGCCGTTGTCTGGCTGGCCCGATTGCAATCGTTCCGGATCGGCGACCCGACGTTCCGGGGAGTGGCGGATGCGCTCGCGGCGGATTTTTTCCGACTCGACTCACCGTACTGGTTCGCCCTGCTGGCGATGCTGGGCGGCGTCCTCGCGCTCGCGCTTTGGACCGTCGACCGCATCGCCCGCCGGATCAGCCTGCCGCTTCAAATGCTGGTGCGCGAAAGCGAATTGAGTTGCCGCCTCGGCTCTCGCTGGGTCGCGCCCATCGCCACCTCCTTGATCGAAATCCGCCAGTTGGCCGATGCTCATGCGCGGATGCACGCGATGATCGAGGAGTTCATCGCCACCACCGACCAGCAGGCCCAAGCTCTCAACATCCAGATCGAGGAACTGAAGTGCCTGTACGCGCTTTCCACCCTGCTTGACCGGGACCAACCCCTGGAAAAGCTGCTCGCCGCCGCCGTCGAGCTATTGCCCGACGCGCTGGAGCACGCCGACGTGGTCGGCGCCAAAATCAGCCATGCCGGCCACGACTACCTGACGACGCCGTTTCGGGAAACTCCCTGGCGGCGGACGGCATCCCTCCTCGCTGGCGGCGCAACCGTCGGCCAAGTGGAAATTTGCCACGGCGCGGAAAAGCCGTCGCGCGGCCCCGCTGACTATCCGCGCGACGAGCAGGATTTACTGACCCAGTTCGCCCACCAGTTGGGCTTGGCCATCGAGCGCCAGATCAGCCTGAACAACCTGCGCGACCTGAATGAAACCCTGGAGCGGCGCGTCGCCGACCGCACCGCTCAATTGGAGACCAGCCAGAACGAACAACTCCGGCAGTTGACTGAGAACCGGCGGACAGCGGAGGCGTTGCAGCGCAGCGAACAATTTTTTCGGGCGGTGTTCACCAACGCCTTGATCGGCATCGCCATCAACAACCTCGCCACCGGACGGTTCATCGAGGCCAACGACCGATTCCGCGAGATGGTCGGCTACAGCAAGCTGGAATTGACCCAGCTCGTTGCGTTCGACGTGATCCCTCCGGACGATCACCCCCAGGCCAGGCGCGATATGGCCCACCTGCTGTACGGCGAAATCAGCAAGCTGCCCAATCTGCAACGGCGTTACCGCCGCAAGGATGGCGCCGCGCGCTGGGGTCTGATCAGCACCGCCACCGTTCGCGACAGCCTGGGCGATTACGCCATCACCGTCATGCTGGACATCACGGAACAATTGCTGGCCGAGGCCGAACTGCGCCAGAGCGAGGAACGGCTGTCGCTGGTGCTCAAGGGCGCGGAGCTGGGCCTGTGGGACTGGAATCCGCAAACCAACGAAATCATTTACGACGAGCGCTCCCAGCGCATGCTGGGTTACGAACCGGACGAGATTTCGCGCCAAGTGGAAAACGGGTTCATGAAGCTGATGCATCCGGATGACCGGGAGCGGGTCACCGCCATCGCCACGGACCACTTGCGCGGGCACACGCCCTTTTACGAAGCCGAATTCCGCCTGCGCGCCAAGAATGGCGACTGGCGCTGGTTCCTGGGCCGGGGGCGGATCACCCAGCGCGATGAGCACGGCCGGCCGGTGCGGGTCACCGGCACGCACATGGACATCAGCGCGCGCAAGCAGGCGGAGGAAGCCCTCATCGCCGCCAAGCAGGCCGCCGACGCCGCCAACCGGGCCAAGAGCGATTTCCTGGCCAACACGAGCCACGAAATCCGCACCCCGATGAACACCATCATCGGCATGACCCAACTGGCGCTGCAAATGGAACTGGGTTCCAAGCAACGCAATTATCTGGAAAAGGTGCAGCGATCCGCCCATTCGCTGCTGGGTATCATCAACGACATCCTCGACTTCTCCAAGATCGAGGCCGGCAAGCTGGCCCTCGAAACCATCGGGTTCCGCCTGGATCAGGTGCTGACCCATCTGACGGACGCGACCCTGATGAAAGGCCAGGAAAAGGGCTTGAAGCTGTGGTCGCGGATCGAGCCGGATGTGCCCACCGCGCTGATCGGCGACCCGCTGCGCCTGTCCCAGATTCTGTTGAACCTGGTCAGCAACGCGATCAAATTCACTGCGCACGGGGAAATCGCGGTGACCGTCGAAAAGCTGGAGGAAAGTCCCGAAGCGGTGCTATTGCGCTTCGCGGTTCGGGACACCGGCATCGGGCTCGATCCGGAGCAGCAAGCCCACCTGTTCAACCCCTTCACCCAGGCTGATTCCTCGACGACTCGCCGCTACGGCGGCACCGGCCTGGGATTGGCCATCTCCCGGCGGCTCACCGAACTGATGGGCGGACGGATTGGCGTCGAGAGCCGGCATGGCGAGGGCAGCACCTTCTGGTTCACCGCGCGGTTGAGCCGGCAAACCCTGGCGGTTCAGAGCCGGTGGGTGCTGTTGGATGCGCCCGCCCCCCTCGTCGCGCCGCCGGCCGCCGTCGCTGCGCTGCGCGGCGCCTGCTTATTGCTGGTCGAGGACAACGAAATCAATCAGGAACTGGCGATCGACGTGCTACAGGGCGCCGGCATCGTCGTCCAGACCGCCGGCAACGGCGCCGAGGCCCTCGCCACCCTGGCGACCGGAACCTTCGACGGCGTGCTGATGGACTGCCACATGCCGGTCATGGACGGCTACGAAGCCACCCGCCGCATCCGCGCCGACGACCGTTTCGCCCACTTGCCGATCATCGCCATGACCGCCAGCGTGATGAGCGGGGATCGCGAGCAATGCCTGGCCGCCGGCATGAACGACCATGTCAGCAAGCCCATCGACGTCCAGGAACTGTTCGCGGCCCTGGCCCGCTGGATCAAGCCGGCGACTCCCAAGCCGGCTCCAGCGGCTCCGCCGCCGGAGTCGCCACTTCCACTCCTGGAGCCAGGGCGCTTCCACCACCTCGACGCCGCGCTGGGACTCAAACACGCGCAGGGCAATCCGGCGCTTTATCGCCGGCTACTCGACAAATTTCTGCGGGGACAGAGCGAGTTTGCCACCGGCTTCACCGCCGCGCGAACCGCCGCTGATCCGGAGGCGGTGGTGCGGATGGCGCACAACCTCAAGGGCGTCGCCGGCATTCTGGGCGCGGGCCGGCTCCAGGAACGCGCCGCCGCGCTCGAAGCCGCCGCGCGGATCAGCCTGCAAGACCTGGACACCGCGCTGACGCCGGCCCTGAGCGAACTGACGACTGTTCTGGCGGAAGTGCGCGCCGCGCTCGCGCCGACCGAACCCGTGGGCGCGGTCGAAACAGTGGACGCCGCGGCGCCCAACCCTGACGCGATTGCGGGCGCGGTCGCGCAACTGCGCGCCCGACTGGCCGAAGGCGACCCCGACGCGGACCTGAGTTGCAACGCGCTGCGCGCCTTGCTTGGCCCCGAGGTCGGGCGGCGGCTCGATCCGGTGCGACAGGCCATCGCCAGTTACGACTTCGACAAAGCCGCGCGACTGCTCGACGCAGCGCTGGCGGCGCTGAACCTGCCCCCCGTCCACCAGGGAATGTCATGAACACCGATCCTCTGGCTCCCTCCGGTCGTCCCGACGCGCTCCCGAAGCCCACCGTGCTGGCGGTGGACGACACGCCGGAGAATCTAGACCTGATCCGGGCCGTGCTCGCCGATGATTAGAGGATGCGGATCGCGCGGGATGGCTTCACTGCTTTGCGCTTGGCGTTGCAAAATCCGCCGGATTTGATCCTGCTCGACAGCAGGATGCCGGAGATGGACGGCTACGAGGTCTATCGGCGGTTGAAAGCCAATCCCCGCGCGTCCGACATCCTGGTGATTTTCGTAACGGGAATGGATGAGATCGCGGATTCCCGTTCCGCTGGAAACGATGAAAATCGAAGTCATGCCGGCCTCGCTGCCGTTGGGCTCCAAGCCTGATCCCGCGCCGCCGCGTAACCGGCGTCCAGGGCGGGCTGCAAAGCGACCAACGCCGCCAACCGGCGGATCAGGTCGGTGACGTAGATCGCCTCCTCCAACCGCAAATCCCGCCCCAGCACCGCCTTTTCCCGATAACTCAGCCACTTCTTGATGACCTGGTAACCCCCTATCGTGAATTCCCACACCGACCGGGGCACGTTGGCCCAATAGGCAACCTCATTCAGATAGAGATCGTAAGCGGGTTCAGTCGCCGCTCCTTCAACCGGATGCGGCTCGATGCGGCCCTTGCCCGGCATGGTGACGCCGCCCTGGCCCGGATAACCCCAGCCCACTGTCATAGCCAGTTCGCCATTGTCCGGGTTGATGCTGCCGCCCCCGACTCGAAACATCGCGCCCACGATCCGCAGTTCCGGGCGAATCTTGCCGGCGGTCACCCCCGTTACCGGTCGGTCGGCGTCCAGCAGCGCGGCGATCTGGCGGCCCAGTTCGGCGGAAGCCAACAGCACTTCCCGTTCTTCGGGCAGCGGAATCCGGGGCCAGTCCTGACGAATCCCGTCGGCATTCTCGCGGATATAGGCCGGGCTGAAACCGATAGCCAGCGCATGCCGCCAGAGCAGTTCAGCGGTCTCGGCGTCCTGGTCGGGATCGGGCAGTTCCAGGTGTTGGAGATAGGCGCGGGCCAAGGACGAAAGATTGGCGGTGACCACTTCTTCGCCCATGCCGGCCAGCACGCCATTGGAACCGTTTGCCTTGATGGTTTGCGGAAGGCGACGGAGCCACACCGGAAAACAGGCGTTGTCCGGCACGATGAAATGATCGTCGGACAGTTCGGTCACCCAATAACAGGGCACACCCTCCGGCGAAGCCGAGGAGCGGAACCGGGTCATGAAAAAGGCGTTGCCTTCCCAGCACTGCTCCCAGTAGCGCGGACGCGGACGATTCCAAAGAGACCGCAAGGGAAGGTAGTAACACCAGCGGGTATCGAAGGGCCGCACCGCGTAGCGCCTCAATCGTTCGGGGTCGAAGCGCTTAGTCTCCAACAACTTGTTACGGATTTTTCGGGCATCGTAAAGCGCCGCGTCCTTGGTCAGCCCACCGTTCAGCGCCTCCAGTTCGGCCCAGGTCACTGCTGGATCGAAATAGGCGCGCATCCGTTGTTCCAGCGAGTCCCGATCAATGTCAATCAAGCCGCCGCCGCGCTTTTCCATTAAGCCGTTGGTCGGCGGCTCGGCGCAGAGGTCGAGCACGCTCTGCCAGCCCTGGTAAACCGCCGAAATCGTCATCGGGCGGAAGGAAAAGCGGTTTTCCCGGTTCGGTTGCGCCAGTTGATACTGGCTGTCGAAGTCGGCGGCGTCCAGACTCGCCAGCAGTTGCGCTCGCCGCTCCGTCGCCCGCGCTGCGTCAATGTCATCACGAAACCGCACGACCGCCGGACGCTTGGCGGACTTCGAGCGGCCAGTTTTGACCCAGAGCGAGGTCACCACACTTTGCCGGATACCTTCCGAAAAGCCGGAAATCATGAAGATCGAGTCACTGGTGCGGCCATCCGGGGCATATTCGTTCACCTTGCGATTGCCGTGCAGATTTTCGACCCAAATCTTGTCGAACGACTGCAAGAGATGTTGGCGCAGCACCACGAACGACGGATCGCCGACCCAGGAATGATTCGAGATGTAGCACACTACCCCGCGCCCGGTCTTGACGATCCGCCGCTCGGCAACGCGGAAGAAGCGCACGTAGAAATCGTCCAGATTGAACTTTTTGATTCCCCAGCCGCCCTCCGCGACCGGCTGGTTCAGGTTCTCCTTGTAGGCCTCCACCAAGTCGCCCTCTTCGTCCGGGCTGACGCCGGCAAACGCGTTGTAGGGCGGATTGCCCAGAATCACCAGAATGGCCTTGCGCTGCTTGATTTCGTCGGCCTGGTCGCGTTCCTCCTGAAATTCCGGGAATGGAATCGCCATCTGCCGGCCAGCCTGCGCCAGCGGTTCCCAGTTGGTGAGCGCGTTGGTCAGATAGACGCCCACCCGTTCCCGATCCTCTCGCAGCGGTACGCCGAGCTGCCGCAGCAGCAGGCCCAGTTGCAGATGGGCGACTACGAAGGGCGCGGGTAGAAGCTCAAAACCGAAAATCCGGGTCAGCGCCGCCTGCTTGAGTTGCGTAGCGGTCAGGGCCGCACCGCCCTTCTCGTACAAGGTTTGCTGAATCCGCCGCAATACCTCGACCAGATAAGCCCCGGTTCCGCAGCAGGGATCGAGCACCAGCACCGCCGGATCGGCCAGGCCATCGGTCAAACGCAGTTCTTCGCGCAGCACGGCGTCCACCCGCGCCACCTGATAGCGGACGATTTCCGGCGGCGTGTACCAGACCCCCAGTTGCTTGCGCAGCGCCGGGTCGTAAGCCTTCAGGAACGGTTCGTAGAAATACTGGACGGCGTATTCCTCCTCGAAGCGCCGGAAAAACTCCTCCCGCACCACGCGATTGAGCGCGCGCCCGGCCCAGTCCAGCACCTCGTCGAGATGCAGCGGTTGTAGGCGTTTCGGCGTGGCGATCTGCTCGAACAGGCTGGCGATCATCGGCACGTGCAGATTCCAGGCGGCGGCCCGCCAGTCGAACGCGCCCGTTCCGCCCTGCCGCGCCCACAGCACCCAGGCGGAAAAAACGCCGTAGAACAGGGTTTGCACCAGCGTCGCGCGGAAAAAGCGTTCGCCGCTTTCACCCTCGAATTTCAGGCTCAGCGCCCGCTCCAAACCCTCGCGCAGCAGCACCAGTCCCGGCAAATCGCTGGCGTTGTCCACCCGGGCGCGGGCTTCGCGGGCGTGAGAGGCAAGAAACCAGGCCAGATCCTGGGGATCGGTCAGCGGCGCGTTGTAGCTGAGCGCACGCGCCAGAAAATCCAGCAACCGGTCGCCAAAGCGCGCGGCGGCCTGGCGCGGCTGGCGCAGCAGTTCGAGAAACTCTGCTTCGCTGGCCGCCAGTTGCAACCGCTCCAACGGGGCCAGTTGGCCGGATGCATCCCGCCCGACCAGCACGAAATCGCGGTAATTGCTCGCCAGCACCATGCCGTAATGCTGGGCGTAGCGCGTCACCTGCTCGCTGGCGGCGATGGTCAGAACCTCGTCCCGCCAGCCCTTGACTTCCACCACGCCCCGTTCCGGTTTCTGGCCCGGCAACGGCTCGCCTTCCAGATCGGCCTCGAACTGGCTGGCGGCGAACAAGCCGAAATCCGGACTGCCAGCCCCCGTATCGCGCAACTGCGGCACGGCCCGGACCTTGGGGTTAAGGCTGTCGCCCGCCTGATTCAGCAGATGTTCCAGCGCGCCGTAATAGGAAGTCTCGGCAACGCCGCCACCAGAACCGTGAATCTGGCAGAGGGTGGCGAGGTAGGTCTCGAGGGGGTGAGTCACGATCCGGCTCCTGCCGGCTTCATTTCATCCGCCGCCACCTCCCGCTCCGCCCGTTCCGCCGCTTCCTCGGTGTGGTGATGAACCTTGCGCGCCAGCAGGGTATAGGCCACTGGCACCACCGACAGCGTCAGCATCGTCCCCAGCAACAACCCGCCGACGATGACCCAGCCGATCTGCTGGCGACTCTCCGCTCCCGCGCCGACCGCCAGCGCCAGCGGGATCGCGCCGAGAATGGTGGCCAAGGTGGTCATCAGAATCGGCCGTAGCCGCAGGGTCGCCGCCTCCAGCACCGCCGCGCGCCGGTCCAGCCCGGTCTCCCGCAACTGGTTGGCGAACTCGACGATCAAAATGCCGTTCTTGGTGATCAGCCCGACCAGCATCACCAAGCCGATCTGGCTGTAGACGTTCAGCGTGCCGCCGGTCAGGAACAGCGCCAGCAACGCCCCGGTCACCGCCAGCGGCACGGTCAGCATGATCACGAACGGCGACACGAAGCTCTCAAACTGCGCTGCCAGCACCAGATAGATGAACAGCAGCGCCAGCACGAAGGTGACATACAGGGTCTCGCCGGATTCGCGGAACTCCCGCGACTGCCCGTCCAGCGCGGTTTGTGCATCCTCGCCCAGCACTTCAGCGACGATTTGATCCATGAACGCCAGCGCCTCGCCCAGAGTGTAGCCGGGCGCGACATTGGCGGAAATCACCGCCGCCCGCTGCCGGTTGAAATGGTTCAGCTCCTTGGGCGCCACTGCTTCCCGCACGTCGATCAAATTGGCGAGTTGCGCCAGTTGCCCGTCGCGGCCACGGACAAAAATCGAGGTCAGGTCATTGGGTTGTTGCCGGTCCTGCTCCTTAAGCTGCACCATCACGTCATACTGTTGACCCTCCTGTTTGAAGCGGGTCACCTGCCGCCCGCCCAGGAGCGTCTCCAGCGTCCGGCCAATATCCTGTACATCCGCGCCGACGGCGGCGATCTTATCGCGTTTGAGCACGACCGACAGTTGCGGCTTGTTCAGGCGCAGGTCGGTATCCACGTTCACCATGCCGGGATATTGCCGGGCCTTGGTCAGCACCTGATCGACCATGGTCTGCAATTCCGCATAACTGTTGCCCTGGATGACGAACTGCACCGCCGGATTGCGGAAGCTTTGGCCCAGCGACGGCGGATTGATCGGGAAGGCCAGTACGCCGGGCAACCCGCCCGACATTTTCGGCGCCAGCTCTTTGGCGATGTCCTGTTGCTTGCGCTCGCGCTCTTCCCAGGGTTTCAGCCGGACAAACGACAGAGCGCTGTTGACCGGGTTGGGTCGTTGCAGTCCCGGCGCGACGAACACCAGGTAGGAACTCACTTCGGGAATGGCTTGGTAGAACTGCTCCAATTGCCGGGCATAGCCGTCGGTGTATTCCAGCGTCGCCCCTTCCGGCGCAACCACCACGCCGATGATCGTGCCGCGATCTTCCAGCGGCGACAATTCCGACTTGAGATGCAGGAACAGCCAAGCCGCGCCGGCTCCGGTCACGAAAAATACTGCGATGATCAGCCAGCGCCAGTTCAGCGCCCAGACCAGCGCGTTGCGATAGCCGCGATTCATCCCTTCAAAAAACCGCTCGCTGAAATTGAACAACCAGTTATGTTTCGGCTCGTGATGCAGTAGCTTGGAGCACATCATCGGCGTCAGGGTCAGTGCGGTGAATCCGGACACCACCACCGCCGCCGCCACGGTGAAGGCGAACTCGGTGAACAGCCGCCCGGTGTTGCCAGTCATGAACGCCAGTGGAGTGAATACCGCCGCCAGGGTCACGGTCATCGCCACCACCGCGAAGGCGATTTCCTTCGACCCTTGCAGCGCCGCCCGAAACGGGGGCGTACCCTCTTCGATGTGCCGGTGAATGTTCTCCAGCACCACAATGGCGTCGTCCACCACCAGACCGATGGCCAGCACCAGCCCCAGCAAGGTGAGAGTGTTGATGGTGAAGCCGAGGGCGTAGAGGAAGATGAACGCGCCGATCAACGACACCGGAATGGTCACGAAGGGAATCAGCGTGGCCCGCCAGTTGCGCAGGAACAGGAAAATCACCGCGACCACCAGCGCCAGCGCCTCGATCATAGTTCTATAGACAGCTTCGATGGATTTCTCGATGAAGATGGAGCCGTCGTAACCGACAGTGATTTTCATCCCTTCCGGCAGGTTGGCGGTCAGGCTGGGCAACAGCGCCCGCACCGACTGGGCGACGCTCAACGTGTTGGCGGTGGACTGCTTGACGACGCCCAGCCCGACCGAAGGATTGCCGTTGACCCGCATGGCGTTGCGCTCATCCACCGCGCCGATTTCCGCAGAGCCGATGTCGCGCAGCCGGATAGGATAGCCCTTGGTTTCCTTGAGAATCAGATCGTTGAACTGCTCCGGGGTACGCAAATCCGATTCGGTCAGCACGGTGAATTCGCGCTGGCGCGATTCGATCCGCCCGGAAGGCAGCTCGATATTCTGGGTTTTCAGCGCGTTTTCCACATCCTGTGGAGTGAGGCCATACGCGGCCATCCGGTCGCGATCCAGCCACAGGCGCATGGCGTAGCGCCGCTCGCCGCCGATGATGACGCTGGCCACGCCCGGCAACGCTTGCAGGCGATCCACCACCACCCGGTCGGCGTAATCGGTGATTTCCAGGGCGCTGTGCCGGTCGCTGGAGAAGGCCAGCCACATGACGGCCTGGGCGTCGGCTTCGATTTTGGCGACGACCGGGTCCTCGGTTTCATTGGGCAACTGACCGCGCACCCGCGACACCCGGTCGCGCACGTCGTTGGCGGCGGCGTCAACATCCCGCTCCAGCAGGAACTCGACGGTAATCTGGCTGACCTCTTCGCGGCTGACCGACTTGATGGTGCGGATGCCTTCGATGCCGGCCAGCGAATCCTCCAGCGGTTGCGTGACCTGGCTTTCCATGATCTCGGCGCTGGCGCCGGGATAGACGGTGCGCACCGACACGATGGGCGCGTCGATGTTGGGGTATTCGCGCACCGGCAGGCGCAGGAAGGTGATGACGCCGATCAGGAGGATGGCGAGGCTCATCACCGTCGCCAGCACCGGGCGCTTGATGGAGACTTCGGGTAGGAACATGGGGAGTACCGGGATTTGGGTTAGACGAACGAGCTATTAGGCCGCGACATCAGACCAGAGACTCACGACGTCCCAAGCCCTCCGCCAGAAAAGTCAACACCAGCGTATTGAGCGACACGCCTTCAGCTTTGGCGCGAGTCGTCAGTTGGGCATGAAGGCTCTTGGGCACACGCGCCACGAACTTGCCGGAAGCCACTCCGCCACTGTTCGGCGCAGGCACTGGAAAGCCTTTTGCCTCCAGCGTCGCTATCGTAGCGGCAAGCGCGTCGAGGCCATTGGCAATGGCTTCCGCGACGGTCTCGCCATCAGAGATGCATTCAGAAAAATCCGGGTAGGAAATCAGGTATCCGCCCCCCTCAACCGGAGTCAGCGGACGAATTTCAAAAGGATAATGGTCCAGGTTGCGCATGGTTCAGGCTCCTGTGACGAAAGCGACAAATTTCTTGACGTAGACGGGCTTGATGGGGCGATGCGCCGGTACAGGCAAGGTCTTACCGTCGGGGCGGATAAATACGCAATGGCTCGTGCCTTCCTGACGCCATTCGATCTGTTGTTGCTGTGCAACCGTTTGCAACTGTTCAATTCGCCAGTCGAGCGGGTTGTTGCGCATCGCTTCGAGTAGCTTGGTCGCCGTGTTCATGGATTAAAATAGTATTGCTGGTGATATTATTTATCAAGCATACTGATTGGCAGCGAGTGTTATAAAGTTGAGCTACGAAATCTTCCACGCCGATTGCTTGACTGGTTGCGCGACCAGCCGAAAAACTCCATTCATGGCGTTCTCACCGATCCGCCTTACGGTCTGATTGAGTTTTCGCGGAAAGAGCTGGACAAGCTGAGGAACGGGCGGGGGGGCGGCGTGTGGCGCATTCCGCCCACTATCGGCGGCTGCCGACACGACCCCTTGCCGCGTTTCACCGTGCTGTCCGAGCAGGAAAAAAGCCATCTGCGCGAGGTCATGCGTGACTGGGGGCAAGCCCTGATACCCGCACTCACTCCAGGCGCGCAGGTGTGTGTCGCCGGTCATCCCATGTTGCAATACCTGGTGCAAGCGGGCATGGCCGAGGCGGGGTTTGAGGTGCGTGGCGCCATCATGCGGCTGTATGCGAGCTTTCGCGGCGGTGATCGTCCCAAAGGGGCGGAACAGGAATTCGCCGAAGTTTCCGTGACTCCACGCAGCGCCTGCGAGCCGTGGATGCTGTTTCGCAAGCCGTTGGGCGAACGAACCGTCGCGGCAAATCTGCGGCGCTGGGGAGCGGGCAGCCTGCGCCGGCTGGCGCCTGACAAACCGCTGCCGGAAGCCATCGCCAGCGGACGCACTCCGGCTATTGAAACCGCGATCAGCGACCACCCCTGTCTCAAGCCACAGCACTTTTTAAGAATATTGGCGCGGGCGCTGTTACCGCTCGGGCGCGGCGTCCTCCTCGACCCCTTCCTTGGCTCCGGTTCGACCGTGGCGGCGGCGCAAGCCGTGGGCTATGACGCCATCGGGGTAGAAATCGACGCACCCTATTTTCTCAAGGCCAGGGAACATATCCCGCGCTTGGCCACCCTTTATCCCGATTTCGTCGGCAACCATTTGGAGTGGGGACCGTCGGCCCAACCTGCTTTGTCCGACATCCCCCGCGCCCTATCTCAAACCTACCCCTTGTTTGCGGGCGGCGGCTGAGTTTCCGGCGGTGGCAACACCGTCACCGCCGCCCCGTCACGAATCTTCAGTTGCCCGTCGGTGACCACCTGATCGCCGGCGTTCAACCCATCGAGAATCTCCACTTGGCCGGGCCGGCGCAGCCCCAGTTTGACCGGCGTCATCACCGCCTTGCCGTCCACTACCCGGTAGACGAAGGTTTTTTGCCCCACCGGCACGATGGCCTGCTCCGGCGCGACCAAGGCATTCTCCCGCCGCTCCAGAATCAGGCTGACCCGGGCGAACAGGCCGGGCCGCAACTTGTTGGCCTTGTTCGGCACCCGCGCCCGCAACAGCACGGTGCGGGTCTCCTGGTCCAGCGCCGGGTCGATGGCGTAGATGGCGCCCTCGAAACGCTGATCGGGATAAGCGTCTACCCGCACTGTCAGCGTCTGGCCGGCGGCCAACCGCGCCAGATAAGTCTCCGGCACCCGGAAATCCAGCTTCATCGCCCCCAGGCTTTCCAGATTGGTGATGTCGTCACCCGGCTTGACGTAGGCGCCGGGACTGACCAGCCGCAATCCCACCATCCCGGCGAACGGCGCGCGGATCACGGTTTTGTCCAACCGGACCCGGTCGAGCGCCTGCGCGGCCCGCGCGGCGTCCAGCTTGGCCTTGGCCTCGTCCAGAATCTGCGGGCTGGTCAGATTCTTGCGCTGCAAATCCTGCAAGCGCCGGTAGCTGGTCTCCTCCAGCCCGACCTGGGCGGTGCTACCGGCCAGTTGCGCCTGGTATTCGCCCTGATCGAAGGTCACCAGCGCATCGCCCTCGCCCACTGCCTGGCCCTCCTTAAAATGGAGAGTCGCCACCCGGCCAGCGATTTCCGGGCGGACCATGACCGTCTCGTCGGCTCGCAGCGTACCGACCGCCGTGACCTCAACATTCAGGGTCGCGCGAGTCACCGGCGCGGCCTTAATCGGCATCGGCGGCGGTTCCGGCGGTTTCTGCTGGGCCAGAACCGGAACCAGCCAGCCCAGAAGAACGAATGCGGCGATCCGCGCCGCGCTTTTCGGGGTGTCGTGCATGTGAAATCGATCCGAGCCACTCTTTAATAAGTCAGGGACACAACAGCGCGCCGACAATGGCGTAGAGCAGCGCCGGCAGCAGATTGCCCACATGAATCCGACCGACTTCCAGCAGATTGATTCCGATGCCGAGAATCAGCAATCCGCCGGCGGCGTTGACGGCGTCCAGCACCGCCGGCTGCGACAGGAACGCCAGTTGCGCCGCCAGCAGGGTGATGCCACCCTGCACTACCAGCACCGGCAGGGCCGAGAACATCACGCCGATCCCCAGCGACGACGCCAGCGCCACCGAGGCCACGCCATCCAACAGCGATTTGATCAGCAACACGCTGGGATCGCCCACCGTGCCGTCCTGGATCGAGCCGACAATCGTCATCGCCCCGGTCAGATACAGCAAAGTGGCGGTCACGAACCCTTCGACGAAGCGCTCGGAACTGGAGCGTAATTTCTGCCGCAGGGTCTCCGCCAATCCATCCAGCCGTTGCTCGATCCGCAGCAGTTCGCCGGTGACGCCGCCCAGCAGCAGGCAGGCGATCGCCAGCAGCGCGTGTTGGGCCTCCAGCGCCATGCGCAAACCGATGGCGACCACCGACAGCCCCAGCGCCTGCATCAAAATGGTTTTGATGTGCCCCGGCAGCCGCGTTCCCGCCGCCAGGCCAATGGCGCTACCCACCACCACCGCGCCGGTATTGACCAACGTGCCGATCACCGCGCGTTCTCCCGATTAACCTTCATTTTTTTGCGCATTGCGTTCATCCCAGCAACATTTTGGTTCCAATCAGCGTCAAAAAGACCGCGAATATCTTTTTCAGGATTTCGGTGGGCAGCGTATGCGCCAGTTTCGCGCCCAGCGGGGCCAGCAGCATACTGGCGAACGCAACCCCGGCCAGCGCCGGCCCATAGACATAGCCCAAACTCCAAGCCGGTAGACTGGCGGCGTTCAGCCCGGTGACGATAAAGCCGATGGCCCCGGCCAGGGCGATGGGCAGACCACAAGCGGCGGACGTCGCCACCGCTTGCCGCATCGCCGTGTTGCACCAAGTCAGGAACGGCACGGTCAGCGAACCACCACCGATACCGACGATGGCTGACACCCCGCCGATCACCCCGCCGGTCGCCGCCATGCCGACCGCACCCGGCAGGCCGCGATGCGGGGCCGGCTTGGCGCCGAAGGCCATCTGCGCCGCCACGGCCAGCACGAACAGCGCGAAAATCCGGCTCAGCGCCGCGCTGGGCAGAGCATCGGCCACCGCCGCCCCTAGCCAGGCGCCGATCACGATGCCCGGCGTCAGTTGCCAGACCACCGGCCACAGCACCGCGCCCCGCCGGTGGTGGGCGCGCACCGAGGAGATGGAAGTCACCACGATGGTCGCCAGCGACGTACCGATGGCCAGGTGCATGATGATGGCGTCGTTGATGTGCTGGCCGTGAAAAATCCAGGCCAGCACTGGCACGATGATCAGGCCGCCGCCCACGCCGAGCAGGCCGGCCATAACGCCGGCGAATGCGCCCAGCACCAGATAGAACAATAAAGTCGGGAACAGGGATTCCAAAGCAGGATTATCCTTAATTGTGGTTTTGGCCGGGGAGAAGCGCATGGCCAATCTGTGGTAAATTTCACCGTGAAACGACCGCTGTGCGCGGCGGTTATTGTAAGGGCGGAGCGCCGGGCATGTCCCCGTCCCGATAACGATAATTCGGTATAAGAACAGCGAGGAGCAGGCACAGGCATGAACATCAAATCCATCTGCGTGTTGGGCGGCACCGGTTTCGTCGGACGGCATCTGGCGACGCGACTAGCCAACCAAGGCTACCGGATCAAAGTGCTGACCCGGCATCCGCAACGGCACCGGGATATCGAGGTTTTGCCCGACGCGCAACTGGTCGAGGCCGACATTCACGATCCGACGGTGTTGCAGGCGCAATTCGCCGGCTGCGACGCCGTCATCAATCTGGTGGGCATCCTGCACGAGTACTCGGGCCAGACTTTCGCCGCCGTCCATGCCGAGTTGCCGGGCAAGGTGGCGGACGCCTGCCACGCGGCCGGGATCAAGCGCCTGCTGCACATGAGCGCCCTGCGCGCCGACGCCGCCCAGGGTCCGAGCCAGTATCTGTCCACCAAGGGCGCCGGCGAACAGCGGGTCATGCGAGCGCAAGGACTGGCCGTCACCTGCTTCAAGCCGTCCATCATCTTCGCGCCGAACGACAATTTCTTTAACCAGTTCGCCAACCTGCTCCAGCGCGCCCCAGTGCTGCCGCTGGCCTGTCCAAATTCCCGCTTCGCGCCAGTCTACGTCGGCGACGTGGCGGCGGCCTTCGAAAAAGCGCTGGAGGACGATGCGACCATCGGCCAGAGCTACGAGTTGTGCGGACCGCGCGTTTATACCTTCAAGGAACTGGTGGAGGACACTGCCCGGATGTTGGGCCTGAAGCGGCGGGTCGTCGGCCTGCCGGATGCGCTGGCGCGGTTGCAGGCCAAGATTTTCGGAATGCTGCCGGTGAAGATTTTCACCATGGACAACTATCTATCGTTGCAGGTGGACAGCGTTTGCGATTGTAACGGGCTGGAGGCGCTCGGCATCACCCCGCGCTCGGTCGAGGGCATCATGGGGCCGTACTTCGGCAACCAGAACCAACGCCAGCGCTACGACGCCTTGCGCCAAGCCGCCGGCCGGGATTAAAAGCCCTCACTCCCAGCCCCTCTCCCGCCAGCGGGCGAGGGGAGCCAAAACCAACCTGATGCTTCTCTTGCCTTGGGTTTGGCGCAAGCTGAACCCACCCACAATTCGACCCGCCATGAATCCCGTCCTGACCATCGCCAAGCGCGCCGCCCTCAACGCCGGCCGCATCCTGCTGCGCCATTTCGACCATCTCGACCGGCTGACTGTCACCACCAAGCAGCGCAGCGACTTCGTCAGCGAGGCGGACGTGCAGGCCGAGCGCGAGATCATCCAGACCTTGCGCAAGACCTATCCCAACCATGGCATTTTGGCCGAGGAAAGCGGCGAACAGCCGGGCCAGGACGAGTACCAGTGGATCATCGATCCGCTGGACGGCACCACTAACTTCCTGCACGGCATCCCGCACTTCGCCGTCTCCATCGCCTTCCGCCACAAAAACCGGCTGGAAGCCGCGCTGGTCTACGATCCGATCCGGCAGGAGATGTTCGTTGCCTCGCGCGGGGAAAGCGCGCAGATGAACGACCGGCGCATCCGAGTCAGCAACGTCATTCCGATGGAAAACGCCTTGCTCGGCACCGGTTTTCCGTTCCGCCATCCCCAGCATCAACCGGCGTATCTCAGTATCTTCAACGCGCTGATGGGGCGGTGCCTCGAAATCCGCCGGGCCGGCGCGGCCTCGCTGGATTTGGCCTACGTGGCGGCCGGACGGCTGGATGGCTACTGGGAAATCGGTCTCAAGCCCTGGGACATGGCCGGCGGGGCGCTGCTGGTGCTGGAAGCGGGCGGGCTGGTCGGAGATTTTGCCGGCGGCAACGATTTTCTGCAATCCGGCAACATCGTTGCCGGTAACCCCAAAGCGTTCAAGGCGCTGTTGCAGGAGATGCAGCCGCACCTGACCCCGGCGCTGGCACGTTAGCGGCGGAATCCCGAGGTGATCGGATAGCGCCGATCCCGACCGAAGGCGCGCGGCGTGATCCGCACCCCCGGCGCGGCTTGGCGGCGCTTGTACTCGTTGACGATCACCAGTCGCGCCACCCGCTCCACCGTCGCCCGGTCGAAGCCGGCGGCGATCAGCTCCTCGACCGAATGGTCCTCCTCCACATACTCGCGCAGGATGGCGTCCAGCACCTCGTAGGGCGGCAGGCTGTCCTGATCGGTCTGGTCCGGGCGCAGTTCCGCCGACGGCGGCCGGTCGAACACCCGTTGCGGAATCACTGGCGACAGGGTGTTGCGATAAGCGGCCAGCCGGTAAACCGTCGTCTTGAGTACATCCTTGATCGGGGCAAAGCCGCCGGCCATGTCGCCGTACAGGGTCGAATAGCCGACCGCTGTCTCGCTCTTGTTGCCGGTGGTCAGGACCATCTTGCCGGTCTTGTTGGAAATCGCCATCAACAGCACGCCCCGGCAGCGGGCCTGAATGTTCTCCTCGGTGCTGTCCGGCGGCAGTCCGGCCAGCACCGGTTGCAGGATGCCGAGAAACGCCTGGAACGCCGGTTCGATGGGCATCAGGCGGTACTTCACCGCCAGCGCCTGGGCTTCCTGTTCGGCGTCGGTATTGCTCATGTCGGCGGTATAGCGCGAGGGCATCAACACCGCTTCCACCCGTTCCGCGCCCAAGGCGTCTACCGCGATGGCCAGAGTCAACGCCGAGTCGATGCCACCGGACAGTCCCAGCACCACACCGGGAAAACCGTTCTTGGTCACGTAGTCGCGCACGCCCAGCACGATGGCCTGATAAATCGCGGCTTCCTCGGTCGGTTCCGGCGCGATGTCGCCAGGAACTGGCTCCACCGCCGCGCCGCGGGTGAAATCCACCGGATACAGACCCTCGGCGCAGAACGGCGCGCGCTGGGTCAACGCGCCGCGCCCGTTCATCACCATCGAACCGCCATCGAATACCAGTTCGTCCTGACCGCCGACCAGATTGACGTACACGATGGGCAGGCCGCATTCCGCCACCCGCTGGCGCAGAATTTCCAGTCGCAACCGACCCTTGCCGGCATGGAATGGCGAGGCGTTGAGATTGACCAGCAGTTGCGCGCCGGCGTTGACTGCCTGTCGCACCGGGCCAGGCTGCCACACATCCTCGCAAATGGTGATGCCGACTCGGACGCCCTTGATCGTCGCCACCCCCGGCTCCGTTCCCGCCACGAAATAGCGCTTCTCGTCGAACACGCTGTAATTGGGCAGCAACTGCTTGTAATAGACTGCCTGAATGGCGCCGTCGCCGATGACCGCCGCCGCGTTGCGCAACCCTTCCGGGGTCGCGGCGGGATAACCGACGACAGCGACGATGCCCTGAATCTCAACGCGCAACCGTTGCAGCGCCGGCTCTACCTGGCTCACGAAGCCGGGGCGCAGCAACAGATCTTCCGGCGGATAGCCGGTGACCGTCAGTTCGGGAAATACGATCATGTCGGCCCGCAGCCGGTCGCGGGCTTCAACAGCGGCGGCGATAATTTTTTCCGTGTTGCCCTGAATATCGCCGACCAGAAAATCGAGTTGGGCCATGACGACCCGAAGGGAAGCAGCAGCGATGGTCATGAAATTTGTCCAGGCGGAAACGGGCTAGGCGGGCCTTGCTACGGACAAGGCTTTTTCCAAGGCAGGGGGTAATTCCAAAGGGAAAAAACGGTCGCAAGATGCAGCGAACCCTCCAGCAAACGCACGGTGGCGAAACCTTTTAATTGACGCCAACAGCCTGCGCCATCCTGTTTGCGCAAGCGACGCTATCCATAAAAATCATACGGGGCGCAATAGAGAAAAAAACTATTGCGCCCCGCGCTTATAGATTAACAATGATTACTTGAAGAACTCCTTCATCGCCGCGCCGATGTCCGCCGGAGAGCGGACGATCTTGGCGCCCGCCGCCTCCAGCGCCGCGAACTTGTCCTTGGCCGTGCCCTTGCCGCCCATGATGATGGCGCCGGCATGGCCCATGCGCTTACCGGGGGGCGCGGTGACGCCGGCGATGTAGGCCACCACCGGCTTCTTGATGTTGGCCTTGATGTAGGCCGCGCCCTCTTCCTCGGCGCTGCCGCCGATCTCGCCGACCATCACGATGCCCTCGGTCTGCGGATCGTCCTTGAACAGCTTCAGCACGTCCACGAAGCTCATGCCGTGGATCGGGTCGCCGCCGATGCCGACGCAAGTAGACTGGCCCAGTTTAGCCTGGGTGGTCTGATAAACCGCCTCGTAGGTCAGGGTGCCGGAGCGGGACACGATGCCGATCTTGCCGGGCAGGTGAATATGACCGGGCATGATGCCCATCTTGCAGGCGCCGGGGGTGATCACGCCCGGGCAGTTGGGGCCAATCAGATAAACGTCCGGATAATTGTTGGTCAGCACCGCCTTAACCTTGAGCATGTCCATGACCGGAATGCCCTCGGTGATGCAGGCGATGACCTTGATGCCGGCGTCGGCGGCTTCCAGGATGGCGTCGCCCGCCGCCGGGGCCGGGACGTAGATCATGGTGGCGTTGGCGCCGGTGGCGGCGACCGCGTCATAGACGGTGTTGAACACCGGCTTGCCCAGATGGGTGCTGCCGCCCTTGCCGGGGCTGATGCCGCCGACCAGGTTGGTGCCATAGGCAATCGCCTGTTCGGAGTGGAAGGTGCCCTGCGAGCCGGTGAAACCCTGGCAGATGACCTTGGTGTTTTTGTCGATCAGAATACTCATGGTGCGCTCTGTTCCTTTTAGTGGAGGGCCGAGGTTCCGGCGCTTATTTGGCGGCCGCGGCCACCGCCAGCTTGGCGGCGGTCGTCAGGTCGTCGGCGGCCTGAATGTTCATGCCGGACTTGGCCAGCATCTCGCGCCCGGCTTCCACGTTGGTGCCTTGCAACCGCACCACGACCGGCAGGGTCAGCCCCACCTCCTTGACCGCGTTGATGATGCCCTCGGCAATGGTGTCGCAACGGACGATGCCGCCGAAGATGTTGACCAGGATCGCCTTGACCTTGGACGAGGACAGGATCAGCTTGAACGCCCGCGCCACTCGGTCGGCGGTCGCGCCGCCGCCCACGTCGAGGAAGTTAGCGGGCTCGCCGCCGTGCAGTTGGCACACGTCCATGGTCGCCATCGCCAGGCCGGCGCCGTTGACCATGCAGCCGATGTTGCCGTCCAGAGCCACGTAGTTGAGGCCGATCTCGTGAGCGATGTGCTCGCGCTCGTCTTCCTGGGTCGGATCGCGCAGCTCGGCGGTGTCCTTGTGGCGGTACAGCGCGTTGTCGTCGAGGCTGACCTTGGCGTCCAGCGCCATCATCTGGCCGTCGGTGGTCACGATCAACGGGTTGATCTCGACCATGCTGCAATCCTTGTGGACGAACAGGTTATAAACGCCATTCAACACCTTGGCGAACTGATCCACTTCCTTCTTGCCCATGCCCATCTTGAAGCCCAGATCGCGGGCCTGATACGGCTGGACGCCGGCGACCGGATCGACGACGAGCGTCAGAATCTTTTCGGGCGTCTTGGCGGCGACTTCCTCGATGTCCATGCCGCCCTCGGACGAGCCGATCAGGATGATGCGTTTCTTGCTGCGGTCCACCAGACAGCTCAGATAGTACTCCTTGGCGATGTCCACGCCGTCCTGGATCAGCAGGGCGTGGACCTTCACCCCTTCGGGGCCGGTCTGGTGGGTGTGCAGGGTCGAGCCGAGCAGGCGGCCCGCCTGCGCCTCGACATCCTGAAGGGTGCGAACGAACTTGACGCCGCCCGCCTTGCCGCGCCCGCCGGCATGGACTTGGGCTTTGACCACCCACGGCCCATCGTGCCGGATCTCCTTGGCCGCCTCGATCGCCTCCTGCTGGGAAGTGACCTTGATGCCGGCGGGGATCGCCACGCCGAATTGCTGAAGGAGTTCTTTTGCTTGGTATTCGTGCAGGTTCATGCGATTTACATCCCCCTTTCTGTTGGAGCGTCTATTCTATCCCGAAAAACCTTAATCTTCACAGACCAAAGCACGGGGAACGACGGCATGCCTAAATAGTAGTGAGGGCGCGCGCGGGGAAGCAAGGCGCGCGGCCCACGCGACTGGACCGCGCCTTGGGGAACCTGGGATTGAATTCCCTGGCCACCCTCTCATAATCAACCCGCCACCCATGAATATCGGCTCTTCCTGATGCAAGACGCCCCCGCCATGACCGTCGCCAACCCGCTCGCCGACTCCCCCGATCATTCGCCGGATCGCCGCCACCTGTGGCGGGTATTTCGCGCTTCCCATATCTACCGGCTGGCGCTGGCGGCGGTGCTGCTGACGGCGTTCGGAGTGGACGAGCAAAATCGACTGTTTGGCAAACAGAACCCGGACCTGTTTCTGGGGGCGGCGTCGGCCTACATAACCCTGACGCTGCTCGCCATCGCCGGCAGCTACTGGCGACGCCCGGTGCTGGCGGTGCAAGCCCACCTGCAAATGCTGGTGGATTTGCTGGCCCTAACCGTCATGATCCATGCCTCGGGGGGCTTGACCAGCAGTTTGAACAGCCTGCTGATCACCGCCGTCGCCGCCAGCGGCATTCTACTGCCGCTCAGTTCGGCGCTTTTGGCCGCCGCGTTGGGCTTCTTCCTGCTGATTAGCTCCTGGTTGATGAGTCAGTGGCAAATCGCCACGGCGCTGGCCCGGACGGGGCGTGGGCTGATCGGCTGGCCTGGTCTGTGGGAACGCCTGAGCCACATGTCCGACGACTGGGTTCGCCTGGGGGTATTGGGGGCCGCGTTGTTCATCGCCGCCGTGCTGACCTATGCCCTGGCGGAGCGGGCGCGACGCGGCGAGGCGCTGGCCCGCCGCCGCACGCTGGAATTGCTGGAAGTCGCCGAACTGAATCAGGGCATCATCCGCCACCTGCAAAATGGGGTGGTGGTGGTGGACGGGGCCGGTCGAGTGCTGCTGCTGAACGATACCGCCCGGGACGCGCTCGGCTGGACGGATGCAGAATCCGGCATGATGCTGGAGGCGCTGTCGCCGCCGCTGGCGCAACGGCTGCGGGCGTGGCTAAACGGCGCCGGTCTGGAAGCGCGGGCGTTTCGCCCGGCCGAGCATCGCCCGGAACTGATCCCGCGCTTCACCCGGCTGAGCGGACTTCGGGCGGCCAACATCCTCATTTTACTGGATGATTCCGAACAGGCCACCGAACGGTTGCAACAGATCAAGCTGGCGGCGCTGGGCCGGCTGACCGCCGGCATCGCCCACGAAATCCGCAATCCGCTGGCGGCGATCAGCCACGCCGCGCAATTGTTGCAGGAATCCGCCAGCGCCAGCGCCAGCGACCGGCGGCTGGCGCAAATCGTTCACGACCACGTCAAGCGCGCCAATCGCATCATCACCGACGTGCTCGATCTGGCCCGGCGTGGCCGAGTCAAGCCGGAGCGGCTGGCCCTGGCGTCGTGGTTAGAAGACTTTAGCCAGGAGTTCGCGCCCGAGGGGGACGGGCCACCGCCCGAGTGGCGTCGGATCGTGGAGCCGGACTCCCTGACGGTGAGCTTCGACCCGCATCAGTTGCGGCAGGTGCTATGGAATTTATGCACCAACGCCTGCCAGCACGGAGTCCGGCCCGGAGAACCTCCGCGCATCGAACTGCGTGCTGGTCTGGAAAACAGCCGCGGACGACCGTTTTTGGAGGTGCGTGATGCCGGTTTCGGGATTTCGGAGGAAAATGCCGTCAAACTTTTCGAGCCGTTCTTCACCACCCGGGCCAAGGGTACCGGACTGGGCCTGTATCTGGCCCGGGAGTTGTGCGAGGCCAACCGGGCTCAGTTGCAATATTTGCCCATCGCCGAGGGCGGCTGTTGTTTCCGCATGACCTTCACGCCCGTTGGCCCAGCCCCGGAGACGGAATGATGGATGCCTGCAATGCCTTGATCGTGGATGATGAAGCCGACATCCGCGAACTGATCGCGATGACGCTGTTGCCCTTGGGCGTGACCTGCCTGCCCGCGGAGACCTTGAGCGAGGCGCGCGCCCTGCTCAAGCGCCAGACCTTCGGCCTGTGCATCACCGACCTGCGATTGCCCGACGGCAGCGGACTGGAATTGGTGGCGCACATCCAAAAGCAATGTCCTAACCTGCCGGTGGCGGTGATCACCGCCCACGGCAACATGGAAATCGCGGTGGAAGCGTTAAAACTCGGCGCGTTCGATTTCGTGTCCAAGCCGTTCGAGTTGGCGGCGTTGCGCGAGATGGTGGCGACCGCGCTACGGTTGAATCGGGGCGGAGACGGTTCCGGCGTCAACCGCCCCACCCTGCTCGGCCAATCGCCGGCGATGGCCGAGGTGCGGGCGCTGATCGCCAAACTGGCCCGCAGCCAAGCGCCGATCCTGATCAACGGCGAGTCGGGCACCGGCAAGGAGTTAGCGGCGCGGCTGATCCACCTGTCCGGGCCACGAGCCGATCAACCGTTCGTGCCGGTCAACTGCGGGGCGATTCCCGAGCATCTGATGGAAAGCGAATTCTTCGGTTACAAGAAGGGTAGTTTCACCGGCGCTGCTCAGGACAAGGGCGGACTGTTCCAGGCGGCGCGAGGCGGCACGCTGTTTCTGGACGAAGTCGCGGATTTGCCGACGCCGATGCAGGTGAAACTGCTGCGGGCGATTCAGGAACGGGCGGTGCGACCCGTGGGCGCGCAGACGGAAATCGCCACCGACGTGCGCATCCTCAGCGCCAGCCACAAGGATCTGGCGATGCTGGTCCAGAACGGCGGTTTCCGCCAGGATTTGTTTTACCGGTTGAACGTGATCCAGTTGCGATTGCCCAGCCTGCGCGAGCATCCCGAGGACATTCCGGAACTGGCCGACGCGATCCTGGAGCGACTTGGCCGGCAGTCCGGACTGCCACGGGCGAAGCTGGCCCCCTCGGCGCTGGCGGCGCTGCGGGTCTACGCCTTCCCGGGTAATATCCGCGAACTGGAAAACATTCTGGAGCGGGCGTTCACCCTGTGCGAGGACGGGATCATCCAGGCGATGGATTTATCGCTGCCCACATCGGTGGAATCGGCATCGCCGCGGCCGCAACCAACGACAGCCATGACCGCGGACGAAACTTTCGCCGAGCCGGCCAACCACGGATTTGAGCCGAAAACCCTGCCGATTCTGCAACCGTCGGTTCGCAATCTGGAGGACTATCTGGAACAGATCGAGCGGGCCGCAATCCTGCGTGCTCTGGAAGAAACTCGTTACAACAAGACCGCTGCCGCCGAGAGACTGGGCATCACCTTCCGGGCGCTGCGCTACCGGTTGAAGAAGCTGGGGCTGGACTGACTGGGTCACTCCTGTTCCACCCACGAAAAACCCCGCCGGGGCGGGGTCATGGTTTCATCCGGGCCGATAGCCGATCAGTCGTCGCCGGAGAAGATGCCCAAGATTTGCAGCAGGTTCACGAACAGGTTGAAGATCGTGATGTACAGCGTGACGGTCGCCATGATGTAGTTGGTCTCGCCGCCGTGGATGATGTCGCTGGTCTGCCACAGGATCATGCCGGACATCAGCAGGATCACCATCGCCGACACCGCCAGCGACAGCATCGGGATGCTGAACAGCATCGCGCCCAGACCGGCCAGGAACGCGACCAGGATGCCCACCATCAGGAAGGAACCCATGAAGCTGAAGTCCTTGCGGCTGACCACCGCGTAGCCCGACAGCGCCAGGAAAATCGCGCCCGTACCGGCCAGCGCGGTCATCACCACCTGCGAGCCGTTGGGCAAGCTGAGGTAGAAGTTGAGGATCGGCCCCAGAGTGTAGCCGAGGAAGCCGGTCAGGGCGAACACCGCCAGCAAACCCCAGGCGCTATTGCGCAGCCGGGTGACGACGAACAGCAGGCCGAAATAACCGCCCAGGGTGATCAACCAGTGCAGCGGCGGCGCATTCGTGACCATGGCGAAGCCGGCGGTCAGGGCGCTGAACAGCAGCGTCAGCGACAACAACACGTAGGTGTTGCGCAACACCTTGTTGGTGGTCAGCGCGCTCTCCGCCGTCAGCGTGACCGGCGCTTTGACCAGCAGATCATTTTTTTGCAGCATCGTCGCAAAAACCTCCTAAAGGGTTGGAAACTGTCTATGTTGACCACACGGGAACGCTCCGGGTTCAACCGGCGACCGTTCCCGTGGTCGGGGCACAACCCTTTATCCCTAAATCGGCGCACGGCGTCAACCGCCGGCTTCACAGCCACCCACCGCGTTTGAGGTCCAGATACTGGTTGACCATGGCGGCCGGCAACTTGGTCGGCGGGACATCGAGCACGATGCCGCCCTGCCGGCGCAGTTCCTCCTGAACCCGCTCCCGGCGCAACAGATAGTGACAGGTCGTGGCATAAATCTGAGCCTGCGACAGATCCTGAATCGGCCGCGCCAGCAGTTGATCCAGCACCGGCTCGCGCAGGTTGGCAATCAGCACCAGATGCCGGCGGCGCAACAGGGCCAGCGCCGGTCGCAGCTCATCCTGGTCCTCGTCGCGCAGGTTGGTCAACAACACGATCAGCGCCCGCTTGCGCTGCCGGACCAGCGCCCTTTGGACCGCGTCAGCGTAATCCGGCGGTTCCAAACTTGGTTGCAAATCGTAGACGCCATTGATCAGGGCGGTCAGTACCCCTGGTCCCGAACGAGGCGACAGCCAGCGCCGCTCGCCGCCAAAACCTTGCAGGCCGACCGCATCGCCCTGTCGCAGGGCAATGTAGGCCAGCAGGATCAGGGCATTGAGCGCGTGATCGAAGTGGCTCAAATCGTCGTCCTGGGCGCGCATCCGCCGCCCGCAATCGAGCAGGAATAGCACGGTCTGGTTGCGCTCGTCCTGATAATCACGGGCGATCGGCTTGCGGGTGCGGGCGGTCGCTTTCCAGTCGATCTGCCGCAGGCTGTCGCCGATCCGGTATTCGCGCAATTGCAGGAAGGTCTGCCCCTCGCCGCGCCGCCGGCGCCGGTGGATGCCCATCAACGCCTCGCGCCGGTCCACTGTCAACCGAATGTAGCGGGCGATGGCGGCGAAGTTGGGAACAATCCGCACCGTTTCCGACTCGCCCAACCGGTCGTCGCGCCGCCACAGTCCACGCGGCGATTCCAGCAGGACTTGCGTAGGCGCAAACGACCATTCGCCGCGAACCACGGGGTGCAACCGATAGCGGAGTTCGGCCCAACCGCCGGCTGCCACGGTGAGCCGTTGCGGCAGGTCGGCGACCTCGGCGGCAGCGGCGGGATAATGATCGAATAGCGTGAGCTTGGCCGGTTCGGCTTGTGGGTTGACGACGCGCAAGCGCACCGTGCGCCAGACGCCCAGTGGCAGGACGGGAGCGACGATGCGCTCGACCGCCAGTGGCGGGCGGCGACGGAGCAGAAAAGCGTCCCGCGCGGCGACTGCGAGCAACAACCCTCCGGCCAGCAACCATACCCCGGTCAGTTCCGGCCAGAACGCCGGCGGCAGACCGAGCAGGGTCCAGCCGGCCAGCCAACGCAACAGACGCGGTGCGGGACTCAAATTCACACCCTCGGCGCCGCCACTCGCCGCAACAGATCGTCCAGCACCTCATCCACTCGCGCGCCTTCCATCTCGTATTCCGCCGCCAGCGTCAGCCGGTGGCGCAATGTCGGTTTGACCATGGTCTTGACGTCGTCGGGGGTGACGAAATCGCGGCCGTTCAACAGTCCCTGGGCGCGGGCGGCCCGGATCAGGGCGATGCCGCCGCGCGGTCCGGCGCCGATGGCGAAGCCCGGCATCTCGCGGGTCGTCGCCACCAGGCGCACGGCATAGTCCAGCACGGCGGCATCCAGCCGCAGGCCAGCGGCAATACGCTGAAGTTCCAGCACCGCCGCGACGTCGGCCACCGCCCGCACTCGCGACAGATCCAGGGTGTCGCCCACCCGTCCGCCGGTGACCGAACGCACCAGCGCGGTCTCCTCTTCCAGGGTCGGATAGTCGATCTGGATTTTCAGCAGAAACCGGTCGAGTTGCGCCTCCGGCAAGGGATAAGTGCCCTCGTGCTCGATGGGGTTCTGGGTGGCGAGGGTCATGAACGGCGGCGACAGCGGCAGGGATTCGCCCTCGATAGTCACTTGGCCCTCCTGCATCACTTCCAGCAGCGCGGCCTGGGTCTTGGCCGGGGCGCGGTTGATCTCGTCGGCCAGCAGGATATGGCAGAACACCGGCCCCCGGCGGAGTTCGAACCGCTCCTCGCGCAGGTTGTACAGCGCGTGGCCGGTCACGTCGCTGGGCATCAGATCGGCGGTGAACTGGATGCGGGCGAAGCGGGCATCGATGCTGGCTGCTAGCGCCCGCGCCAGCAGGGTCTTGCCCAAGCCCGGCACGCCCTCGATCAGGACATGGCCGGCGGCGCCCAGCGCGACCAGCGCCTGATCGACCACGACCTGCTGGCCGATCAGCGCTTGGCCGATTTCGCCGCGCAGGGCTTGCAACAAATCCCAGGCCCAGCGTAACTGGGCGTCGGATGGCAAAGCGGATCTGGCGACAGCCGGAGTGGAGCTTGGAACGGGATTCATGGAGAGCGGTCGAGTCGTTGCAGGGTTTGCAGGGTATGAATCAGGGCGTGCTCGGTCAGCGGTTGATCCGAATCGCCCAATGCGGCGGCCAGCGGTTCGCCGCCGCCGAGCCGGCGGCGCTCCAACCGGCGCAGGGTATAGTGGCGGGCGGCTTGCAGCATCGCCGGTCCGGCCCCATGCCGCCACAGGAAGCGGGAACTGGCTTGCAGATGCTCGGCCAGCCGGCGCTGTTCGCCGGCGCGCGGGGTCAGCAGCGGTCCCAATCGCTGGCTGTAATGCCACAGCGCCGCCAACAGGGTCAGCATCAGTCCGATCAGCGACATCCAGGCGTGTCGCCACAACAGTTGCGCCAGCGACGGGACCAGCGTTCGGTATTGCAGCCAGACCTGACCGCCGGGATTCTGCTGGACCAGCGCCCACAGGAAATCGGCGTGGTCGTGGTCGGCCAGTCGTCCGTTGGCGAACAACTCCATGTCGGTCAGCAACGTCACCCGGCCCTGACCCCAGCGCACCTGTTGCCAGAAGGCGTCGTTCAGTCGCAGATTGGATTGAAACTGGACCTGGAGCAGCGGCATAGCGTCGTCCAGCTTGACCGGCATCGGACCCATCACAGTGGATTCGGCGCGATGGCTGCGCACCGGGAAGGACTTTAGTAGATGGTCGTGGCCCTGGCCCGGTTCGTGGTCGTGCCGCACACCGATGATGAGATGCCCCCCCTGTTTCACCCAGTCGAGCAGTCGTTGGCTTTCGGCGGCGCTCACGACGTAGGTGGGAACCGCGACCAGCACGGTGTCGGCGGCGGCGGGCGTTTCCGGCAGATCGTTCAGACGGCGCACGCTGTGGACGGCGCGGCCAAGCCGGGCCAACAGCCGTTCCGCCGCGTAAAACGGATTGCGCCGGGCAGCCTCGCCATAACCGGTGAACACCTCCTCGCTGCGTCGGATCAGATTCTGGCTCAGCCACAACCCCGCGCCGCCCGCGACCGCCAGAATCAACAGGCCCAGAAAAATCGTAACGATCCCGCGCCGCGTCATGCCGAAGGCGCTCCAGCGGCGGCGAAATGGCGGGGCCATTCCTCGCACAGGGTTCGTGCGATGACTTCATCCGGCGGGCGGTGAGCGTAGGCGGTTGCCTGCCAGGCGTGGGTCAGCCGGCGGAAAAAGCCGAGCAGGCCAGGATCGGCCAAACCTACAGCGACCAAGCGCAGGCATTCGTCCTCGGTGGCGCTGGCGGAGACAGGCAAACCGTGGCGCGTCGCCAGTCCGGCCAGGCTGCCCCGGTACAACACTCCCAAGGCCTCGCGCGGCTGGCCAGCGGCCCACAGTCGCCAAGCGTCCGCGCCGAGCCCGGCGCCCGGCGGCTCGGTAAACTCGTTCCGGCCCAGCAACAGCGGAATCTTCGCGACGGCAGCGCGGCGTTGGCGCGATTCCCGCGCGCGGGGCGTCCAACGCCACAGCCACCAGGCGGCCACGGCCCCGAACACACCCAGTGCAAACCACAGCGCGTACTCGATCACCACCGCAAACCACCGCGCTAGATCATGGTTGGGTGATCGCGGTCTGGGCGGCTCCTTGGGCGGGTCATCGTCCCGGAATCGCCAGCGTTCCAGGATTTCGCAGGCTTGCAGTTCCGGTTCGCGCAAGGTTTCGGCCAGCGTCCGCTTGACTGGGCTGTTGGAACCGGCCAGTTGCGCTTCGCGCGCGCGCCGCTGCTCGCAGACGGAGAGGTTGATTATCGCCCGCTCTTCGGCGGGAGAGGAGGTCTCGGCGGCGAAACCCTCTACCGGAGCCACCGCCAGCCCGCCCAGTCCCAGCGCCAGCAACATCGCCGCCGCGGCCCGCCCGGTCCGCGCCAACCGCGCCGCCAGCCGGCGGAAGCCGAGTTCCAAATCCCAGGCTTCCAGTCCGGTGCGCCGATCGAGATACAACGCAAAACCGGCGGCGACGTAGAACGGCTCCACCAGACTCATCCCGCAGAAGCCCACCACGTTCAACCACAATTGTCCCCAGGCGCCGGAATCGTCCAGCAGGTCGAAAAACTCCAGCGCCACGAACTCGGGAATCAGCATCCATGCCAATGCAATCAAGGCAAAATCCAGGGCGATTTCCAGATGGGCGCACACCACGGTCAGCCAAATCGCCGCCCCCCGGCCCGGTCGTCCCAAATCGCGCAGCCGCTGGCGACGAACCTGACCCGACAACCCTTCCAGTTGGGTCACCGGCAGGCTGAAGGAGCGGGCGGGATCGAAGCGGCGCAGGGTCAGCGCAGCCAGCGCTTGGCGGCGCAGCAGGCCCGGCAGTTCGCGCCGGCACTGGCGACGATCCGGCGATTCGCCGAACAGGGCATGGCCGAGCACGTACAGCGGCGGGCGGTCCAGCAGCGGCTTGAGCCACCACAGCAACCACGGGATCAACCACCAATTCCCCCAGCACAGCAGGTGCAGCAGCAGAAACAGCGGCAGCGCCAGAACAAACCAGGCCCGGTAGACCGGCCCGAACCAGCGGCGCACCATGGCCACGCCGAGATCGGTCGCTTCCCAAGCCGTGCGCGGGCGCAGTTCGACAGCGATGGCGTCAAGGCGCACGGCGGCCCGCCCGGCTCAGGTAAAACACCACCAGCAACCAGCCAGCCGCGCCGACCGCATATTTGATGGCGGCGGGGATGGCGCGGTTGGACGACCAAAAAGCTTCGATGAACGCCGCCAGCACTAGCAGTACGGCCACTCCGACGATCAGCCGCACCCCCTCGGCGGCGGCCCGGCGCAGCGCCTCGGTCCGGCTCGACCGGCCGGGCGCCGCTACCGCCCAGCCCAGTTTCAAGCCGGCCACCCCGGCCAGCACGATGCCGGTCAACTCGAACGCGCCATGGCCGGCGACGAAAGTGTAGAAGGTTTCGATGGTGCCCCGAGCGGTGAGATAGCCCGAAATCGCGCCAATCAGCAGCCCGTTCAACACCAGCACGAATGCTGCGCCGACGCCGAGCAGGAGACCGCCGGCGAAGGTGCGAAACCCGATGCCGATGTTGTTGTGAACGTAGTAGCCGAACATCGCCAAATCATCGGCGGCATCCCGGTTGACCTCGCCCTGACCGGGCGCGTAATGGGATTCGATTTCGGCCACCATTTCGGGCGGCAACAGACTATGGATTAATTCCGGCGCCTGATGGACCGCCCACCCCATGCCCAGCAGCGGCAGGTAAAACAGCGCCGCGCACAGCCAGAACAGCCGGGCGTCGGCGCGGACCCGGCGGGGAAAATCAGCCACCAGGAAATGCAGCACGGCCCGCCCGCGTCGGCGGGGCGCGCGGTAAAGCTGCTGGTAGGCGCGCAACGCCAGTTGGTTGAGGCGGTCCAACAGGGGGCCGCTGTAACGGCGGACCCGGGCGATGGCCAGTTGCTGGCACAACTGGCGGTAGGCGGCGGGAAACTCGGCGACTGGCAACGGCGCGGCGGTTTTATCGCCCTTGCGGCGTTCCAGCCGGTCCAAAGCAGCGGCGAAGGCCTGCCAGCCGGCGGTGCGCCGCTGTTCGAACGGGTGCTGTTTCACGGCTGTTCCCCCAGCAACCAGCGCGCATACGCGCGCAGGCGCTCGACGGCGACGATCCCGCGCAACCCGCCGGTTAAGCCCGCCAGCAGTTCGGCCAGTTCCGCCTGTCGTTCGGGGTTCAACGTCGGGCCACGCTCGGCGAAACCTATCAGCCACTGCTGTTCGGTCGGCGTCAGAGGCCACGGCGGCGGCAGGGCCAAGCCGGGCGGCAACGCGGGCGAGGGAGCCGGTGGCTGGCGGTGGATCACCATGGTGCCCGCCGCCAAATCACCCAGTCGCTGGAAATCGCGGCTAACCAGCATCGCCACGACGCCAAAGCCATGGAACGCCGGCAGGAAATCCACCGCCCGCAGCAGGTTACGGATCAGCGCCGCCGGCCAGTCCACCGACGTGCCGTTGGCGTGGACGACCTGGAGGCCGAACACCTTCTTGCCAGGGGTCGCGCCATCGGCGTAAACCTCAAACAGCACCGGGTAGAACCATTCAGTCAGGAACAGGGCGACCAGCCACAGGCCCAGGCCGGCTCCACCCAGCAACATCAGCACCATTAGCAAACCCCACAGCACGCCGTATTTGATCAGGCTGTCCACGCCCCAGGCCAGCGCCCGCGCCACCGGCCCGGCCACCCGCAAGCTCAGGGTGATCCCCTCGGGGGTTTCGACGTGGCGGATCGTATCCAGCGGGGCAAGGTTCGACATGATCGGGATCGAGCGGCGGGTTGGAGCAGGCCAGCGACGGAATCCGCCTCCATCATCGCGTCACAATCCGTCCCTCGACGCGCCGGGCCACCGGTGACTTCGTTTTGAATTCCCCCACCAGCAGATCCAGGTCTAACATGCCGGTGTCGCGGCAATAGCCGCCGGGCCAGGCGCAGGCGTTTTTGAGCATGGCGTAACCATCGCCGCCGCCGATCATGAAGCGGTTGACGGCGATCCGATAGGTAGCGGTCAAATCCACCGGGACGCCGTCGACCGTCAACGCCGCGACCCGGCCCCCCGACCGCAACGCCGTCGGGCACGGCGCGGCCGCGCAGTAGACCAGCTTGAGTCCGGCCACTTGAGGAAAGGCGCCTTCACCGGGTTTCGAGACCCCATGATCCAGGGCAGCAACCAATTCCTCGCCCTTCAGGTCCAGCCCCGCCAGGGTATTGCCGAACGGCAGCACCGCCAGGGCGTTCTCGAAAGTCACATCGCCGGCATTGAGGCTGGCGCGGATGCCGCCGCTGTTGACGAGGGCCGCCACCGCGCCATCCGACTTGGACGCCGCCGCCAGCAACGCATCGGCGATCAGATTGCCCAGCGGCATTTCCTGGGTGCGCAGGCCAGGCTCCCGGTTGCCGTCGAAAAACATTCCGGCCTGCCCGACCACCACATCAGAGAACTGGTCCACCGGCGCGCGGTAGGCTGCAACCTGGGCCTTGACTATGGGATCTTCCGGCGCGACCTGTTGGCTACAGTCCACCGCGCCGCGCACGAAAGCGCAGCCGCGCACGAAAATCGGCTTGGCTTCCCAGCGTTCGATCACCCCGCGCTCATCGAACGAAACTTTCAACTGCCCCAACCAACGGCCCCATTCGTAGCCGCTCACCACCAGCACCGGCTCGCCATCGGCGGCGGTCGCCACGGTCGGATACGGTCCCTTCACCAAGGTGCCCTGACCGGGCGCGACCGCCTCC
>WBUJ01000332.1 GCA_008933795.1 Candidatus Contendibacter sp. | reverse complement strand
GCGTAGATGATGCACCGGTCTTCACTCTAAATTCTCTTGCGAGAAATCGGACAGTATCTTCGGCCCGACTTGGTCGTGAGCCTGCATTCACAAGGTAGATTGCGCAAGGAACTTTCATGACACTCACCCTCGGAATTGACGTCGCCAAGGCCAAGCTGGACGTCGCGCTGCGCCTGCCGACCGGCCAGATCCGCAGCACGATCATCGCCAACACGGACGCCGGTTTTGTCGAACTCCAGGCGTGGCTGGCTCCCCACGACAGGACCGCCCTGCATGTTTGCCTGGAAGCCACGGGCGTTTATTGGGAAGCCGTGGCCGAAACGCTGGCGGAGGCCGGCTTTACCGTGAGCGTGGTCAATCCGGCGCGGATCAAGGCTTACGGCGCCGCCCGGCAGGTACGCACTAAAACGGACGCCGTGGACGCTCGGCTGATCGCCGACTTCTGCGCCAGCCAACACCCACCCGCCTGGACCCCACCGCCCCCGGCCCAGCGCGAACTGCGGGCCTGGGTCGCTCGCCGCGAGGCGTTGGTCGTCATGCGTACCCAAGAACAGAACCGGCTGCCGGTGGCCCACCCCAGCGTGCGCCCCGGCATTGAGGCCCTGATCGCCCATCTGGATCGCGTGATCGCCGAGGTTGAGGCGGCCATCCGCCAGCGGATCGACGATGATCCGACGATCAAACACCAGCATGACTTGCTCGACTCCATCCCCGGCTTGGGAGAAAAAACCATCCCGGTCCTCTTGTCGTTCTACGGCGGGCCAGAGCGGTTCGATCACGCCCGCCAAGCCGCCGCCTTCGCCGGCCTCGACCCGCGCCAGCACCAATCGGGGAGTAGCGTGCATGGCAAACCGCGCCTCTCGAAAGTGGGACACGCCGGCTTGCGCAAGGCGCTGTACATGCCGGCCATGGTCACTTTGCACAAGACCGCTTGGGGTCGGGCCTTCCGGGATCGCCTCGCCGCCGCCGGCAAGGCCCCCATGGTCATCATCGGCGCCATGATGCGCAAACTCGTTCATGTCGCCTTCGGCGTCCTCAAGTCGGGACAGCCCTTCAAACCAGCTCTTCATGGGGCTTGACC
>WBUJ01000217.1 GCA_008933795.1 Candidatus Contendibacter sp. | reverse complement strand
AGGTTATCGTTGAGTGGCTGCTTTTGAAAATTCAGCTACACTGAGTCCGGCTGAACGGATTAGCCCTCTCAATGTTCCCTGCGCCACTTCGTCATGATCTGGAATAGACAGGGTTGCAATCTGTTCATCTTTAACCATGATAATATGGCTACCGCGTTGACGCACTATTCTCCATCCAAATCTCTCAAAAACTTTGGCGACCTCCCGTCCATTACGCTTAGGGAGGGCACTCATCAAGCAGCAACCTCAATCTGCCTGGTTTCGATG
The DNA here is from genome assembly GCA_008933795.1 of Candidatus Contendibacter sp. Lineage (GTDB taxonomy): Bacteria > Pseudomonadota > Gammaproteobacteria > Competibacterales > Competibacteraceae > Contendibacter. Next base: position 4,611 of record WBUJ01000217.1, on the reverse strand, counting down.
GTCAGCGGTAACCCGCGTTCAGCACGAACTTCCAGGCAAAGCTGGATAGCTTCTTTAATATTTTCAAGTGCTTCCTGTTTACTATGACCCTGGCTTATGCAACCCGGAATCATTGGACATTCTATAATCCATACTCCATCTTCATCCCGGTCTATCGTTACAAAGAGCTTCATAATCCTTTCTCCATCGGTGAATAGACTATTGAAATCAGGATCAATGCCAAGCGCCCGCAATTTTTCCGCCAACCGTTCCGCCCGCTGGCGCTCCTGCTCGACTTTTTGACGCTTCTGCTCTATGGGCTGCGCGCACCAGTTTCCATGGGCATCGCAAAACCGCAACCATTTCCCAGCTATTCCTTCAAAAACTCCTTCCCAGACACCCAGCCCTAACCCCACTTCCGAGAGCCAAATCCCTACCGTGTCGCCACGCCGGTCTTTTAGCGCCAACTGTTTATAAAAACCGTGAACCCGCGAAACCTCCAATTCATATAGCGATCCTATCTGACTTGCGGAATCACCGTTTCGAACCACCCCGGCGCTACGCGCCACCCCTCCTTAGCCAAGGAGGGAAAATTCCACAACTTGTATAGGAATGCTATAGATGTCTTTTTGGCTCATGCGCGGCATTCTAACACCGAGCGCCGCCGGGAAAAGTTCCGGCCATCACGCGGACGGGGCGACTCGGCGGTCGAAGCGGCGCGACTGGAAGTCGTCGGGGACTTCCAGTTCGAACCGATCGTCGTGGATGCTGGGCGCGATGGTGTCCACCCCGAACTGTCGGCGCAGGATTTTTTCCATGGATGGCAGCGCCAGCCCTTCGGTAAAGCTGCCGAACTTGTTGCCCAGCCCGCCAATCTGCTTGCCCAGTTCCCGCAGTTGGCGGTCGGTTTCCCGCTGACGTTGCTCGGCTTCCCGCTGGCGTTCCCGCGACTGTTCCGTCAAATCTTTGATCTTGCGGTCGGTTTCGCGGAACAGCGCCCAAACTTCTTCCAGGGTGGTGTTGGAATTCATGAGTTGATCCTCCAGGAACGGAAACACAGAGTTTGCAGCTTTGTATAGCCACTGGGTTAGCCCGTAGAAGGCTGGGGATTAAGCGGAGCGCATCCACAGTCACAGTGATCAGATGACAGTTGGATACAGCGCGTAGTCCTTTATTCACCCTGCACAACTTGATATTCTGACAGCGATAAGAGGAATAGAAACACGATCATGATACAGCCGGTTTCGAAACAAGTTGTCCGCGCATTGCGCGAGCTGGCGGCGGAGGCGCCGGTGAACCTGCGGGTCAACGGCGATTGCATGACGCCTTTGCTCGAATCCGGGGTAATGATTCAGGTCATCCGCCAGCGGTTTTACTGGCCGGGCGATCCCCTGGTGATCCATGCGGCGGATGGCCGGTTATTGGGCCATCGTCTGTTGGGTTTTTATCCGTGGGCGCGGCGGCTACGATGGTTGACTCAGGCCGACAACGCCCGCTGGCCCGACGCCGCCGTGCCGGCGGAGCGGATCATCGGCAAGATTTGCGGCGGGCAATGCGCCCCGACGCTGGTTCGCGTGCCGCCCGCTCACCGGGCAAAGGCGATACTCCGTTTCTTCCTGTTTATCCTGATTCGTTTGGGAACCCTGCACCGATGCGTTTTGGCGAGAATTTCCTGACCTATCCCGACCTGTTCCCGGCCCGGCCCAGCGGCGAGACGTGGGGCGATGAGCGACTGCTGATTCGCTTTGCGGGCCACGTCTATGGCTGGACCGGCCTGAGCGCGACCCAGGCGGCGGCGGCGCGGCAGCGGTTCAGCGAACTTTGCCTGCCGCCGGACGAGGAACCGCCAGCAGCGGTGGAAATCCAGGTGTTTCGCGCGGCGGCCGAGGATTTTTTCGATGGCGGCCGGGTTTGGTCGTTTGAATTCGATCTGGACTATGCGCCGGATGCGCTGAGCATCGCCGGCTTTCATTTCATGGGCCGGCTCGACTGGACGCCCGGCTTGCGGGGGGCGCTGTGGACCTCGGAAGACGAGCGCCTGGTTTCGCACAGCATTTTTGAAAACTTTTTCCGGGCTGTCGTAGCCTACCATCTGTTTGAACAGGGCGGGGTATTGCTACACAGCGCGGCGGTGGTGAACAGCGGCGACGCCTATGTGTTCTTTGGGCCATCGGGGGCGGGCAAGTCCACGATTTCCCATCTGAGTTTCGCCGCCGGCCATGCGGTGTTGAGCGATGACATGAACGCCCTGCGGATCGGGCCGGCGGGCGTGCTGGTGGAAAAATTGCCGTTCGCGGGCGATTTCGGCCAACAGTGCAAGGGCGCTGCCGGCGCTTATCCGCTGCGCGCGCTGTGCCGGTTGCACAAGGGGTCAGATCCCACCTTGGAGGCCCTGCGGCCCGCCGCCGCCGTCGCCGCCCTGCTGGGTTGCGCGCCGTTCATTAATCGCAACCCGTATCGGCGCGATCAATTGCTCGACCAATTGCAGGCGTTGAACGCCCGGTTGCCGGTGCGGGCGCTGACGTTCGCGCGGGATGACCGGTTCTGGGCTTTGCTGCGACGTGGAGAAGCTGAATGATTGCAACTGACATGGTCTTGAAACGCTGCGCCGACACCCGTTACCGCAATATCGGCGGCGAGGGGGTCGTGGTTCGGCAGACCGCTAGCGAGGTGCTGGTGCTGAATGAAATCGGCGTGCGGCTGCTGGAACTGCGCCAGCAGTCGGCCCGCTAGTGCTTCAACCAGGCTGAATGGACGAATCGTAGAGTAGATGAGCGCAGCGCAATCCACCCTCAACCGGAGATTGTCATAAGCTTGTCATGACATTGTCAGGCGATCTTGCTATGCTCGACGATAAAATTGGAGCACGATCATGGTGACCACGCCCCGTTCCGAGAAGCTGGATTTGCGACTGACCCCGGCGGCCAAGCGGATGCTGTATGCCGCCGCCGCCGCCGAGCGGCGCTCGGTGAGCGAGTTTGTCCTGGACAGCGCCCTGAGCCGTGCGGAAGAAACCCTGGCCGACCGGCGGTTTTTTGGTCTGGACGCCGAACGCTGGGAAGCCTTCCTGGCGGCGCTCGACGCGCCGCCGCGTCCATTGCCGCGCTTGGAGCGGCTGTTCGCCGAACCCAGTCTGTTCGAGGGCGGCAACACCCCATCATGAGCGCGTTCGTCATCGAGAAGCTGGCGCGCCATCATGCGGTGGAGAATTTCGATTGCGGACAGACCGCCCTCAATCGCTTTCTGATCCGCTTCGCGCTGTCCAGTCAGCAAGCCAGCGCTTCACAGACTTATGTGGGGTTGGCCGACGCCGCCGTGGTCGGTTTTTACACACTCGTCGTCGGCGAAGTAGCGTATGCGGATGCGCCGGAACGGCTGACGAAAGGATTGGCTCGCCATCCAGTACCGCTGATGTTATTGGCGCGGCTGGCGGTCGGGACGGCATGGCAGGGTCAGGGGATTGGCTCGGGCTTGCTCAAGGACGCCATGCGGCGAACGCTGCAAGCCGCCGATATCGTCGGCATCCGCGCGCTGGCCGCCCATGCCAAGGATGACGCGGCCCGCGCGTTCTACGAACATTTCGGCTTCGTGGCGTCGCCCACCGACCCACTGCATTTGTTTATTCTGACCAAGGACTTGCGCCGGGCCGCGCGTCAGGAGGCTTTCCCGTCGGTTGCATGACCGGCCGGTCGAAGCGGCGGGGCTGGAAGTCGTCGGGGACTTTCAGTTCGAACCGGTCGTCGTGGATGTGGGCGAGAGTTTGCTCCGCTGGCGGACGACGACTCATGTTGAGTTGGTAACTTTTGGAACGAATGCAAGGGCAATATCATGAGATATCAAGATATTATCACCCTGGAAGCGGATAAGCGCGGTGGCAGGCCCTGTATTCGGGGGTTGCGGATCACGGTTTACGATGTGCTGGGTTGGCTGGCCAATGGGATGACCCCAGCGGAAATTATCGAGGATTTCCCCGAACTAACCCATGTTGACATCCTGGCCTGTCTCGCTTTTGCCGCCGATCGGGAAAAAACGGTCACTTGGGTTAAAGCGGCATGAAGTTGCTGCTGGATGAGAATTTATCCCGACGCATGGCGCCGCTCATCGCTTCGCACTATCCCGGCTCATCCCAAGTCGCCTTACTGGGATTGGAACACGCTTCGGACTCGGCGATCTGGGCCTATGCTCGCGAACATGATTGGGTCATCGTCACCAGGGATAGCGACTTCATTGACCTCTCCACTTTATATGGGCAGCCTCCCAAAGTGATTCTGCTAAAAACTGGTAACCAGAGTTGGCAGGCAGCCGCCCAGGCTCTGATTGACCACCAGGAACTACTGGAATCGGTCCTGATCACCGCAAATGCTGCTTGTGTCGAACTGTACTAATTGAGTTGTGTAATGTTCCGTCGCTGGCTTTGGGTAAAGCCTCTTGATCACGCCGGCAACATGACCGGCCGGTCGAAGCGGCGCGGCTGGAAGTCGTCGGGGACTTCCAGTTCAAACAGGTCGTCGTGGATGTGGGCGAGATAGAGGCCCTGCTCCAGCACGCGCGGGCGCAGCGCCGCCGGAATGTGGACGGCCGCCAGAATGCCGTAGAGTTGCTTGCCGCGATGCTCCGGGAACCAGGCGGCGA
>WBUJ01000331.1 GCA_008933795.1 Candidatus Contendibacter sp. | reverse complement strand
TGCGTACCAGCCCCGCGCCCAAGTCCTTTTTCGGGTGCGGCACGCTGAGGTGCCCGCCGCGCGCCGGATGGGTGTAGACGTGATGCGAACCCTTGACGCCCCGCAGCGTCCAGCCAGCTTTTTCCAGCTCCTTGATCAGGTCCGCGCTGTTCATGGTGGTTATTATAACCACCGCTGACGCGCAAGCAACACCGTCGCCGCCGCGCCGTTCCGCTACAGCAGCGTCCCCGCGATTTCCGGCCGCTCGTCCCATGGCCGTCCCGCTTGCAACCGGCCGTTGGCTTTCTGGTCGTGGCGCCCGCCGTCCGGCCCCCAGGCGCCCCACGGCTTGAACAGGAAGGCCACGCCAGCGGCCCGGCACCGATTCGCCGCCGACGATGACCCACTGAATCCCACCCAGGTCCAGCGGACCCAGGTCCTCCAGCAGCGGCTCCACCGCCAGAAAGCGGACGCGGGCCTTGACTTGCCGCAGGTGCTCGACGCACGGTAGCCCATACCGGCGATCCTCCACCGTGACGCCCAGCCAGACGTTGCCCGGCACGGGGCGGTTCGCGAAGAAATCGGCCAAGCGTTCGGCGCGCTTGGTGAGCAGCAGGTAGGTATGCCGGGGGGTTTGGCGGATCGTCACCAGCACCCGGTCGACGAAGGCGTCGGACACGTCCTCGTGAAACAAGTCGGCCATCGAGCCGACGAAATAGACCGTCGGTTTCTTGCGCCCGAGCGGCTGACTCAGGCGATCCTCGTGCAGGGTCAGCGCGAAGCCGCGCCCGTAGCCCGGCGCGGCCATCGCCTGGAGGCGCAGCGCTATCCGTTCGGCGTAGCAGTGCTTGCAGCCCGCCGACACCTGGGCGCAGCCGGTCACCGGGTTCCAGGTCTGCTCGGTCCACTCGATTTCGCTGGCGCTCATCGCGGTCCGCCCGCGTCCGTTGCCAGCGGGGCACAATTCGCCTCCAACCGACCCACACCGGCGTCTTGCTCCCGCTGGTTCAGTTCCGCCACGTCCTTGCCCCCGACCGGGGGCCGCCAGTCGGCGCAGTGGCCCCGCAGCTCACGGATGCGCGCGATTTGCCGGTCGTGAGCGGAATCGG
>WBUJ01000216.1 GCA_008933795.1 Candidatus Contendibacter sp. | reverse complement strand
GGGGCGCAGCTTCCGGCCTGTACCGGGAAATCCAGGTGGATTTGCAGCGCACGCCCTGGTTGCACTGGTCCTGGCGGGTGGACCGGGTGCTGAGCGGCGTGGACGAGCGCACCAAAACCGGCGACGATTATCCGGCGCGGGTGTACGTGGTCGTGTCGGGCGGCGCGGCGTTCTGGAAAACTCGCTCGCTGGTCTACGTCTGGTCCAGCCATCAGCCGGTGGGCGCGACCTGGCACAATGCGTTCACCAGCAACGCCCGGGTGATGGCGCTCCGATCAGGGACCCAGGACGCCGGCCAGTGGGTCAGCGAGAAGCGCGACATCCGCGCTGATTTCCGGCAACTGTTCGGCGAGGAGATCGCGCAGATTGACGCCGTGGCCCTGATGACCGATACGGATAATAGCGGCCAGAGCGCCACAGCCTGGTATGGCGATATTTATTTCACGGCGCGGTAGGGATGAGCCTGGTTCGCGCGCGGGTCAAGCCGCCACGCTGAGTTCCAGAATCCGCCGGCTGGTCGCCAGGTCAATATCCTGGTGCTCGCCCAGCGCGGTCATTTTATGCCGTTCCAGTTGCGCCAGCAGGGCCGGCACGGCGTCGGCGCCGATGCCGTAGTCGCGCAGGTAGGTGTGCACGCCCATCTGCTCGAAGAACTCGCGGGTTTTGGCGATGGCCGTGTTGATGCGTTCATTCTCGCTGCCGGTGGTGAGGCCCCAAATCCGCTCGGCGTATTGCAACAGCTTCGCGCGCTTTGGCTCCCGTTTCACCGTCATCACGCTGGGCAGGATAATCGCCAGGGTCTGGGCATGGTCCAGGCCGTGCAGGGCGGTGATCTCGTGGCCGATCATGTGCGTCGCCCAGTCGCCGGGCACGCCCGCGCCGATCAGCCCGTTCAGCGCCAGCGTGGCGCACCACATGATGTTGGCGCGCACGTCGTAGTCCTCCGGCGCAGCCAGCGCCTTGGGACCCTCCTCGATCAGGGTCAGCAGCAGCCCCTCGGCGAAGCGATCCTGCACCGGCGCATTGACCGGGTAGGTCAGATATTGCTCCATGATGTGGGTGTAGGCGTCCACCACGCCGTTGCCGATCTGGCGCGGCGGCAGGGTGAAGGTGACGGTGGGGTCGAGCACCGCGAAGCGTGGATAGACCAGCGGATGGATGAACGCCAGTTTGTCCTGGGTGGCGCGGCGGGTGACCACCGAACCGCCGTTCATTTCCGAACCGGTAGCGGGCAGGGTCAGCACCGCGCCCAGCGGCAATGCACTCTGAATAGGGGCGTATTTGGCGAGAATGTCCCACGGTTCGCCCTGGAACGGCGCAGCGGCAGCAATGAACTTGGTGCCGTCAATCACTGAACCGCCGCCGACCGCCAGCAGAAAGTCAATATTCTGGTCGCGCACGATCCGGACCGCATTCATCAGCGTCTCATAGGTCGGATTCGGCTCGATGCCGGCGAATTCGACCACCGTGCGCCCGGCCAGCGCCGCCATGACCTGATCGTAAACGCCGTTCTGCTTGATGCTGCCCCCGCCGTAGGTGATCAGCACCCGCTGCTCCCTGGGAATTTCCCGGGCGATAGCGGCAATCTGGCCCTGGCCAAACAGAATCCTGGTGGGATTTTGGAAGGTGAAATTGAGCATCGGTAGTTCTCCACGGACGAAAAGTCAGTGATAGCGGTTCTTCAACCCGTTATTTTATAATAAATTTTATCCACAGGGACGCAGTCACTCCTCCGGCTCATAGCCCAGATTCGGGGCCAGCCACTGTTCCGCCTCCGTCACGGTCCAGCCCTTGCGCCGGGCATAGTCGGCGACCTGATCGCGATCCAGTCGCCCCACGCCGAAATAGCGCGCATTGGGGTGGCTGAAATACCAGCCGCTCACCGCTGCCGTCGGTATCATGGCGAAATGCTCGGTCAGGTGAATGCCGGCAGTGCGGTCCACATCCAGCAGTGACCAGAGCAGCCCTTTTTCGGTGTGATCGGGACAGGCCGGATAGCCGGGCGCGGGGCGGATGCCGCGATAGTTTTCGGCAATCAGGTCGTCGTTGCTCAGCGTCTCATCCGCCGCGTAGCCCCAGAACTCCTTACGCGCCCGCTCGTGCAACCGCTCGGCGAAGGCTTCCGCCAGCCGGTCGGCCAGGGCTTTCAGCAGGATGGCGCTGTAATCGTCGTGCGCGCGCTCGAATTCCCGCACCCGCTCATCAATGCCGATGCCGGCGGTGACGGCGAACGCGCCCAGGTAGTCGGCCCGGCCGGATTCGTGCGGCGCGATCCAGTCGGCCAGGCAGTAATGCGGTTTGCCCTCCGGTTTCGGACCCTGCTGACGCAGGTGATGCAACGTGAGCAATGGTTGATTCCGGGCCGCGTCGGCATAGAGCGCGACGTCGTCCTCGCCGACCCGGTTGGCCGGGAAAAAGCCGATGACCGCCCGCGCCGTCAGCCAGCGCTCGGTGATGATCTTGTCCAGCATCGCTTGGGCATCGGCGAACAGGTGGCGGGCGTGTTCGCCCTGTTCGGGATCGTCGAGAATCGCTGGATAGCGCCCGCGCAGTTCCCAGGCGTGGAAAAACGGCGTCCAGTCAATGCGTTCCGCCAATTCCGCCAGCGGGTAATCGTCGAAGGCGCGAACGCCGAGGAAAGCCGGCTGGGGCGGGAGGTAAGTTGACCAGTCAAGAACCGGCCGGTTGGCGCGAACCCGCGCCAGCGGCAGCAACGGTTCCCGCTGGCGACGGTTGGCGTGCTGTTCGCGTTTCTGGACGTAGTCGGCCTTGGTCCGGGCGATGAAGCCGTCCCTGGAATCAGGGCCGATCAGGTTCTGCGCCACGCCCACCGCCCGCGAAGCGTCCTTGACGTACACCACCGGGCCGGGATACTGCGGGTCGATTTTGACCGCCGTGTGCATCGCCGAGGTGGTGGCCCCGCCGATCAGCAGCGGTACGGTGAAGCCTTGCCGTTTCATCTCCTTGGCCACGTTGACCATCTCGTCCAGCGATGGGGTAATCAACCCGGACAGGCCAATCATATCCGCGCCGTGTTCCCGTGCGGCGTCGAGAATCTTCTGCGTCGGCGTCATGACGCCCAGATCCACCACTTCGAAGTTGTTGCACTGGAGCACCACGCCGACGATGTTCTTGCCGATGTCGTGGACATCGCCCTTGACCGTGGCCAACACGATCCGGCCGTTGCTGCGCCGCTGACCATCGGCCTGTTCCGCCTCGATAAACGGAATCAGGTAAGCCACGGATTTTTTCATCACCCGCGCTGATTTCACCACCTGCGGCAGGAACATCTTGCCGGCCCCAAACAGGTCGCCGACCACGTTCATGCCGTCCATCAGCGGTCCTTCGATGACCTGCAACGGCCGGTCGAACTGCTGGCGGGCTTCCTCGGTGTCCGCTTCGATAAATTCGTCAATGCCCTTGATCAGGGCGTGTTCCAGCCGTTTGGCCAACGGCCAGGAACGCCATTCCTGCTCTTTCTCTGGCGCGGCTGAAGTTTCGCCGGCCTGGTATTGCGGCGCGATTTCCAGCAACCGCTCGGTGGCGTCGGGGCGGCGGTTGAGAATCACGTCCTCGACCCGCTCGCGCAGTTCCGGCGGGATTTCCTCGTAAATCGCCAATTGCCCGGCATTGACGATGCCCATGGTCATCCCGGCGTGGATGGCGTGATACAGGAACACCGAATGAATCGCCTCGCGCACCGGGTTGTTGCCCCGGAACGAGAAGGACACGTTGGACACCCCGCCGGACACCAGCGCGTGCGGCAGTTCGGTTTTAATGCGCCGGGTGGCTTCAATGAAATCCACCGCGTAGTTGTTGTGTTCCGCGATGCCGGTGGCGACGGCGAAGATGTTGGGATCGAAGATGATGTCCTGCGGCGGAAAACCGACCTGCTCGGTGAGAATCCGGTAGGCGCGCTGGCAGATGGCGAACTTGCGCGCCTCGGTGTCCGCCTGACCCTGCTCGTCGAACGCCATGACGATGGCCGCCGCGCCGTAGCGGCGAATCAGCCGCGCCTGCCGGATAAACTCGGCCTCGCCTTCCTTCATGCTAATGGAATTCACCACTGGCTTGCCCTGGATGCGCTTGAGGCCGGCTTCCAGAATCTCCCACTTGGACGAGTCAATCATCACCGGAACCCGGCTGATGTCCGGCTCGGCGGCGATGAGATTGAGGAACGTGACCATCGCTTCCTTCGAGTCGAGCATCCCCTCGTCCATGTTGATGTCAATGATCTGCGCGCCGTTCTCGACCTGCTGGCGGGCAACGTCGAGTGCGGCATTGTAGTCGCCGGCCTTGATCAGCCGCTTGAACACCGCCGAGCCAGTGACGTTGGTGCGCTCGCCAACATTGACGAACAACGAGTCTGGACCGATGTTCAGCGGCTCCAGCCCGGCCAGCCGGCAGCGCGGTTCGATAGGCGGTATTTCGCGCGGCGGCAAATCTTTCACCGCCTCGGCGATGGCGCGGATGTGGGCGGGCGTGGTGCCGCAGCAACCGCCGACGATGTTGAGAAAGCCGCTTTCAGCGAATTCACGGATCACCGCCGCCATCTGTTCGGGTGTCTCGTCGTATTCGCCGAAGGCATTAGGCAAGCCGGCGTTGGGATGGGCGGAAACGTAGGTGTCGGCGATGCGGGCCAGTTCGGCGACGTAGGGCCGCAGTTGCGTCGCGCCCAGCGCGCAGTTCAACCCGAAGGCCAACGGGCGGACGTGCGCGAGCGAATTCCAGAACGCCTCGGTGGTCTGGCCGGACAGGGTACGACCAGAGGCGTCGGTAATCGTGCCGGAGATCATCACCGGCAGGCGGATGCCAGAATCGTCGAAGAACCGCTGAATGGCGAACAGCGCCGCCTTGGCGTTCAGGGTGTCGAAGATGGTTTCCACCAGCAGAA
>WBUJ01000215.1 GCA_008933795.1 Candidatus Contendibacter sp. | reverse complement strand
CGTAATCGGTTTTCTTCGACACGCTGCCGCTCACCTTGGCGCCCAGCGCCCGCAACCGGTCCGAAGCCTGATCGCGACTCATCGATTCTAGCGTTCCCGTCAGCACAAAGGTTTTACCCGCCAGCGGCTGTTCGGCGACCCGCTGCACTTCGGTTTCCGGCCAATGCACGCCAGCGGTGCGCAACCGGGCGATGACCTGCTGATTGTGCGGTTCCTGGAAGAACGCGCGAATCGCCGCAGCGACCACGGGGCCTACATCCGGCGCCTGGCGCAGTTGTTCCTCATCAGCCGCCATCAGCGCATCCAGCGCGCCGAAATGCCCGGCCAGCGTCAACGCCGTGGCTTCACCCACTTCGCGAATCCCCAGCGCGTACAGAAACCGCGCCAGCGTCGTGTGCTTGCTGCGTTCCAGCGCCTCGACCCGCTTGGCGGCGGATCTTGAACCCATCCGTTCCAACTCGGCCAGCGTCGCCGCATCCAGGCCATACAGATCGGCGGGATTGCGCACCAGTTCCCGCTCCACCAGTTGCTCCACCAGCTTGTCGCCCAGCCCTTCGATGTCCAGCGCCCGGCGCGAGGCGAAATGGCGGATCGCCTCCTGGCGCTGGGCGCGGCAGTACAAGCCGCCGATGCAGCGGGCCACCGCCTCGCCTTCGGGCCGGACCACCCGCGAACCACACACCGGACAGCTTTCCGGCATGACAAACGGCTGGGATTCGGCGGGACGGCGCTCCAGCATGACCCCGACGACCTCGGGAATCACATCGCCGGCCCGCCGCACGATCACGGTATCGCCCACCCGCACGTCCTTGCGCGCGACCTCGTCGGCGTTATGCAACGTGGCGTTGGTGACCGTGACGCCGCCGACGAACACCGGCTTGAGCCGCGCGACGGGCGTAATCGCCCCGGTGCGGCCCACCTGCACCTCGATGGCCTCGACCACAGTCAATTCTTCCTGGGCTGGAAACTTGTGCGCCACGGCCCAGCGCGGCTCGCGGGTGCGAAAACCCAGTTGTTGCTGCCAGTCCAGCCGGTTGACCTTGTACACCACGCCGTCGATGTCGAAGGGCAGCGCGGCGCGCTTTTCGGCGATGGCGTGGTGAAACGCCATCAACCCCTCCGCGCCAACCACCACCGCTCGCTCGCCGCTGACGGGCAGACCCAGCGCGGCCAAGGCATCCAGTACCGCGCCATGGGTAGCGGGCGTTTCCCAGCCCCGCGTTTCACCCAATCCGTAAGCAAAAAACGACAGCGGCCGCTTGGCGGCCAGATTCGGGTCGAGTTGCCGGATGCTGCCGGCGGCGCCGTTGCGGGGATTGACCAGCGTGGGCAACCCAGCGGTCCGCTGGCGGGCGTTGTAACGCTCGAAATCCGGGCGGCTCATATACGCCTCGCCGCGCACTTCCAGCACCTCGGGCGCGACTCCCCGCAAGCGCAACGGCACCGTCTTGATGGTGCGCACGTTCTGGGTAACGTCCTCGCCGGTCTCGCCGTCGCCGCGCGTGGCGGCCTGAACCAGCACGCCCTGTTCATAACGCAGGGTGAGCGCCAGACCGTCGAATTTCAGTTCACAGGCGTATTCGACCGACGGCGCGTCCGCGCTCAAGTCCAACTCGCGCCGCACCTGAGCGTCAAAAGCTCGCGCCCCGCCCGGACCCACATCGGTTTCAGTGCGGATGGACAGCATCGAAACCCGATGCCGCACGGGCGTAAAGGCATCCAGCGGCTGGCCGCCTACTCGCTGAGTGGGCGAATCGGCGGCGATCAGTTCCGGATGCGCGGTTTCCAGTTCCCGAAGCTCCCGAAACAGCCGGTCGTATTCGGCGTCGGGAATTTCCGGATCGTCCAGCACATAATAGCGATAGCCATGCCAGTTCAGTTGCTTGCGCAGCGATGCGGCGCGAACCTGAACGTCAGTGGGAATCGCCATGGCGCCCCCGCGATCAGTCCAATAGCCCGAGCCAGCGCCGCTCGAAGTCGGCGACCTGGCCGCGCAACCGCAGCAACATCGGGTTGGTCAGCCGGTTATGGCGCTCGTCGCAAATGGTTCCGCCGAGATTGCGCGCCAGATGATCAGCGCCGATCACCAGCAAATCCAACGCCTCCGTCCCCTCCAGTGGGCCGGGCAGATTCATGAACAGCAACAACCCTGGGGTGGATAAATCGGACAGCGTTTGCGGATCGAACGCGCCCGGCTTGCGCAGATGCGCCATGCCGAAGACCGGCGCGTCGCCAGCGGCCTCCCGATCCGGGAACCGCTCAAACACCCCGTCGGCATTCAGCCGGAAATCCAGTTCCTCGGCCGCCGCCTGGATGCGTGGGCCTTCGAACGGCTGGCCGCGCGGCGCCATCACGGTCAAAACCACCGTCATGGACGCCGCCGTCGCGTCGGTATCCCGGCGCGTTTCCGCCGGCGGCTCCAATTTAAGAGGCGCGGACTCGGCATCCGCTTTACCCCCCCGATCGGCGTTCCTCGGCTCGACCGGATGAATCTCCACATCGACCAGAACCTTGTCCGCCAAATGATGGTCGGGGGTAATCCGCCCCAAATCGCCAAAATCATATTCATTCAGCAAGGGATCCGGCTGCGGCGATGGATCGCCGAACACCACAGGCTCTCGTCCCGACCGGTGTCGGCGTTTGCCAATTCGCTCTTTGATGCGGGATCGGATGCCCCAGAGATAGACCAGAACCACGACGACGGCCCCGATGCCCGCCAGCAGCCACTGCAACTGCGTCTTGTCCATTTCCATGCCACGAAAGCCCCGGATTGCGCGAACCGCAACCCCATTGTGCTCAAGGAATGCCAAACCCCCATCGCCGCCATAGGCGGTATGGGGGCCAAATTCTACCGTTTATACTCAAATCCCCACGCTTTCACAAACCCCGCGCCCGGTTCGCGCGGGGCGCTGCCCGATTGACGTTGGGACGGCTAAACGACCGCCGCCAACCGCGCCGCCTCCTCAACGTCCACCGCTACCAGCCGCGACACGCCCGGTTCCTGCATGGTCACCCCCGCCAAGTGCCGGGCGATTTCCATGGTGGCCTTGTTGTGGGTAATGAAGATGAATTGCACTCGCTCGGCCATTTCGCGGAGCAGCGCGCCGAACCGACCGATGTTGGCCTCGTCCAGCGGGGCGTCCACCTCGTCCAGCAGGCAGAACGGCGCCGGATTGAGCTGAAAAATGGCGAACACCAAGGCGACGGCGGTCAGCGCCTTCTCTCCACCGGACAGCAGGCCGATCGAACCGACCCGCTTGCCGGGCGGCTTGGCCATGATCGTCACTCCGGCATCCAGCGCATCCTCGCCGGCCAGTTCCAGATGCGCTTGGCCACCGCCGAACAGGCGCGGAAACAACTCCCCGAGACCGGCGTTCACTCGCTCGAAGGTCTCGCGAAAACGGGCGCGGGTCTCGCGATCCATCTTGCGCATGGCGTTCTCCAGGGTGGCCAGCGCCTCCAGCAGGTCAGCGTTTTGCGCGTCGAGATACTGCTTGCGTTCCGACACCTGGGCAAATTCCTCGATGGCCGCCAGATTGACCGCGCCCAGTCGCTGAATGCGCCGTTCCACCTGCTCCAGTTGCGCCAGCCAGTCGCTCTCGACCGCTGCCGCTGGCAGGGTCGTTAAGATCGCCTCCGGCTCGCTGGCCAGTTCGCGTACCTGCTCGAGAAGATTCTGCTGGCGAATCCGCGCCTCGCTCGTGGCCAGCCGCCGTTCCTCCAGTTCCCGGCGCAGCGTCTCGGCTTGGCGTTCGCAGCGCCCGCGCGCCTGCTCGCCGGCTTGCGATTCGGCATCCTGGGCTTCCAGGCTTTGACGAGCGTCCCGCAGCTCCGCTTCGAGCGTCAAGCGCCGTTCCAAACCCGCCGCCAGTTCGTCCTCGGCGGCGGCCAAACTCGCATCGGCGGCGGCGGCGCACTCCGCCGCCAGCCGCTCCCGCCGCGCCAACAGTTGATCGCGTTGCGCCACCAACCGCTCCAATGCTTGATCGGCGGCGACCGAGCGCGCCCGCGCGGTCTCCAGCGCCACCGTCCACCGGGACACATCCTGGCGGGCGACCTCCGCTCGATCCCGGCAATCCCGCAGTTTCGCGCGCAGGCACTCCCGGCGCGCGTCCAACTCCTCCTGTTCAGGCCCCAGGCTTTCCAGGATCAGCAACGCCTCCTCCAATCGCGTCCGGGCCTGCTCGATCCGCTCGCGCTCCTGCTCGCTCTGCTCCTCCAGTTCCGCGATTTCCCCAGCCAGCGCCGCGCGACGGGCGCGAGCCTGTTCCGCTCGCGCCAGCGCCGCGTCCAGCCGCCCCTGCGCGGCGGCGTGATCGCGGTGCCCCTGGTTGACCGCCTGCTGCGCCTCGCGGCGCTGTTGCTCCAAGTCGCGCTGCCGCCCGCGCAGGCGTTCCGACTCGACCTCCCACCGTTCCAGCGCCGTCGCATCCTCGGCCAGCGCCGCCTCCAGGCAGCGGATTTCCCGCTCGCGCGCCAGCACGCCGTCATCGCTACCGCGCGCCAGCCGTAACCAGTGACGCCCGCACAGCACACCCTCGGGCGTCGCCACGGTTTCGCCCGCCCGCAGCTCGGCGCGGCGCGCCAGCGCCTCGGCGAGATTGGCGGCGACGCGCACGCCATCCAGCAGACCGGCGAGCGGCCAAGGCGCCCGCACCCGGGCCGCCAGCGCGGTGATTTCCGTCACCGTGGGCGGCCAATCCGGCGGCGGGGGCTCCAGCAATGTCAACCGCCCTTGACCCAATTCGGGCGCTGCGGCTGCCGGCCCGCCGAGATCCGGTACGCAGACCGCGTCCAGCCAGCCCGCCAAAGCTGCTTCCACCGCGCTTTCCCAACCGGGCTCCACCTCCAGCCATTCCGCCAATCGCGGCGCGTCAGCCAGACCCTGGCCGCGCAGCCATTGCTCCAGCC
>WBUJ01000330.1 GCA_008933795.1 Candidatus Contendibacter sp. | reverse complement strand
ACCCCGCTCCGCCGCGCCCAACCCTCTCGACGATCTCGACCCCGAGAGCGTCACCCCCGACCGGTTGGTCGCCTTGGCGCGCAGCCACCGCGCGGGCGAGGAGTACCCCACCGCCGAGGTCCTGCTCGGCAACCTGCCCAAGGCTGCGGGCGCTGTGCGATCACGTGTTGAGCGGTCCGGCGACCGCGCTGGACGTGGCGTATCGGCTGGCGTCCCTGATCGATGCGATGGAAGGGCGCCAGACGCCTCCGGCGCCTTCCCGCCACATCCACTGAACCCGCGTCACCACCCGCTTGACGGGCCGATTTCTGTGCTCTATGATCAGAGTACAAAAGTACTCTATCGCGAGCCGCCATGCCCAAAGTCGCCGATGACGCCGCCTATTTGGCCCGCCTCCAGGATTATTTTGCCCGCTGGCGCAGCCTGCCCGCGTATGAACCGTTGCAGGCCGTGCTGGGGCTGGCCTCGCGTTCGGCGGTGGCCAAGGTGCTCCACCGGTTGCGGGACGCCGGATTTCTCGACCGCACCCCGGACGGGCGCTGGACGCCGACCGGGCGCTTCTTTGAACGTCCTCATGCGGAATGTCCGGTTCCGGCCGGCGTACCGCTGGCGGCAGCGGATAGTGGCGATACCCGTTCCATCGACGCCTGGCTGGTGCGCCATCCCTCGCGCACGGTGCTGATCCCGGTCACCGGCGATTCGATGATCGAGGCCGGCATCCATTCCGGCGACCGGGTGGTAGTCGAGCGAGACGCGCCCGCTCGTCCCGGCGATGTGGTGGTGGCGGTGGTGGACAACGAGTTCACCCTCAAAACCCTGGCGGTGGAAAACGGCGAAGCCGTGTTGCAGCCCGCCAACCCCGCTTACCCGATCTTGCGCCCCGGCGAGCGGCTGACGATCTTCGGGGTGGTGGTGGGTTTAATTCGGTCCTATCGGAGGTAAGTCCCATGCTGATCACCTTAGCCCCACGCCCCCTTCCCTGCGCTTTACCCTTGGGGTTGGACCTCGACTCGAACCCGGCGCCGGAACCCGAACCGAGGCCCGATTGGCCCTGGCTGGCCGGGTTTCCTTGTCCGGCCCATGACGACATCGAGCAGTC